>JBEBGH010000484.1:0-3170 GCA_040081565.1 Pirellulaceae bacterium
AAAGGGCTCCGAGGGCAAAGAAGGCGGAAGTGGACCAGAAAAATCGGGGGAAAATAAAGGCGGAAAAAACGCCGACTCCAAATCATCCGGTCAAGGAAAATCGAAATCCGAGGGAACGCCTCAGGAGAATTCAGATTCAAAAGGGGATCCGAAATCCACAGACCCTTCCAAATCCCCGGCGGCGAACGCCGGAACGGGTGGCGGCAAAGATTCTGGTGGGATCCCTGACAAACCCGCCCCTGGAAATCAAAAGAACAAACAAGGAGCTGACGACAATTCTGCTGCCGAAACCTCCGACACCACAGCCGCAGAAGCCGAAGAATTAAAGTACAAAAAGGAAACTACAGAACTGGTTCTGAAATACTTGTCGGAGCAGCAAGACTCTGCCGACAAAGACGCTTTGTTGCGTCAACTCAATATGACCGACCAACAACTCAAGGATTTTTTGCAACGTTGGCAGGCGATGGCGGACAAAGCCAAATCTGGCGATACCGTTGCGGCGCAGCAATATGAACGAGCCCTTCGTGCCTTGGGCTTGCGAAACCGCAGCGCAAAAATCAAAGGTGCGGATACCCGGATGGAAAATCTGTCCGAGGGTTCCGCAGTCAGCCGCCCTCCTGCAGAAGTCGAAAATGCTTTTATGGACTATCTCAAGAGTCTTAATCGCTCCGTCCCAGCGAATCCCAAAAAGTAATTGAGTGACGGCCTCCTCAGAGTTCCGATTGTTCTGGTTCTGACGATCATGCAACCGCAAGTGGACATGAATCTGGTGAGAATCTACCGAAGTTCCTCTGAATCGGTACGATTTGGACCTACGGTTAAAGTGCAGATTAATATCTTCGCACCTCATCCGTTAATCGATCCCCAATGTCCTTCCTACGTCGAAAATCTCACACAAAAAGACGTGCTGTTGCAGCGGCCGAAGCGGCTTTTTGCATTCCGCTGATCTTGATTTTGGCATCTGGAACACTGGAAATCTCTCGGATGATCTTCTTGAAGGAGCGGTTGACCGTTTGTGCGTATGAGGGCTGCCGGTCGGGTGTAAAACGACGTTCTACAGCTGATCAGGTTCGGGCTACGGTGAATTCGATGCTTCCAGCATTCGGAATCACGAATGCTACCGTCACAGTCACACCGAACAATTTCGACGCACTCAACAAACTGGACCCCATTTACGTCACGATCCAAGTTCCGTATTCGGGTGCCGCCCGCCTGTACGGTTCAGCACTCAGTCAAACTTCGATGTCTTCAACCGTGAGTATGGTTCGGGAATTCGACGACTAACTTCAACAGCCCAAAATGCGTAACCAAAGATCAATTCGAACAACCAATCGCAGCGGTACAACGACAATAGAGTTCGCCGTTGCCGCTCCCGTTGTGTTGCTGATTATATTCGGGTGTATTGAAATCACCCGAATGAGCCTTTTGCTCAATCTTGCTCAGGATGCCTGTTACGACGCTGCTCGCCACGCCATGGTCGAGGGGGCAACGACGGCAGAAGCTACTGCCCGTGCACAACAGGTTTTGGCAATGTTTGGAACAAAAAACGCGACCATCCAAATCAATGATGGCAATGGAATTACTTCCACGAGCACGCACGTCAAGGTGAACATCTCGATCCCGATGAGAGACAACGCTTATGTTCTGAAGTACTTCTATACAAATCGATTTATCAATGCTGCTTTCAGTCTCAAACTTGAGCGCTATACCGGTTACTACAGTGAATGACCCAATTGGAGAAACCAATGAATGATTCGAACTTCTCGCGCGAATTGGCCCGTCGCGGGGTAATTCTACCAATGTTCGCCTTTTTGTTGCCAGTCTTTCTGGTGCTTTGCGGACTAGCGGTCAACGTTTCCTATTTACGATTGATTCGGACTGAAATGCGGATCGCGAACGACGCAGCGGTACATGCCGCAGGTCGTGCGATGAGCATTTACCAAAATACGGATAGCGCTATTGCCGTGGCGCAAGCAGCCGCAACACGAAACATGGTGGCCGGACAAGCCTACTCCATCTCACCGTCGATGCTGCAGTTCGGTTTGTCCACCCGAACGCAAAACGGCTATGGTCGTTATGCCTTCAACGGACATACCAAAGCCCAAGTCGACAATGGGACAAAACGAGCAAACAGCATATCGCTGACCGCCACCAAACAAATTCCGCTTTTGATCCGGGCCTTTCCAGGGATGAATACGGTGAATGTTGGACAAAAGTCAATTGCAACTCAAGTTGACCGAGATATCGCATTGGTACTCGACCGGTCAGGCTCAATGCTCTGTTTTAAGGATCAAGCGGCTTGGGAAGGGGTTTTCACCGACATGCGAACACGCGGAAGAATCTCAAGCGGAGAAAGTGACCTTGCCAAGGGTGGATGGGACAATGCTTACAATTCTTGCCCCTTTCAAACCTATCCGAACAACAACAACGACAGCTACACCAACGGAAATAGAAATGACAACTACTTCATTTCGAACAATGTCTGGACCAAACTCACCGCAGACAAGAATCTAAGCGCCAATTATCTGGCCGTTTATGAATATTTGTACGATTGCGGATGGGTTTCAAACACACGCGCTCCACGACATTCGCGATGGGCCCAATTGGAAGTTGGCGTTAATGCATTTTTCGACATTCTTGATTCAACGGACCAGGAAGAACTAGTTTCGCTCGTTACATTTTCAAGCAGTTCCACTCTAAACTACTCGTTGGCAACAAATTACGCGCCGATTCGAACGTTTGTCGCAGGTCATTATCCACTCGGAGCAACCGCGATCGGTGCCGGAATACAAACTGGCATCCCCTCGATCATGACGGCAGCCAACGCGCGAAATTTTGCGGCGAAGACAATTGTTGTTCTCACCGACGGTGAAAACAACTCTAATCCGGATCCGGTGACCGTAGTCCAGAATATGTCGGATACATACAACATTACAGTCCACGCCGTTACCTTCACAACCGGTGCCGACCAAACTCGGATGCAACAGGTGGCGGCCGCTGGCGGGGGTAAACACTTCCATTCCAACGACACCAGTGGATTGGTTCAGATTTTTGAAGAGATCGCCAATAACCTTCCGACGATTTTGACCGAATAGTCCCACTTCCTGTTTTCTCTTGAAAGCCGTCGCAATTTGCGGCGGCTTTTTTTGTTGGATTGCAAGTATAACGAG
>JBEBGH010000485.1:0-3168 GCA_040081565.1 Pirellulaceae bacterium
GTCGGTGGCTTCCGAAACATTGAAAACTTCAAAACCGCCATCTACTTTTATTGTGGTGGACTCAGCCTACACCCACGATAATCCCGGATGGACCTAAAATTCGAGTCTATCAAGAGGGAATCGCGAAATTCGTGGAGAAAGTTCGTGAACATCAGTCAGCCAAGTGACGAAAATACTCAATCAAGCCTGTTTTTGGTCGTAGTTTTCCGACTGAGAACATTGTTCAGTATCGTTATTGGAATTGTCTTTCTGATGTCGTCAATTCCACATCTGCTGAATCAATACGATTTTCTCGATTCAGTACTCAAGTATAAATTACTTCCATTTCGCGCTGCAGAGTTAATTGCCACCTACTTGCCTTGGATGCAAGTCACGATTGCGGCATGTTTATTTTTCGCTGTTTTTCGACGTGCGGCTTGGAGTGTGTCTCTAGCCCTTTTTTTGGCCTTTTTCGCCGCTCAGATATCGGTATTGGTCAGAGGTCTAAAGATTAACTGCGGATGTTTCGGTACATCCGACAACCCGATATCGGTTGTGTCAGCATCATTAGTTTTCGGATTTTTTCTGATTTCACTCGCTGGATATGTTAGCGAATCACAGAGATGTTCACAGCGAGACGAAACGGCATGATTTACTCAGACTGCTTCACAAAATCGGGGATAGCCATGCGAATCAAAAAAGGCTTTACATTAATCGAATTGATTTGTGTGTTGGGGATTTTGTCGATTTTGTTTGCATTGTTGCTGCCTGCCGTGCAAATCGTCAGAGAGTCGGCTCGGAGTTTGATGTGCAAAGATCGTCTTCGCCAGATTGGTATAGCTTGTCAGAGTTTTGAATCAACAACCGGCAAACTTCCTTCTGGAACGCTGGGATTCGAAGGCCGATATGGGGTTTCGGGGAGTAACATTGAGACGAGTGTCTGGTATGACAGTTCAAGTCCATGGTTTTGGAAGAATTCACAGCA
This sequence comes from Pirellulaceae bacterium, assembly GCA_040081565.1. Taxonomy (GTDB): domain Bacteria; phylum Planctomycetota; class Planctomycetia; order Pirellulales; family Pirellulaceae; genus BJ22. The sequence goes on from JBEBGH010000485.1 coordinate 965, forward strand.
TACCTCTGGACTGCTTTTGATTTTGCCGTATTTCGAACAACAGAATCTGCACGATTCCTTGCCGTCAATATCACACAATGGGCTTGTTCTTTACAAGGAGTTCAGGATTTCTAACCCCAGTTATCCTGAGTGGATCGGTGACGTCGATTCCATTCGCGATGGATCTAGACGAGTACTAGAAAGTTTTTTATGCCCTTCCGACAATCTTGTAGACGATCATGCCTCAGGTGCCGTTGCCCTTGTTACCACCCAGCCTGCAATTAATACAGACACCATGGACGACGTACTTGCTGCAGAACCACTATTGTGGCAATTGGAGCAACCAGCTCCAACAAATTATTTGGGTTGTGTAGGCGCGCATTCAGGTGGGCGCCACCTGAATGGGCCGAGGCAAGGTTTTTTTGGTGCGATGGAGAGCCGAAAAGGAAAGAGCGTAACTCATATAGTCGACGGAGGCAGCAATACTTTTCTGTATGGTGAGAATATTGGAGCGATTTCGGCTAGGCAAAGAACTCTCTTCCATAGTTGGTGTTTCGGCGGTCTAGCGCGCGGGCGAGGTGGATTACCTTGGGGTCAAGATGTCTGGGAGGCTGAACCCGAGTATTTGATTTTTGGGGACTCCGATTATTCGTACCCTGTTGGATTCGGCTCAAGACATCCCACCGTAGTTAATTTTGTATTCGCCGATGGTTCTGCACACTCGATTTCCAGAATGATATCGATTGAGGCAATTTACGCGCTTTCGGGTGCCGCGGATGGTAAAATTGTGAAAGATGCTGATTATTAGTAATGACATGGTGTGGGCAATCATCCGCGTCAATGAGTTGATCGAGGCCAGAAAAAAGTTCTACATAGAACTTTAGAATTGACTGTGATTCGCCGCAATACTTCACGCGGTTGTCCCTTGGGTAAATGAGTCCTTGTCAGCGACAACGGTCGCCCGTTTGGGTTTGGAAAACATCACCGCCCGCGAGTACGCTGTGCTCAATTCACTAAAGGATTGGACTATGAATTGTAAACCAGCAGTGTGTTTTCTTTTCCTGCTTTGTGCTGCACAGCCACTTTTTTCTCAGACAAAGGAAGACGTGTTTCGAATGGACACGTATTCACTTTTGAAGGAAGGAGAATCGGAGGAGATGGTTTCGATTTACTGGGGACAGATTGCCCGCCAGTTGATTCGATCGGGACATCGGTCCGGCGCGAAACCCGAAGTGCTCGAACAATTGAAAGAAATCCTAGCTCCCGTTGATAGTCTAATGGAATTAGCGTACACGTTTCCCAAGAACTCACCCGATCGAAGTCGACTTCTAAATGAATCGCATAGGCTAGCGACTTCAGGAAAGCTGGCGCAATCCATTTTTGATAGTATCGGAACGGAGTTCGCGATTGAGCTTGCTTTAAAAAACAACGCAGAATCAATTGAACATTCTCTCAAGTCGTTGGGCACTATGGAGTTCTTGAAACGGATTGAAGAAAGGGCCATTGGACAGGCAGGTCTTATTTCCGATCAGCGACTCAATCAACTTAAAGCGATTTTCAATGAGGCTGATACCAAGCGTGAGGAGATAAATCGTAAGTTTGTCGGAAGGATTGAGGAAATCTCCGATAAACGCTGGAAGACATTGCTAGCCGTACTAGACGATCGCCAAAAAAATGATGCTGAATCGTTGATTGGCAAGCCGATTCAATGGCACCGTTTCCTTGAACAGCCGGTTATCAGGGATTTGGATCTAAGCCTGGTTTCTGGAGTTGGCCACTATGGCTTTAAAGCGGATAAAATGTTTGACGATTTTCAACAACCATTGAAATTGACGGATCAAGAGCTCCGCGGAAAAGGGCTTGAACCCATCGACCCGCTCGTTTACGCGCTCTTGCAAATGCCGATCATCGTCGACGAACTTCAAACAACCGAGAAACAGACCGCCGACCTTTCGGACATGCGAGACAGCGATTGGAAGAATAACGGTATTGTCCTTTATCGAAATGCAAATCCGCGATTTGATTCTCTGTTGCAAATGGACGCGTCGTACCCAGAGTCGTTACTAACGATACTTACGCCGCCGCAAGAAGAATGGTTGCGGCAAGTTGAACTTCAAATCCGTGTTGGAAAACAATATGAGCCAACCGCTCTTGGTTAACGTCGAATGATTTGACGACGTATTCGCTTAATTAAGGGGCAAGTGGGCTGAATACGTCGTATATCG
>JBEBGH010000151.1:0-11893 GCA_040081565.1 Pirellulaceae bacterium
GCCTTCGACATCGATCACTCGGTCCTCGCCGTTGATGCCCAGGCTAAGAGTCGTGGCATCACCTTGCACAACTTTCAAAGTAGCGTCGATGGTTTGCTCGATGTGTTTCGAGCTAACCTGCACAGTGGCGTTTGCGACCGCCGTAAAAAACAACGGCGGTTTTGGCAGTTGCCCTCGTGCTTCGACGACAATGGTTCCCCTGCCATCGTCCCCAATCGAACTGCTGACGTTGGCGGAGTTCGTCGTGTCTTGTGCAAATGAGTTGGAAACCATCAGCGATGCGAAGATCACAAGGCCATAGCGTAAAATTGTGTTCATCGATTTTCTCATATGAGATTGGGTTGAATGATTGGTAACCGTTCACGGCACAATTGGCTGTGTCGGGCTACTCGTTTTGGCTCCGCGATAGTCGCCTTTCGCTCCGCGAAAGTAGCGTGCAATACTATCCCGCGTTTTCTTAAGCGCACGCTACTTTTGCGGAGCAAAAGGCGACTAAATTCTGCTTTCTTATTTTTCGCTCAGTTGTCGAGCTTGCTCGATCATGCGTTTCAACTCTTGCACGCGTGGATCGAAATGTTGTTGTTTTGATAGCCCCCCGATCAGTTCGGAGAGGGACTTCAGATCGACGGTTTCGCCCAGTGCGTCGCCACGCAGTCGGGCGGCCAACATGGCGGCGGCGGTAGCCAGTCGAATCGAGTTGGTGGCCTGATCGGGACGAAGGGCATTCGCTTCGTAGGGAATCGGCCAACGCTGTTCGATCATTTGTCCAGTCACCAAATCGCGGAATCGCACCGACACCGTGCCGACATCACCCTCTCCGTCGGGTTTGGCTTCGAACTGATACAAGGCGACTCCGGCTTCGGCGGCAGCCAATTCTGCGGCATCGACGGCGTCGTTGCGGAAGTCTTCTTGTTGGAGGATATGTTTCTCGAAGCCTAGTAGTTTGTATTTCCCAACACGTCTGGGATTAAACTCAACTTGCACCTTCACGTTGCTGGCGGAAGGTCGCAAGGCTCCGGCGATCTGTTGCGCGAAACGGCCACCGGAAGATTCTTCGCCGTCCAGTAAGTAGTAACGTCCATCGCCTTTGCGAGTCAACGCTTCGAGAATTTCGTCGTTGAGTCCGTCGGCACTGATGCCGGCGGCGTCAAAGGCGATACCGGCGGTTCGCATGCCTTCGACCATTCGCGAAAGGCTTTCAGGATTGGCATTTCCCAAGTTCACCGCGCCGTCGGTTAACAGCACGATGCGATTCTGGACCCCTGGAGTTCGCTGCGAGACGGCTTTTTCAAAAGCCAATTTCAGCGCGGCTTCAATGTTGGTGCCACCTTCGCTGGGTAGTTGTGCGATCAACTCCACCAGCTTCCCTGATTGAGTGCCGCTAACATTTTCGGCCAATAGACGTGGTTGTCGGGCGAAGCTAATCAACGTGACTTGATCGCTCGGCGATAGTTGTTGAGCCAGCAGCGACAATGCTTGTCGAACGGCTAGTTGGCGATCGATTCGCTCCATCGAGCCCGAGTTATCCAGAACCAGCGTCAATCGCAGCGGCGTATTTGCGGCTCGGCCTTCGGCTGATGTTCGCATGGACACGCGGAGCACATTGCGTTGCTGGAGAAACGGATGAATGGCTTGTTCAACAACACACGCGACCTTTTCATTCGCACACGGCAACGGATCGCCGTAGTCGAACGCGTTGACAAATTCTTCGATCCGAATCTTCGCCGCTTCAGGCCATTCCCCGCGAGCCAGCGCGGCCGCGGCCAACTTGAACGAGACATCACTGACATGCAGTGAGAAAGTGGAGAAACCTTCCGTCGCGGCGTTGGTTTCATTCAAACCAGCGGAGGTGGCCTCTCGCTTGGAAATGGATTTCTTAGTTAGATCTAGAAGATCTCCACTGCTACCTCCTATTCCAATTTGTGGTCTATCACGTCGCAAGGTTTTTTGCTCGTCGAGTTTGGCACCCTTCGAGTACTTCCCCGATTGTTCGCGTGATTGGTCTTTCGTTCGATCGATTCCTTCACCCGCGAGTCCCTCCACTTCCTTGTCGAGTTCGGTGACTCTTTCGTTGGGCTCGGTCTGGCCACCACGCGTCAATTCGAACTCAATTTCACGGTGACGTTCAGATAGACGATTCAGGGTTAATTCCGCGGATTTTGGCTTCAAGTACTCTTTTTCAGAGCTTTCTGTCGTTTCATCGCCGAAGTTCTTTCGCGGTTCTAATTCCATGGAACGATCGGTTTTGCCACCGGATTCGGCCAGCTTCTTTTCCGCTTCGCCCATTTTGCCCGATTCATTTATCGGTTCCATTGTCTGATCGAGAAATTTTCCCTTAAACGGTGATTTAGGCTCGGCAGGTGCCGATTGGCCATGCTCAAATTCGGCAGCGACCCGTTCACCGTCGCTGGGCCTTCCGTCACTAGCTTCCGTTCCAAAGCGGGGAGTCTCTTGACTTCCCAATCCATGGCTGCGTCCAATGCCACCACCCTGCCCACTGCCACCAATGACACCGCCGCGACCGCTAATTTCACCGCTGATACCAAAGTCGCTGTTATAGCCACCAGGCACGTCAAGACCACTTGTTGAACTGCGGTACCGATAATCGTTGGCTGCCATCGTTGGATCAGGAACTTGGTTGTCCAAGCCCGCAACGGGACGGTTCTCGGCCAGTCCTTGACCTTGTTGTTCGTTGCCTTTGAGTTCACCAGCCTTCTTGTTCTCGAGTTTTTGGTTTTTCTGAAAACCCAAACCACCGCGTGGCGAAAGTTGCTGACCTTCGGATCCTGGGCGATCGTCAGCATCGAACCAGCCCTCGCCAGTTTGAATCTCGGACAATTCCCGACTAGCGAGAACTTTTTGTTTCTCGATTGAATCCAAAACCCGACGATCGCGTAAGGCTTCCACGGCAGGTTCTTCAATGCCGCCCAATAGGGTGGTTCCTTTCGGCATGGCGAGCGTCTCAGTGGGGGACGCTCCTCGTTGAGGTTGAAATCCAGCGATGAGTTTGTCGGCTTGATCTGGAACGAAGCCCGACAGGCGGTCGTAATCTGCGGCTGGCAAGGTCGGCGACTGAGTGATGCTTGGCAAGTCGATGCCGTTGACGTCGCCGGGCGCGGACCAGTTCTGAGGCGGGGTGAACTGTGGTGTAACACCCAGCGATAGACCCGATACTGGGGGTGTAGACAACCCTTTCGCGCCTAGTTCAACAGAAGCAGTAGCAGCCGACTGTTGAAGCGAGTTTTGAATCGCCGACAAAGCGGCGGCTGAGTTCTGGCGAGAATCCGCGACGGGCGTTTCTGCTTGGCTCCGGTCGAAGTTCATGTAGAAACTAAACTTTGGATCAGTCGAGTCCGAGTTAGCCAACTCTTTTGTTTTACCGAACGACCTTGCTTCGGATGTGGGTGCTAGTTTCGAATCCATGCTTTTGGGCGAGTTACTGACTTCGGCTCTTGTCAAACGACGGGCCGCTTCTTGTGTCATCTGGACGCCAGGAAGCATCAGCCCGATCAGCACGAAAAGAATCGACGCAACCGCGGCTATTTGCAAGACTTGCATCCACCGCTGCCTTTGCAAACGAGGTGTTTGGCTAAAGACTTCCTCGCCCTTGCCGATCGTCGGGGCCGTGACTTTTCCGTGGATCACATCCAGAACCACTTGCCGACGTTCACTCGATAGCTGCCAATCGGCGTTCGGTGTCTCCAACTCATTTGGGCCAACTTCGCGGAGCAGTTTAGATACCTGTTCCATCTCGAGCTTGAACGCGGCTAGCTCCGGTCGAGCCTTAATGAGTCGATTGAGCTCCACGGTTTCAAAATCAGACGCCTCGCCCAGCACCAAAGCTACAATCCGGGCTTCTAGTTCTGGTTCGATCGGTAGTTTGCGTGTTTCTTCGTTCATGATTTTTCGTCGAATCCGAGCTTTCGCAGCTTCGCCGCCAGCTCTTTCAGAATATGGTGCAATCGATAACCAACATTGCCAATGTTCAGTCCCGTTTGTGAACTGATGTCGCGATACTTGAGGTCGTCCGAATACTTGAGCTTCACCAAGTTGCGATCGCTTTCATCCAGTCTTTCAACAAACTGTCGAATTGCGGCAATGGCTTCCATCCGGATCAGCGCGGTCTCGGGGGGTTCCGACTCCGACGCCGGGCCGAGCGATTCTCGGTCCGATTCGTTCAGGAGTTCTCGCTTGTGATCGCGAAGGTACGTGAAGGCACGGTTTCGCACACAGCGTTTCAACCAGGCTTTCGGCGAAGCGATGTCTGCCCAATGGGCATGCAGTTGCAAGAAAACTTCCTGGACGATTTCCTCGGCAACCGCTCTGCGTCCAACCAGCGAAAACGCGTAGTGGAGCAGCGGCGTTTCCTCGGAAGCAAACAACACTTCCAGCGTGAGGTCACTCACGCCCGTAGCAACTTGTTGGTCGACTATGGGAGGAGATTCCAAAGGAGGTCTCATTGGCGATGTCTGGAACTTTTGAATCACACTGCGGTCATCCTCTCAGTCAATATGACTCGGTTGGACGACGTTTCTTAGAGGATTGTTCCAGATTTTTTCTTGAATTGCGAAAATTCGGGGATAGAAGGCCTTTTGGCAAGAGATTCGATGGCAAGGGAACGGATGATAGAGTTCAGAAGGGCAGCGATTTTGACGATTCCGACCATTTGTTTTACGGTGGCAACCTCGAACTCCGGCCTGCAGCGACGACCATGCCGACACTGGTAGATTTCTGGCGGAATTTGATTGGCCGATGCAGCATTCCAATTGCCGGAGAGCTGAAGGGAAAAGGCCTGTTTAGACTTGGCTTTTTTGGCGGTCACCCAATCGCAGACTAACTGTCACCGTCGAAAATTGAATCCAAAATTGCTTGTGTTAATATGGAGCCATCTCGATTGATGAACGGTTTTGAACAAACTGAAAGGCCACGAGTCTAATGATCAACTTTTTTGCCTTATTCGACTCAGTCAAATCCGTTCATCCAAGAATTGCGCGAAGATCCAGGATTGATACCTACACACGACTGGAACCTCGGGAAGTTTTGAGTGGCAACGTCCAAGTGTTTCTTGAGGGAAACAATTGGATGATGGTTGGCGATGATCAGAGCAATTTTGTTCGAGTGGATCGGAACGCAACAGGGGATCTCGTTTTTCAGGGTCAAGACGGAACCCTCATCAACAATTCAAATTCGTTTACTGCTTCTCAAGCCGCAGTTGAAACGGGGTTCACCGGAACACTCTTGGGCTCGTTTGGTCACGGAAACGATCGAATTGCTTTTGGCTCCAATATTTCACTAGGCGGCGGGGTCCACCTAACCATGGGGAAGGGGGACGACATCGTCACGTTTGACGGGTCGAGTATGAAGGGCGACTTCGCTTGCATTGCCGGAAAGGGAACAGACACGATCGCCATACGGAATTCCCAAATCGGCGGAAGCCTGATTCTTAATACAGACAAAGGCAACGACACGATCAGCCTCGATAGCCTCCAGATTCAACAAGATCTTCTCGTAGACCTGGGTCTTAATGACGACGTAATTGATGTGTTGGAAGTCACCGTTGGCGGTGCCACAAGTCTCCAACTCCAATCGGGACACGACACGACAATTTTTCGAAATTCTTCGCTGAAGAATGTGTTTGTGTCGTCTGGTCGCGGCAACGATTTGATTGAATACGATCGAACCACGGCAACGGGTCAAGTTCAAGTTCTTTTGGATGAGGGCAACGATCAACTTCGATTTGCTTCCAATACGACCATTCCTGCGAATCTTCTAGTCGATGGTCATAACGGAACCGATTCCGCCAACGTGACAACCGAGAATTCCGCCACCCTTACCCGGACAGTAAACGACGTTGAAGCTCCACCTAACAACGAATTGATAGATGGTCGCCTATTCAAGCCGGGGAGGGGGGCGTTTCCCAGAATCGAACACACTAGAGAGTTCTTCATTAGCGATCCACTTCCGGCACTGACGCTTACTGCTTTTGCCGATGCAACAAAATCTGTTGCATCCAGCGGAACTTTGTTGACCAAGCAATCAGCAATTGCAATCACAGGAAGCACTTTGCCAAACTCGCGGATCGAACTTTCACGAGACTCCGACGGCCTATTTAACGACGGGACTGTTACAGCGGCGGCCAATGGAACCTATACAGTTAACGCGAATTTGCTCAACGACACTGCAAACCGAGGTGCGAACACGATCAATGTTCGCGTGACCGACCAAAATGGACGACAAAGAACAGAAGAATTGAAAATCCATTTAGCATTGGGGACTGTGGTGCGATTTTCAAGCTCGCTCGGCAACATGGACTTTGAGTTGTTAAATACCGACACACCAAATCACGTGGCCAACTTCCTTCGATATCGAGAACGATATGCCAATTCAATCGTGCACCGCTCGGCAAGAACGCAGACAGGTGGCGACTTTATTATCCAAGGTGGAGGCTTCAAACTCAACGGAAACGCGCTCACTCAAATAGTGACCGACGCACCGGTCTTGAGCGAAGCCAAGGCAGAAAATTCAAACATCCGGGGAACACTCGCTCTGGCGTTGCCCGGCGATCCAGATCTCGGAACGAGCCAATGGTTTATCAACTTGGCCAATAATTCGGCGGTTCTCGATCCCCAAGATTTCACAGTCTTCGGACGTGTAATTGGGACTGGTTTGGAGGTCGCCGATCAGATTCATGATTTTTCGACATTTGAGATTTCCAGTTTGGTCGGTCAGCAAAACCTTGCCAATGTTCCACTTCGAAATTATGTTCCGTTTTCAACGCAGCTCAGCGGAACAGTCAGCACCACCACTGGCTCAAGTACAGTAACCGGTGTGGGCACGTCCTTCACGACGGCAATTCCAGCGGATAAACGAATCCAAATCGGCGGGTCCGAATTCGTGGTATCCGGAGTGATATCCGATACTCAACTGCAATTGAGCCAAAACGTAACAACGACCAATTCCAATGTCGTGGCGAGAGTCAATTCGGTCCCCGCAATTGCCAACTATGTCTCCATGAACTCCATCGCAGAACTAAGCCTGCCGTAGAATTCCAAACGGACTTTCAGATCGCCGACGCGAAGGTTGTAGACAGTGGTGTGTTCAACGGGCGAGCGGACTTGACCAACGTCGTACTTTCACCGCCCCTAATCGCATTTATCGACCAGCCCCCGCTAACTGTGGCAAAGCTCCACGCGGAAACTTAAAGTGGAAGTCGTGGTTCAAGTTTGACAGTTAGCCGTCAGGATCTTCAAGCAATTCGTGCAATCGTACTCGTAATTCAGATGAATAGCGATCAAGCCACGTTGCATCAATCAGCCCGATCGAAATCATATCACGAATGTGAACACGATCTTTATCGCGGTTGGATGTAAGTTTCATACCCACCAATCGCTCGAGAGGGAGAGTCCGAGCATCAGCCATCATTTCATATTGATCAATTTCAGGAACAGGCTCGGGATACTCATCGCGAACCTTTTTACCTGAAAACAGCACGTGGACTGCATCACGTGCTTTTGCGTTAGGGCCATCCAAAAACATCGAGATACTGGCTGAACGCCGAAAGATAAAGCCTTCTTTTCCTAGCGCCTCAATTGCATGGTCCAGATCGTGTTCGTTGAGAATGATATCCACGTCCTGAGTGTTTCGGACCACGGACTCGTCAACTTGAGAAACCCAATGTTGGACCGCGTTACCACCGATCACGGCATAAGGGATGTTGGCGACGTTGAGGGCACGCGTGACTCGTCGTAAGCGATCCTTGACCTTTTCCACGGCTCTTTCAATCCTGTCCCAGAGGGCATCACCGGAATACTTGATTTCAATCATTTCAAAACTCCTTCCACCAAGTATACCACAGAAAGGGGTAACGCACCCCCGATGAAACCCCAGCCCGACCATGAAATTCCAGCCCGTCTTCAGCTCGACTTCCAAGTTTGGCATCCAAGTCCCTCATCTTTTATGACTTGCGAGTAAGTACCTAGTGCTGCGTCAATAGTTCGGGCCGTGTTGGCAATGGTCCGCGTTCGGGCTTTGCGCGATTCGAGTCTCATCCGCTCCGCTCGAAGACTCGCTGCGCCAAGTGTGAAGACTCGAATCGCTCCCTCAGTTACCTTATGTTGCCGAGCAATCGCTCGACCCGATTGGCCTTTCTGGCTCAGAGTTTGAAGCGTCACGATTTCTTCCTTTGTGAGTTGTGCCACCTGAACTCCGTTGAGAGATTTTTCAAATCTCTCAACGGAGTCTAAGCGAACCATTTTGGGAAATGGCCGATAAACTCGACCTAATCACAAAACATGTTACAAATTGAAACGCGCAACACTTCGGGTTCGCTAACTCCTATTCTTCAGGTTCCTGTGACAGCGCAGCCGCCTTCGTGCCCTGCGCCTTCGGATGCCATCCAGGCACCGCGGCCATCATTCCGGCGGTCGTCCATGCCCGCCGTGCCTTCGGCCTCCACTTCTTTCCGTAATGCCAATGGTGACCGCCTTTCCGCTCCCGACCGAAGAACGCATCCTGCTAAGACATTGCGGCGGCTTCCTGCCGCCGCTCTTTAGTCCAATCATCATCGGCCACGCAACGCGGCATCGCGATTCGAGCATCACGCATTGGAACACCTACCGAGGTTCCGCCGGACTTGTGGCCGTTCTACTTCGGCAACGTTCCGGTTTGAAAGAAGAATTTGCCATCGTCGATGGCAAGCTCTTTCGGTACGACAGAATATCGAATAGGCAGTAGCGATTCCACATCTTCGTCAAGAAACGCCGCTAAGCGTTTTAGCTCATCGAACGACAAATCAGGAAGATTTCGGTTAAAGGTGAACTTGTTTCGACCAGACAGAACCTCAATTGCAAAGATTTCGTCATCGCCAAGTTGATACACGATTAAACCGTTCAGTTTCGTTCCAGACGCCGTAACGAAGGTCGCATGGATCAAAAGCGAATCTGCTTCTGTCAATGCGTCTTCCGTTAGTGGAACTGGCACCAGCGAATCCTCACTTGCATGAAGATCGCTCTGCCATGTCCACACATCGCTTAACTTCAATTGCTCTTCGCCGAATTCATTTCCCTTAATTGGAATCATATTTTCCGAACTCCCGTAATATCCTCCTAGCATCCGCACGGCCCACCTTTGGCACCACGACATTGTTTAGTCCATCATTGATTGGCTTGAACTTCTTCAAGAATTCCGCCTTCACTGCTGGATCGGCCAAATCTAATCGCTGCACCGGTATGTCATCCAGTTGAGCCGCTTTGAATGCCGTTAGACGACGATTGTCGAGAGAATAGAGCTTCCCGTTGTGTTCCACGACGCGAATCGTAGGGAAGTCATCGGCAGAGAGTTGCCCACGACGTAGTTGATTGACTACGTCCGACAATGTTCCGCCATCACTAAAGTTTGGGCTGACCGTGTCCTGAGTAAATCGAATGTCACGAGGATTCATCCGCCCCGCTGCACTACTTGGGGCTTTTCCAATTTTAATCGAAATATTGACTCCGCCAAGCCCCAGAGAGCTTAAGGCGTAACGGCTCTGCTCGACGTTAACATGAATGTTGGCTCGTGCCCAATGGAGTGGCGAGGAGGATGTAGCTGCCATCCCTTTCACCCAATTCGTCGCGAGTGCAAGTCCTTGGGTCGCGCGGGCGGCGCGAGCGGCTACCGCTGGAATCGTTCCCGGCGAAACAAGGTTCGCACCGAAGTCCGTGCCCCACGCTATCCAGCCCGCTGTCTCCGACGATGCTCCTAATTGCAACGACGCTCTTTCAACGATCTGGTAAGTCATTGATCGAACATGACCCGTTTCCGAGTACATATTGCGAACGCCGGTCACCATCTCGTCCAGACCCTTGGCAGCCACAAACAGGCTTGCTCCAAACGTAGCGGGTGCAGCCAGGACACCACCCACCACCTGCAAACCACCAAACGCCGTTTGCGCGTAACCCAACCCAACACGCCAGGCCACATCATGATACGTCTGCTCCGCAAAATAATTGATCCCGTAGTTACCAGGATTCAAATCACCCACCGGAGAAATCAACGAACGCTGATACAAATTGATCGCACCAGACACAATCCCAGCCTGGTTTTCATTCAAGTATGATCCCGACCCGCCCGTCACACTCGAAAACACCCGCCCATCGCGACTCCAAGACAATCGACTCGCCGAGTCGTATTGGAACCCAGGGAAAAAGTCCATCAAATCCTGAAGCGAATATTCTGACGTACCCAACGTCCCGCCAATCGGCTGACCGTTGTACAAGTAACCAATCTTGTCAAAGCCGTTGGGACTCGCATTCGAGACATACCGAGCTACGCCGTACTGATCGCGGTAGACCCAGCGGTGCCGTGATGCCGATCCTCCAGATGTTCCATTCGAGTTGGTGTTCGATGGCTGGAATAACTGGACGGCCAAGGCCTGTCCGCCTTCGTCGGACATCGTGGTACCCACCAATTGCCGGTCAAGGTTGGTGTACCAATTGCCATCTGGCTGTCGCTCGCGAATGGTCTGGAACGTCAGCAGCCGACCCCCGCCCTCATCAACCACAAAGTGTCGCAGGTCTACCGTCCGTTCATTCGCCGAATCCCGTCCATTTACATATGTCAAAGTCCGAGACTGAATCAACTTGCCAAACGGATCGTACTGGAAGGACACGTCCCGGGCCGACCGTTCGACGTTGGTGTTCGTCGTCGCGTGTATCGTGTCGATTTCCACCTTCACCAATTCATTCGCCGAATTCCACAGAAACTTCTGCTGATCCCGTACATAGCCCCAACGATAGTTGTTCAGATTGCTGAGAGGGATTGTCTCCCAAGTTTCAGATCCGACATCGGCAATTTCGAACCGAATTGCATAGTCGCGAATGAATGTCTGTTCTGGCAAACTTACCTGTAGCTTACCTTGCTTGTATTGGCTTAGTGGAATTTGCGAGATGGGAACAAACGAATAGGTAGTATGAGTTCCTCCACCGCCGCCAACCTCGCCTCCGCCAGTTACTTCCGCATTAATTTTACCGAAGTTGATTCGGTATTGCTTGTTGGCCTGCAGGTTGCCCAGATTTAGATCAAAGCTCAAAATGTAGTCACCGGTTGGCGTCAAATGTTCGGCCGGAATCTGGTCGATCACTTGGAATGCGTTCAGGCCATGCTTTTGCGGATTGTCTCGGTCCGCCTGGCCAGCCATGTTCGTACCGAGCAGCTTGGTTACGTTCCCTTCCAAATCGTAGTCAGCCATCCACTCGCGATTGGCGGGCAAGTCACGACCGCAGGTTCCCTGCACAAGCTCGACAGGGCGCGAATAATCACTTTCAGTTCTGACGGTTGCTGTATCGGGTAACAAAGAATCAGTGGCGGAAAGAATGGAGCGTTCGCGACCCTTTTCGTCATAAGTGTATTCAAGTTTGTTCAATACTCCCGCACCAGACTGCTGGTTTGCGCGGTACTCACTATCCCGAATGCGGCCATCTTTATGGAAATTGAAGAAAACCTTTTTCTTTGACGCACTCTCTAATTCGTCACCGTCCAGATAGGTAACCGAATTGAGATTAGTCTTCAAATAACCAAAGCTCGCAGCAATCGAATCGATATTCGTGCCCGATTGGTTGATTCGAGTTGTCCGTCCTAGATAGTCGCGATCAATTGTTGTGGAAACACTGTTCGAATTGACTTCGATCGAGTTAAATGTTCCCGTTCCAAACGGATTCGTATCGGTGAATTGAGTGGCGGTTTTTCCCAGCCCTTCATTTGCATCGCCGAATTTTCGCGTTGTTCTATGTAGATTACGGTAATTGTCGTACGTATAGTGTAAGCGTCCAACAGGGGGGTGTTAGCGTTTTTTTAGTTTTTGTTGGCGGGTGCGGTTGGCGCGGCGGCGGGCGCGGGATTCGGATTTGGAGTCGGC
>JBEBGH010000152.1:0-11846 GCA_040081565.1 Pirellulaceae bacterium
GTGCCGAAGTGTTGGAATCATTGATCGCCGAACCATCCGAAATCGAAAGTCGGGAATTCGGATGATTGGGCTTTGTGAGTGAAGGTGATCCGGTAACGACCGGTGGCTTGGCGGGATTATCGGATGTTGCTGAAATTCTAATTCGCGCGACATTGCCTTGTTTGGATTGGATATTCATTGGTCCCGCGGCGTTTTCCGCGGGCCGAATCGAGGCCTTCAGCTTCTCTCCCTGCAACTGCGTTTCAGATTGAGCCCAGAGCTGCGAAGCGCAGCCAATCACGAAAGCCAGGATTACGAATCTTCCAACAAGGAATTGCATTTGGAAACTCCCAATAGTCTTTGCGTCTGTCAGGATTGGCAAACGTGGCGAAGGTTTAGCAAGTTCTGGAAGTTCGCAAAATGCCGATTTGTACAATTTTTTGGGCGCGTCTAAATTGCCGTTTACACTGCGTTATTGGCGGTTTTCGGGGCGTTCACGTTTTTTCGGTATTCTGGCGTTTCCCCCCAGCGATTCACTTCTACAATGGAACCCAAGGTCCATTACTCAACTCTTGGCGGACGATGTCTTGGCCAACTTCCTGAACGGCTTTCGATGCAACAACAGCAATTGATCAACCAACACACTTTTGCCAATGGCCTTACCCTAGTCGCCCAATCAATGCCCTGGTTGCAATCTGCCGCATTTACCATGGCGTTTCCATCCGGTTGTCGATTTGATCCGCTCACGCAACTCGGGCTAGCAAATTTCACTTGTGAAATGTCGTTCCGTTGCGGTGGCAGCTATGACAACCGCGGCTTGGTTGAAAAACTCGAAGAGCTTGGTTGCGATTATTATTCCAACACTGGCATTTACCATACTTTTTTCGGAGGTGCCTTGCCGGCGGACGGTTTGTTTGAGGCGATCCGCGTCTACAAAGATGTCTTGCGGGCACCCCACTTCCCGGAGGCCCAACTGGAGGACGGCCGCAACACTTGCCTGCAGGAAATTCAGGCGTTGGAAGATGACTTGGCCGGCAAGTCCATGTTGGCACTGCGACTTCGACATTACGGTCACCCGTATGGGCGAAATGCCGATGGAGAAACGGACGCGGTCAATCAAATCACTCTGAAAGAAATCAAGAACTATTATCAAAATCACTACCATCCTCAGAGCGCGATTATTGGTGTTGCGGGAAACGTGGATTGGGAACCACTCAAGGACCTGATTGGCCAACTCTTTGCGGATTGGCAACCCCAGCCCGTCAATGAGCCCGTGGAAGCAGGAGCCCAGCACGGCTACCATCACATCCCCTTCGAAAGCAATCAGACTCATATCTCGATTGGCTGGCCCGGTTTGGCCTATCGAGACGAAGACTACTATTTGCTGAGAGGCGCGATCGGTGTCCTCAGCGACGGAATGAGTTCGCGGCTATTTCGTGAAGTTCGCGAGCAGCGGGGACTATGCTACACCGTCAGCGCAAGTTGTCATTCCATTCACGACCGCGGTGCGATCTTCGGTTACGCCGGAACCACCACGCAATCGTCGCAAGAAACCCTCAATGTCATGCTGGAGCAAATCGAACTGCTCGCACAAGGAGTAACGGAAAAGGAACTTGATCGGCTCAAAGTTCAATTCCGGAGTGGTCTCATTATGCAGCAAGAGAGCTGCCGATCACGAGTCAGCACAATTACGGGAGACATCTTTCATCTGGGCCGTGTTCGTACACTGGATGAAGTCAACGAACGAATCAACAGCTTGACTCCTGCACAAATCAATCGCTATTTAGAAAACAATCCGCCTGGCCCATTCGACATTGTGACGCTGGGCGAGCAACCTTTGGAGGTCAACGGTGCAATACCGACAACATCAGCTCGATAACGGTCTGCAAATTCTTGCGGAATGCAACGATGCTGGCTACTTTGCCGGTTTCGGCTTTTTTGTCCGCACTGGTTCGCGAGACGAATCGGCCGACCTCGGAGGTGTTAGTCATTTTCTTGAACACATGGTCTTCAAGGGAACGGACCATCGTTCGGCCGATCAGGTAAATCTGGAACTGGACGAGTTGGGCAGCAGCAGTAACGCGCGAACAGGCGAGGAAAGTACGATTTACCACGCTTCGGTCTTACCCGAGTTTCAAGGCCGCGTGATTGAACTCCTCGCAGACCTGATGCGACCCGCATTGCGCGACGAAGACTTCGAAACAGAAAAGAAGGTCATCATCGAGGAGATCATGATGTATCAGGATCAGCCTCCGTATGGCGGACATGAGATCCTGATGGCCAACTATTTCGGCAACCATCCGCTGGGGCAGAGCATTTTAGGAACACCCGAAACAGTTTCCGGCCTGACGGCGAACAGAATGCGAGATTATTTTGAACAACGATATAGCCCCCAGAACATGGCAATCGTGGCCTCGGGGAAGGTCGATTTTGATCAACTGGTCAAGGACGCAGAAAAGTACTGCGGGCAGTGGCAACCGCGACAAAGCTTGAGAACCTACGAGCCGGTGAAGGCCAACTTTTCCTTTTCGACGCTTCTTAAAGAGACCTCCACGCAGCAATACGTCATGCAGTTGTCGCCTGGGCCATCAACCCACGATGCCGACCGATATGCCATGAGAATCTTGACCACGATAATCGGCGATGATGGCGGCAGCCGCTTGTTTTGGGAAATGCTGGATACCGGTTTGGCTGAATCGGCCGCGATTGGCAGCTATGAATTTCTTGGTGCTGGCATGGTCATGAGCTACTTTTGCTGTGACCCCGACCGAGCTCAAGAAAACTTGGAGCGACTTTACAAGATCCAGGCCAGCGCAACGCAGGGAATCACCCCGCGAGAATTGGAATTGGCCAAACAGAAAATCGTGGCTCATATTTTGCTGGCCAGCGAACGGACTGAAGCCCGAATGTTCAGCGTCGGTGGACAATGGCTGGCCGAGCAAGAATTTAAAACTCCGGCTCAACTCGCCGAATGCTACAAAGCCGTAACCTTGATCGACGTGCTGGCTGTCGCCGAAAAATATTCGTTGACTCGAAGCTGCACGCTTTGTGTCGGACCGCGGCACGATTTACAGCCGGTTGGCTAAAGACAACAGCTTGGTTTCGCTAGCAGTTTCTCAAATGGCCTAGGTTACCGAGTGCTGAAAATGCTAAATTTCGGCGAGAAATGCCGCGGATTCTGAACGGATTCAGAATTGATCGCGCGCTGGATTTCATTTCCAAACTGCGCAGCAAGATTTTCCAGAATGTCGGGACACGGACGTCCTCCATCATCGCTTCAAGCGTTGGTGAAACCTGGTTTATTTCTTCGAGCCCTCGCACTTGCACTGATTGCGGCGAGTTGGCCGCTTCGCGATTGCGCTGGACAAGAGGACATCAAGCCCGAAGCGACAAACTATCCAATGCGACTGCGGTTGACTTGGGGAGGCGGATCAGATGAGGTTTGGCGGGCTGTCATTCGACCTTCTGAAGGCGCGATTAAAAACATTGAGGTCTTGGGCCTGACATCCGACACACCAGGTTCTACTGCTCTCGATGATCAACAACTCATCGTCGCCGTACCATCTTCATGCAATTTCGGGGGTGTCGACTTTACGCTTTCGGCGCCCCTGTCGGCCAACATCAGTTTGGAAATCTCATCAACGGCCCACCCGGAGCAAAAAGTAACCCGCACGGTTGAACTTGAAGAACTGCGCGAGCAAGGAATCGGTGGACCACTGGACCAGGAGGCGAATCGTTTTCTGCTGACTCGCGCGCCCGGCGATCAAATTCAAGTCGATATCCAACGCGAACATCTGGTGTTTGGGCCTCGAGAGAATTGGAAGTTAAAAATCCAGCCTGCTTTGCCTGCCCAATCACTGACCAAATCGGCGCGCATGATTGGAAAAATCACGAGCCACAGTGCTCCGACCCAGGTCTTGAAGACCTTGACCTCCGAATTGGAGGTTGACCGTTATGGCCATTGCAAACCTTTCGAATGGGAATTTGAGGTTCCGGATCGCGAAGGCGTTTTTGATCTGTCCATCGAAATTGAATCAAAGTGGTATCAAGCGGCGTTCTCTGCTCCCAAAGCGTTGCGCAAAATCCAGTTCCTTGTACTGCTAAGCCAACCGCCTGTTGTTCCTGAAATTGCCCGATGGGGCGCGCCAATTGACATTGACTTGAATCGAACCGCTAACACGAACATCGCAAAACTCTCGCCGCTTTACGATCCATTTAAACTTTTGCCGAAGGTTCAATCTGCTGACCGTTCCCGCTCGGTCAGCGAACTCAGTGCCGGCGAATGGCAGGCGATTCCGTTGAGCATTCCGCAAACCGATCGACCCTACAAAATCCGCGTAGAATTCGATGCGACTCCCAATTCGGAACTTGGAGTAAGCATTCTGGAACCCGACCGGGACGGCAATCTCACCAATTTTGGGTTTAACTCCGGCACGGTTCGAAAGAACGAACTGTCTGCAGAAAGTGATGAACAGGCGCATGCCACGTCAACCCACGAAATGTTGTTCTGGCCCAATCAATCCAATCCCGTTTTATTGTTGGCGAACCGCAGCTCCCGGTCGGCGCTCACCGTGCGCAAAGTTGAGCTGATCGGTGGACCGGCTCGGTTGGGTAACGAAACCAGCCCGTCAGTTGCCGGACGAAAGTTCTTGGCTTTTAACGAGTTGCCATTGTTTGCGGAAAACTTCGCCGGCCAGAAATCGCTCGATTTGGTCACCAACGAATCGCTGGAAGATTGGCAGACGTTTTATCAATCGGCCGACCGCCTGATCCAGTTTTTGAAACACTCCGGACACAACGGAATGATGCTGACGGTGAATGCCCAAGGCGGGGCACTTTACCCATCCCCTTTATGGCAATCCACACCTCGTTTTGATAGTGGGCGTTTCTTCTCCAGCGGTCAGGATCCAATTCAAAAAGACCTGCTGGAAATGTTGTTTCGGATGTTTGACCGAGAGGGATTGCAACTCGTTCCAGCATTAACGTTCGCTACGCCATTACCGCAAGTCGAACAGGCAATCCGCGATGGCTCAGATCCGAGCTGTTTGCTCGTCGACTATCGCGGTCAATTATCGAATGATCCGATAAACCCACGGCGCTACAACCCGCTTTCGCCGACAGTCCAAGAGGCAACTTGTAAAATCGT
Source organism: Pirellulaceae bacterium (assembly GCA_040081565.1). Lineage (GTDB taxonomy): Bacteria > Planctomycetota > Planctomycetia > Pirellulales > Pirellulaceae > BJ22. The sequence continues at coordinate 5,126 of JBEBGH010000152.1, forward strand.
CGAGGAAATGCTTGAGCGTTATTCCACGCACAAAAGTTTTTCAGGCTTGGCAGTTGTCTGTCGGGGCGACACATTTGCAATCCTGCCAGGGAAACGTTGGGGCTTTGACCCGATGTCAATGCAACGGTTTGTCGACGAAGAAATGGACAGCCAAGTCATTCTAAACGATGCGAATCAATCCGCATTTATTTCAGACAAGCTTTTTGGCGATCGACAGAACGAATGGACTTTGTGGCGTTGTAAGCAGCTACATCTGCTCTATCAAAACTGGGAAAAGCTGCTCGCTAAACACGCCCCGCAAGCAACATTGTACCTCGCAGGCGTCGACGTGTTTCGGAGTGGTGACCTTGCCGCCGGTTTTAGTCCCAGTATGCGGCAGCCAACCGATATGGTGGAGTCACTCCGCGAAATTGGCTGGGATCGGGATATGTGGGCCACCCACGAAAACCTCGTCGTGCTTCATCCTCATCGAGTCGCACCGACGGAAAGTTTATCCGAACAGCGTGTGGAAGTTCATCTCGCTCACTCGCGTCAGTCCCAAGGTGCCTTTGGTAATCAACCGGCTGGAAGTTTATTCACCCATCGCGACGGCTGGGTCCACTGGCGAGGTTTGAACGAACAAGTCCCTGGGCTCAGCTCCGTGGATGTCTACCGAATGCAGCCAGTTGACTACTACGATTCCGGCTCGTTGCTACGCTACGCCGAAGCTCTTTTTCGTAACGACTCGCGACTCCTCATCGACGGCGGCTGGACGTTGTCCACCAAAGACGACGAACAGTTTCGCCAGTTCGCTGAGGCCTTTTCCCAATTGCCAATCGAAACGTTCGAGAACATTCCGCCTAAGTCCGCTTCCCAATCAGCTCGGCCAGTCGCCGTTCGGCATTTGACGATCGACGATGGAGCAACAAGCTATGTCGTCAACAGTAGTCCCTGGCCTTGCCGCGTCACGCTGCATCTGGACCGAAGCCCTCAGCGCCAATCAAATGACTTCCAAGTTTTTCCGAAATCATCAATACCAACTTTCGATCAAGACATGTCGACATGTGCGGTAGCGATTGCCCCTTATTCGCTGGTTTGTTTGAAATCGCCCGATCACCGATTGGTAAATTACGAAGTCAGTTTGTCCGAAAATGTCTCGGCGACTTTGCGCCGACACCTGCATTTCCTCCAAGGCAAATTGACAACAGCCACGGAGGTCAAACCTTTGGACGTACTGCTGAACCCCGAATTGAATGACAACGCCAATGAAGCGGGATGGACGTTTAATGGGCAACCATCTCAACGCATCGAATTCTTTGAAGTCGAAAACGAAAATGATAACGAAGCGCTGATGCTAAAGTCGCCGGACTCGGTGGCTTGGGTTCGCAGCAATTGGTTCCTCAACTCAGAAACGGGTCGAATAACAATCGCCGCTCGACTGCGAACCGCCGATTCGCAACAGCAGCCTCCCTTGCGAATCGCGATTGAATCGGATGTCCCCGGAGCGGACTATTACCGTTTCGCGGCGGTGGGAAGTTTGGCCCCGGCAAACGAAGCAGGCAACCAGCTTGATCAAAACTGGCGGCAATTTGTAGTGCATTTTGATGACTTACCGCTCGACCCAGCCGCGAAATTGCGAATCGGTTTTGACTTGATGGGGAACGGTCAGGTCGCCATCGATCGAGTTGAAGTCTACGACCGCTGGTTTGAAAAAAACGAATTGCAGGCAATGACCCAAATGCTGGCTTCGGTAGGTCCACTCCTTTCGGATTCAGAAACAGTCGATCTGGGACGATTTATTCTGGAGGGTTATTGGCCACGTTTCATTGGCGAAATGCTCGGCGAAACACCCCAAGCACAACCGAGTTCCGCAGCGATGCAAGCCGACAACTCTGCCGAAAGCTCATCGGAACCGTCGCGATCGGGATTCATGTTTCGCCGCTTGCGCCGCCGCTAGGTTTCCGCCTCAAAGTCGGAAGAGAGCCCTGGCGTTTTGGGTTGTGACTTCGGCGATTTCTTCCAAGGTCACACCGCGAGCCTCGGCCAAACAACTTGCCGTATGAACGACTCGAGCGGGCTCGTTCGGCCGCTTCCCGCGAAAGGGCTCCGGCGACAGATAAGGCGAATCAGTTTCCACCAGGAGACGATCACTCGGAACTCTGCGCGCCACATTTCGCAAATCGTGCGAGGACTTGTACGTCACCATGCCCGCAAAACTCAAGTGCAAACCCGAATCCAGAGCGACAGTCGCCGTGCTCCAATTACCCGTGAATGAGTGCATGATGCCCTGCAGCGGCCACAACGACTTATGCGTTTCAAGAAACCGGACGATGTCCGCCTCGCAGTCGCGCATGTGAATCACGAGCGGCAAACTTTTCTCTAGCGACAGATAAAGGTGTTTTTCAAACCACTGCCACTGTTCGTCAAACGGGCAATCCTTCCAGTAGCGGTCGAGCCCGGTTTCGCCGATTCCGACGACCTGCGGTTGGTCCACGAGCTTCAACATTTCTTCCCAATCTCGGTCGGTGAGACCGTGGCAATAATTGGGTTGAAATCCAACCACCGCGCGGATTTCCGAGTGCTGTCCGGCAAGCGCCAGCGCGCGACGACTGTTCTCAAGATCGGTACCGATGCAACAGATCGTGCTCACCCCCGCCGCTTTAGCCCTTGCTAAGACCTCAACCAATTGACTTTGAAGACTTTCCTCATAGAGGTGGGCATGGGTGTCAATCAGGTTCATGATGGTGTGGATCGCGCCCCAAAATCTGGTGGTTTCTCAAAAGTGTCCAACGACAATGATACCCACATTTGCTCAAACATTTTTTTGATGAAAGCTTAACTTTTTTCGGGCAATTGCTGCAAAAATGGTAATTTGTGGGGGTTATTGGGATTCGGTAACCGCCAAAGCCAAAAAGTGAAGATGAATTTTGCAAATCGTCCGGTTCGATTCGTTGACTATCCTCAATTGCCATGTAGAGTGATTTGGTGGGGAAACGTTGTGTCAAGCCCCCCTGAAAAAATTCTCGCCAGGAAACGAGTTGGGGATGGGTATCGACCCGAGCAAACAAAGGAATGCTGAGTAATGTTAGTTCTCTCAAGAAAAAAGAATGAAAGTATTGTCATCAATGACGACATCACGATTGTGGTTGTCGAAATTCGGGGTGACAAAGTACGCCTAGGAGTCGAAGCCCCCAAAGAGGTTCCGGTTCACCGTAAAGAAGTTTACGACGCGATCAAACGCGCGGAACCCGCCGACAACACGTCGCATCATGGAAAAGACGTCTAACGAAGAATTTCGATTTAGGCTTTGAATCGATTAACGGCAAACGGAGAATCGGTACTGGTAAGTCGATTTGGTCTCGTGCGGGTTCTTTCGTGGCCCAATTCTTTTGGTCCCCTCGAGACGCAAAAGACGAAGGTACTGCTTTTTTCAGCGCATTCATCAAATAAAACTTCGTCGCCAACTAATTTTCACCACCGTCAATTGAGCTGAACTTGTCGGACATCTAGTGCCCAATCCTTCGTCGGCTGTCTCAATTTCACGGCAGAAACCGACTTGGTGGGCTTTTGTTATTTTTGCCGCAGGTAAATTTTTCGCGAACTTGTCCCGATAATTTGGCTCATTAGGAAGTTCGTTCGGAAACCGGGGCGATAAAACCGCGTTACGGGTTGACGAATGGTGCTTCGGGCCGGTACTCTATTGAGGCTTGATTTGACCAACAAGTTGCTGGCGTTACTCGACGTCAGCGGCCACAAACGGCCCCTTCGTCTAGCGGTCTAGGACACCGCCCTTTCACGGCGGTAACACGGGTTCGAGTCCCGTAGGGGTCACTCAGAGGATCAGCTCCTCTTTTCAACAATCACTGCCCCGGTTCTTCCCGGGGTTTTTTTGTGTTTAGATTTTCCCCGTATGGGCTTTGATAGCTCCATCCACTGAGAAATCAACAACGCTTCGCGCTGGGTTTTTATCCTCGTTGGGACCAGATCCCGATAGCCGGAGGTAAACAACGCAACAAAAAAAGGGCAGCCAATCTGGCCACCCTCGGTATCAATCATTAGATCGACAACAACAATTTTTGTTGACTAGGCTACTTTGCGACGACGTCGGCTAAGTAACAACCCGGCACCGGTCAGAAGTGACAAGATCATCGGTGTACCGGGTTCAGGAACTGCTGCACCGCCAATGTTCAAAACAATCTTATCGTTGGGCAGTATAAGACGACGAAACAACACGATCAACCGATCGCGCGAACCAGGGCGGCCCGCGGCTTTGGTGGAACGAGTTGTTACAAGGCGTTCTGGCATGGGCCGTCCACACCATCAAGCCGCCTCGACAGGATTTATCAAACGATCGGAAACTCTCGCGGACCACCAGAGAACTCCCACGAACTGATCGGTCTCGGCGGATCAGCAAATAGATCAGCCTGTCCAACTTCGTCGGGCGACCAGGTATATGCGTATTCTCCGCCATACTGGTCGAAGGAAATGTGGAGGCGAACGTAGTACCAGCACATACGCCCAATCAGCCCCTCGAATTCGTTCAAGAACTGTGGCCAGCAGTCCTCAATGTAGTTAATTGACCGAGCGAAATGAATTAGCTGCGTGCGAAATGCCACGGGCGGCTCGACGAATGCAAACATCTGACGCGAAATCAATTCACTTGAAGTGTCGGGAAGCGATTCGATGATGCATCGATTATGGGCGTGGATCAATTCCCCCCGTCCCTTCTTTTCTCCAGCGTCGATCAGGCCGTAAAAAATTGATTCGTGTGCCACAGTGGCCTCCCTTGGAAGTCGTTTTCGGTGCCGCGCGGACGAACGCCGCAAGTCAGGAGTGAAACTGTTTCTACGGCAATCTTGATGCTGGACAACAGAGCTCTTCACGTCCATGCCACTCATGTTCGATCGCTCTCATCAACAAAGCACAATCGAATTTTATCGCATCTGCCGGGAAACGCGAGTTGTCGTCGAAAAAGCTAGATTCGATCTTTTCGACATTGAGCGTTTCCATTTTCCAGTCGCGACACCGGAGTTCCAGACCATCGTACTTTCCGTCGACCTGCGTAACGGAATAACCCAACGACCCACGCTTGAAAAAGTCTGAAGCGACAGACAATGACGAGAATACGGAGGTCGTTGGGAAAGTTTCTGTTACCGTACCCAATATTGAAACATGCGTTTCGCGATCATCACTGGTCAAGCTAACTGAAAGTGACTCTGGTGACTCTTTGACGGCAAAAGAAGCATGGTGATGAACTCCGGGGAAAATGCGACCCCCAACAAGAGTATTCAGCCGTGAACTCGTGTCTCTTCGCGGAATGTATACGCCCTCGAGTACCTTGCCGTCTTTATCCCATTCGACCGCAATTCTATGTGCCGCGTTTTCCGAACCGAGCCCAAAACGAAACGGGAAAAAGCGAGGGCGTATCGCCTTCAGCCGTATTAAACAAATGCCGCCAATACCGAATCCATTTACGATCATGGGTCGAAATGGATGCGGAAGAATCGCTTTCAGCACATTTGGGTCGATACGATAGTTCGCCAGAATGCGCCTGTCGATTGTTCCCTGTACGACCGGAAGTTTCATTTTATATCTTTCAAGGCCGTTACGTCGGTGGAACCGAGCCACCGCGAAAAGACCAGGGATTCAAAAAAATTGTCATCGGCGGCTTGCGCATCGCTTTTTTCGGCGAGGATTGCTAATTCACATCATACTCCAGTCCGACCGATCCAGTGCCCCTTGTTATCGAAGGCGGCGAGGTGTGCGGGCTCAAGCATCCACATCGTCAATCGTGATCCGATATGATTCAGCGACAATTTCACACCATTCATCTTCGTTGTGGGCGACAATGTAGTGACTAGCAGGCTGAGTTCGGCCAAGGGCAAGGCATTCCCTTAGCGCTGCAACGAGACGAGATTCTTCGATCTGGACAGACAAAAGGGGACGCAGCTCATTTAGCGTATTGAGCTGCGTCCCCTTATCTTCGCCATTATCTTCCCACAACCGCAAGATTTTGACTTGCCTATTGACATGTCTTAAGACCGTCGCTTACTGGTTATGCCCTGACTCCGTCCCTCTCCAAATGCCTTCGAGCTAAGGCTTCAAGTTCAGTTCCACGAATTCTGCTTTGGCTCCCGTAGTACCCCGAGTCATTCGTGCCATCGTCATTGTCTTCCATGATCCGCACTTCGATCGTTTCGGGAAAGCCAATTCGCTTTCTGAAATCATCGACGCGATGCAAGAGATCGGCGGCTTGCCGATGACCTTGTCGGTATTCCTCGATCATTACCTCTTCTTTCAGCGTGGGTATTTCATTGGCCACGTCTTCGCTCAATCCGACCTCGCTACACATCCGTGAAAACACGGCAGGTACACGTTCCCAATGCATGCCTGGGTTTCCGATCGCTTCGATAATTGCGTCTGAATCGTAGCCAGCAATCAAGAGCGCTTCGGCCCATCCAGACAAATCGGCCCCATCTAAGTAGCGACGATGGCACGCTTCGAGCACATCGCCAGTCAACTTGCCGGGAGTAATTGGTATCTTTCGCATCGGTGAGGGCATAACGGTAGGATTCAGCGAGCCCGAGCAGTTAACTCAACGCGAGTCAAACCGGTAGATCGAGGGCTTCGTCTGCAACCCTTTGATACTCATCATGGCCTCGCTGGGTGAGGCGGTTTCGCCAATCAGGTCGATGCCTGAAAATTCGTCTGTGGCCGATGTTTGAAGTCACAGCGAAAAGAT
>JBEBGH010000486.1:0-3139 GCA_040081565.1 Pirellulaceae bacterium
GAACGGGGGTGGCTCCGTCAATATGTCAGGAAACAATGCCCGCATTGCCGGCGATGGCGCAGGGAGCATCTTAACCAACGTAGACAACACGATTTCCGGAACCGGAAATGCAGGCACGAATTCCGTAGTGATGATTAACCAAGGAACCTTCCAAGCCGGCGCTGGCGAAAGTCTAACTATCGACCCGGTCAATCTTGGTGTTGGCAACGCAGCGTTTACCAATAGCGGCGTGGTCCGGGCCACGGGCGGGGGCCTAGTGACGTTGACAGGGTTTGGTAACGGGGAATTTCATGGCGCACCGGGCGGCCTGTTCGAGGCCCAAGCAAGTTCGCGGATTGATCTAATAAGTGGTGCCGTGGTTCGCAATGCAACGTTTTCGACGGTGGGCGACGGATTGATTCGCGTCAACGCCGGCAATAATGCAACTTGGGTTGATGTGACGAATACCGGTAATTTCCGCAAGGATGACAACGGTACGCTGACTATCGCGACCAGTCTGACCAATTCCGGGAACATGCAGTTCGTCGGTGGAGGCAACGTTACCCAAATGTTTGTGAGCGGCCCGGTCAATTTGAACGGGGGTGGCTCCGTCAATATGTCAGGAAACAATGCCCGCATTGCCGGCGATGGCGCAGGGAGCATCTTAACCAACGTAGACAACACGATTTCCGGTACGGGAAATGCGGGGACGAATTCCGTAGTGATGATTAACCAAGGAACCTTCCAAGCCGGCGCTGGCGAAAGTTTAACCATCGACCCCGTAAATCTTGGTGCAAATCCATCGTTTACCAATAACGGCGTGGTCCGGGCGACAGGTGGTGGCACCGTAGTCTTGACCGGAAATGGTGCCGGGCAATTTTCCGGCAATGGAACCTTCGAAGCACTCAACGGCAGTAACGTTCTATTTGATGGCTCAGCGTTTGTGCAGAATATTTCTGGCGGAACGCTCAACTCCGGAACATGGCGCGCGATCGACGGCGGTGCTGGGGCAAGTGTAAGAGTGCAGAACAATGCGACCAGCCAGATCAATACGATCGGAATGAATGCGGAAGTTGAATTGGCGGGTGTTAATTCTCAATTCACTGTGCGATCCACCAATATTGCGATCGACACTACGCTGTCCACCGTGAACGGTACATTGATCTTGCGAGATGGTCGCGATATGACCTTGAGCGGCGGACTGACCAACAATGGTTCCTTGCAGGTTGATGGAGCGGCATCTTCGCTCAATGTGACGGCAGGCTTCCAGCAGAATAGCGGCAGCACAACGCTTACTAACGGTGGGGTCTTGGCTCTCAATGGTTCATCAAACAATATTGATGGCGGGACCCTAGAAGGTATCGGCAATGTTATTGGTGATTTGACTTTCGGTACCGCAGCCACACTGAATCCTGGTTTCTCGCCCGGTCAATTGGACTTCACCGGCGACTTGACTTGGGATGATGGCGGCTTGGTGTTCTTCGATCTGGGAACCAACGCGCCGACCACGGACTTTTTGGCGATCACGGGCAGTTTGATCAAAGGCGTCGACGGTACTTTCGCCTTTACTTTCGTGAACAATAATTGGGTGGCGGGCCAAACCTATGATTTGATCAGTTTTGCGTCGACCACGTTTTCAGAAGGTGACTTTTCGTATACCAACGGAGCAGGTTTCGCCGGAACCTTTGCAATCACTGGCGGCAACCTTTTGCAATTCAATCTGATTTCCGCCGTACCCGAACCGGGTATGCTATCCGTGCTGCTCCTGGCAGGTATTGCGGGAAGCTCCATGGTCCGACGTCGTCGAAAACAGCTTGATTGAAATTGTTGACTTGAAGGAAAGTTTGCTCGATGCGGCAAGCGTGCGCCGTTGTGTCGGCCGGCTTCCAAGCAACGGCTATTTTTTGGGCTTTGGCGGCGGTTCTTTGCTAGGCGGTTCAGGGATTTTGTCGTTGGCGATCGCCTCAAGTTCTTCAGCCGCTTTTAGTTTGTCGCGGGCGAGTTCCACGCGGCTTTTTGAATCGGAAACAAAACGCTCATTCTCGCGGACTTGGTCAACTGAAGCGAATCCTCGAGTCGCCAGGTTCTGCGTGTAATTCAATTGTTCCTCGGCCAGCTGTAGATCTTTCTCGGCCTGCAGCACTTCGATTTCAATCACCGACTTGCGCTGCTTCGAGGTGGTTTTCAGGAATTCTAATTCGCGGCGTAAGAGGTCAACCGAAAATTCGTCTTGCCGCCATCGGCCCTCGGCGATGAAGCCCTTGAGGAACAGTTGTCGACTTTCTCGTAATTGTTCCTCGGCCTGTTTCAGGCGTCTTTCGGCCTCGATGGCACTGATCTTGGCCGTCGCAAAGACCACTCGCTCCAGCGATTCAAAGCGGCTTTCCAGACGTGCAAACCGGTCTGACATTGACTTGGTGGCCGCCGTATCGGGTTCTTGGGTTTTCGCTTGTACCAATGATGCAGGCGGTCTGGCAGGGGCCGCGTTCCAGGAACCGAAACAAGTCCCAACGACGACACAAACAAAATAGGCAAATGAATGCTTCATGGCTGAACCCATTGGTTGAACGAAAGAATGAAATAGAATTCCATTCTAGACCATCGCGGAGGCCGGTTCACCAATCGGTCATTCCGAGAGAAAGTGTTGAAACAACCTTCGAGGAAATTTGCGGGACGCACAAGGGCGTAAGCGAGGGGCACCGCGAGTTGAGGCGGGGTCTAATCGCGAAGGCAATTTCGCGGCAGGCAAGGGCCCTCGCTCACGCACTTATGCGTTGAGTCGTAACGAAAAGCCTCTCGGACAAACCTCCAGCCGCAGCAGAACCAATCGGCTCAAACTTGGACAGGGCGCAAAAAAAAGCCGATTTCCCAAATTGATGCAACGTTTCCGTTTTTGGGAATCGGCTTTTGTCCACTCAACCAATTGATCGAGTAAACCGAATCATGAGGCATTTCGAAATAATCTGGTTATAAAATCAATCAAAAAAGATTGGGATAAAGTAAAAAAGTGAACGGATGGAACTGAGGCAATTTCGGGAGATGAAGAGAGAGAAAAGTCCTCATCCGTTCGGAATACCACTAACGCAAGGTCCGTGCCAAAGCGTTAATTTTTTTTGATAATTTCTGAGCCTGCCGTGTTTGCGTATTTTTAGCTAGTTGT
>JBEBGH010000153.1:0-11777 GCA_040081565.1 Pirellulaceae bacterium
ATCACGATGCGACAATTTAATCACCACGACCTTTTTTCGGCTTGCCTTGTCGGGAACCGAACCCGTTCAACGCGTCCAAAAACGCCTGATACTCCTCCCGAGTGTTTATCCGGGAAAAGCTCTCTAAATTCCGATCCACCCCGCGGACCGTTGCTTCGTCGACCATCCGAGTTTCAAAATGAAGCGGTAAGTCGGATACCTTTCGGAATCCTTCATCGACTAACTTTCGCAATCGGCCAGCGATGTCGGATTTATAGAGGGCTGTCAATCCATACCGGTGCCCGCCCCAACTCGGCATCACAATTTCGCTTGTGCTGCTCAACGCCTTCAAGAAAAGACCGGCCAACTTGATCTCAATCAATGGGACATCAATGGTCGACACGAAAGCCCAGGCGGCACGCTCCTGCGCCCATGCCAAACCAACCGACAAGCCTTCCAAAGGTCCTCGATCGGCAACCGTATCGTTAAGCCACGGAACGCCACGCAAGTCTTCGAGGACTTCAGATCCAAACGCACCGACCGCACACCAACTTCTGAAACCGCTAAACCGTTGCCGACAATGCCAGGCAAATGACCTGCCTTGCAACTGCAATTTAGCCTTGTCGATCCCCATCCGCGAACTGGCGCCACCGCATACGAGTATGCCGCAAATCGAATCACCAGTTGGCTCAGCGCTGGAAGTCATCGGTAATGGCACTTGTGCGAGTGGATTCGTCCAGAATTTTTGCGGCAAAGTCCTTGTCTAAGCACAAGTAAACATGCCTCGCGCCGGCCACTGGAGTCAGTTGTCGCGACCAGCGCAGTGATCCACCCAATCTCTCAAACACATCAGCCTTGGTGACGACAATTGCCGCTGGCTGCGCGTGCAGAAATTGCACGGCTTGGAAACTCTGCGTCTCATCAAACGATTGAACGGGTAGCCCTTGAACCCGGAGCTTCGATCCGTAATCCTCGTGCTCAACGAAGACAACCGGCAGTCCTTGATATTCGGGCTGTGATCGAATATTTCGGATCGCGATGCTCACCGAGCGATATTCGGCAACCCGAGGAACCACTCCAGCAAAACAAATACCTAAAGTGAGAATTCCCAATGCTGTAACCGAACTCCAGCGCACGGTTTCAACTGAACTCTTTGTCGTTAACGCAAACAGGAAAACGGCGATCAATACGCTCAACCCGGCGCCGACCATTGTGGTTCGGTTTTCGAAGCCACCCAAGAAATAGACGGCGATGAGTCCGCTCACAACGAGCGTTACCATGCCTAGCCCGGCCAAAAACGGTGCCCAAGCTAACCAACGACTCGAGAATGCATTTCGCTTATTCAAGATTCTTTGGTCGAAAACCACGCCCAGCAGCAAACAGATCGCGGGAAACGCGGGCAAAATGTATGTTGGCAACTTGGCTTCCGACAATGAGAAAAAGCCTACAATCCAGACGATTGTCAAACTCAAATAGCCCGTTATTGAACTTCGATTTTTCCGCCAATCGGGACCATTGAACCACAGCCAATTGCCTAGGACCGGCAGCAAATAGACAGCCGGATACATTGCAATAACCAATACCGGCGCGTAATACCACCACGGTTCACGGTGGTTGAACGCCTCTGCAAACCGAACAACATTGTGTTTCCAAAAAAAGTAAATCAAAAAGTCCGGGTGAACGATCGACATCGCCAAAAACCAAGGTCCGGCGATCAAGGCCATGATCGCCCCAAGCAACCCCCATTGCTTCAACGACGGTCGAGTTGCTCTACCCGACAAAAAACGATGCGCGAAAATGACTGGAATTGTCAAAACGACGATGACGGGCCCCTTCGTTAGAAACCCCAACCCCAGGGCTACTCCTAAAACCATCCACCAATTCCAGTGAAATCGATCACGAGCACATGCAAGGTAATAACTGATCAACGCCAAAAAAACCGTACAAGTCAGCATTGAATCCATCGTGACGTAACGGGTTCCAGCAACAAAGCCAGCGCTCAGGACCAGGCAAATCGCGCCGCACCATGCGGCCATTGTCGGAACGACCTTTCGCCCCAAACCAAACATCATCAGAACCGTACAAAGTCCCGCCAGATTTCCGGGCAGTCGTGTGGCCCATTCGCTGATGCCAAATGTCTGGTAGGCGGTCGCGGTGAGCCAGGCCACCAATGGAGGCTTGTCCCAATAAGGCCTGTCGGCCAATTGAAGACTGAGCCATTCCCCTGACTCGACGATGTTCATTGCTAACTGTGCGTTGCGGGCTTCATCGGGCTCGAACAACGGATAACCAAGATCCAAAGACAGGACCAACAAAGCCGCAGCGACGAGGGAGCCCCAAAGCGAAAGTTCCATGACGCCCGATATCTTGTGATCCGCGGCGGTTTGGTCGTCGCTGGGAAACTTGATCATACGCCACCAAAACCAAACGACTCCGCTAATCGCTCGAAAAAGTTCGGTAATTTTGATCGAGCGTTCAAACGGCCGGCTTACCGCAACTACCGACTCGGAAACTGGAACTCCGTTGGCACGAATTAAACCAATCAATTGAGGAAGCGAATTGAGCGAATCCAGATTGGCGAGTTGCTCGTTCCATGTCGCCCGGTTGGCTTGAACCGCGACTTGATTCCACGCAGTTGCTCGCGTTCCTAACAGCCACCGCGAGACCAACTCGACGATTCCGAGCAGAAGTTTACACCACCATTGACCCGAATGCTTCCGCTCAACGACGACATTCAAGCCCGGCGTCGGCCGCGCGATGAGAGCCCACAATTCACCGTCGGATGCGAACTGTTCTTCGGCCAAAACGAAAAACTTGGCAGTACTACGGTCGATTATCTGTTTAAGGCCTTCATTACCCGGGCCCCATTCGCCGACCTGCTCCCTGACAATGGAGCCAGCCGATTGGTTGATCGAGAAGATTAGAACCCGTGAAGAATTTTCTTGCGTTACGGCCACAGTACAAAACTTCCGAGAAAGAGTTTTCGTCTGCCACGTAGCAAGGTGTTCGAGCGAATTTCGTTCGAGTCTTGGGACGCGCGGTCAGAACCTCAGCTCACACACGATTCTCAATTTTCGTTGCTTGAGGCGCCTTGAATATCGCGACAACGGTTTCCGCGGTCAACGCCGAATTAACCACTCGTCGAAACGAAAAAACCCGACCGAATTCGGCCGGGTTGTATTTCTGCTAGCGAGCTCGCCTGAACGATTTTAGTTTTCGTCGAGGGATTCCGGCAATTCGATGTTTTCCTCGCGAGCGGCTGCCCGCAGTTTGCTCAAGGCCCGAGCTTCGATCTGTCGGATCCGCTCTTTGGTCACACCCATTTCTTCACCGACTTCCTTCAAAGTCAACGGTTCGTTGGTGTGGTTCAAGCCGAAGCGGCTAATGATGATCTGCTGCTCACGGCTGTCGAGACGTTGCAATATACGGCCAATTTGTTGCTCGCGTTGCTGTTGTTCAGCTTCCAAAGCGTAATGGTCCGTACGCTCGTCAGCACGAGACAGAAAGACATCTTCGCTGGTCGGTCGGAATCGATCGCGTTGACGGAATTCGTCGGGAATCGTTCGCGCGAAGTTCTTCATGATCGCCCAACTGGCGTAGGTGCTGAACTTGTTGCCACGACTGTAATCGAACTTCTCCGCCGCCTTGATCAACGACATATTTCCATCGCTGACCAACTGGAAGAAATCATCGCTGCCGTTGACATGACGTTTGGCAATCGAAACGACCAATCGCAGGTTTGCCTGTACAATCCGATTTTTTACCTTCACCGCCTCTTGGAAGAGTCGATCTACCGCATCCATATCGGACGAACGAGGATTGTTCGCGTCAATTTGTGTCCGCAATTTCGCGGCTCGGAATTTGAGGAAGTTATATTTGCGGAACAGGAATTGTTCTTGTTCTCGCGTCAGCAACGGCACTTCATACAAACTTGCCAGGTAGCGCGGCAAGCCTTGCGGTGGACGTGCCCGACGTGTGCCGCTATCAGTCGATGGCATTTCCGATTCCAAGATCCGTTTGTCGGCGTTCTTGCGGTGGAATTCTGGGTTGTCCATGAATTCCAAGGGCAATTCAAAAATGGCCTTGGCCCGCATTTCGTTGACGACGCGGTAAATCGTCGTTCGCGTACGGCAATAACGGTTGGCAATCGATTCGGCCGAACGGCCTTGGCGGAATTCTTCGTAAATACGTTCTTTGATTTCCAAATTCAGTGGACCGCTTTGGTCCGGAAAGATCGCCAATTCGGGGAATCTTTCGTCGAATTGCTTGATTGTGTACCGAACGGTTTCGACACTGCGCGACATGTGCTTGGCGATTCGTCGGGCAACTTCAGCGGGGCACCCACCGGCGTTTGCCAAGCGACGGGCTCGCTCGACGATTTCTTCTTTGTCCTGCTGAGTCAATTGGCTGAAGCGTTCGCCACGTTTAATCTTTTCGCTGTTCTGTTTGACAAACATGTCTACACTACTGTGGAGAAAACCCACGCGTTTGCGGCCACCTTCGAACACGAAGCGGCGGCTGACAAGTCCCTGCTGACGCCAACGGGAAATGGTCTTGGTCGAAACGTTGAACATTTTGCTCAGTTCTTCCACCGTATGCACCGGTTGACCCACCAACTTGGCGTCGACATTGGCGGCATCTGTCAGGTCTTCAATCAACTGATGCAAGTCATGAATCAGTTCGTCGCCCTTGATCGAAACAACGGGAGAATTTTCAGGACGATATCCGGTGACGCGATAGCAAACGAATTCGAAGTTATAAGTCTTCGAACCATCGATCTCACGCACCAGACGTTCCGCGCGGTCGGCTTGCTCGATCTTCTTCTCACGAGGAGCAAAGCGAACTTGTTGATCGCGTAGGTCGCGAATCAAGTCACAATGAAATTGGTTATGCATGGCAGGTGCCTCTCTTTGTCTAACGGCCGGTTGGCAATCCATTGATTCAGCCAATAAACAAAATCCTTTTTTGGTGGCATTCTTTGCCACCCTAACCCAAAAAAACCTTTGAGTCTCCATAATCTAATACTAACGTGGTGCTAGTATTGTTTCTTACGGATTTCGCAAACAGCCTGTTCAAACGGGCTTCACACTCTTGCCGGACAAATCATTCTCATGTTCCGAGTCGGCTGCCCGTTCGTCAGAGCGATTGCGACTATCCTTTAGTCTGCAATAAACGCGCCAAGTTCACTATTTTCGTAAAAATCCTCAAAAAACGCGCTTTTCTCTTTTTTGCCAGCAAATCGAACCGTTCATATTTGGTTCAGACTGAGACAGTTGCATCAATCTGAGACACCTAAAAACCGATACAAACAAGGCTTCGGATGATTGTCCGGCATTTAATACTCAATCTAACATACCCCACGAACCTTTGAACAAGCCCGAAATGAACCAGAACTTGAAAACAACGCTGCAAATCTGTTTGGCCTTGATGATGTTTGTGGCGTTCGGGACTATCACAAATTCGGCCAGTGGCGACAAAATCAAAATTAGCCTCCAGCCAGAAGCGGGCTCGATTCTAAAATGCCGAGCACAGCTGGAATTTGACGGCGATGTTGTCGTTTTCAATGCCGACCCCAAAGCCGAAGAAACCAGCATGACCCTAAGCGTCAAGTCTGAACAACTGTTTGACCAGTTTCAAATCGATCCGAGCAATACTCTCCGAAAATACAGCGATGCAACCGCGACCATTCTGCTAAACGGTAAAGAATCGAATTCAGTGCTGTTGGAATCCAACCGTCAGATTGTGGTTCGGCGAACGAAAGCCGGATTTCACCGACCCTTGCAGTACTTTTCGAACGGGGGAGCCCTGAAACAAGCGGAACAAGAACTTCTCTCGGTCCCTTGCGACCTGTTTGCCCTGATGGCGCTAATCAACCACGAGTCGATTGAAATTGGCAAAAAATGGTCGCCTGAAAACCGTTTAACCCAGGCTCTCTTCTCTCTGGATAACGTTATCGAAAACCGCCTTTCGATCCAGATCAAGGAAGTCGACAAAAACCGAATCGCCAAGGTCTACCTTACTGGTGACGTCCGCGGAGAGGTCGATGGCTCTTCTACCTCAATCCGGATTTCGGCCGTCGCCCTCGTGGACCTGAACAAGTCCGTCCTCAGGGCTTTTCGCGCTACCCTGACGGAAAACCGACAAGCCTCTCAATTGGCCCCAGGGTTTGACGGGAACATCAAAGTGGATATCAGTTGCACTCTCAAAGGCACTCGGGACGTAAACGACGAAACCATTAAACAGGTCGCCGCCAAGATCAACGAAAAACACACCTCCCGCCTGCTGTGGAACTCCGACAGCCAATTCGAGATGATCTACGACCCGCAGTGGAAGGTGATTCTCTCGGACTCTGACGTCGTGGTAATGCGTTATGCGGAAAAAGGAAACTTGCTCGCTCAATGCAACGTGTTGAGCTTGCCGCGGCGCCCGGAAGACAAGCCGCTTGAGCTAAAGGAATTCGAAGCTCAACTTTCGAAAAACGTGATTGGCGATTCAGGCGCCAAGATCACCAGTTCGACGACCATGACTACATCCACGGGAATGAAGGTTCTGCAAGTCGTGGTTTCTGGCGTCGAGGAAGAAATTCCCATGAGCTGGATTTATTACCATCTCAGCCAATCCGATGGCAGTTGCGTGGCAGTGGTTCTGACGATCGAAGACGAAGCTCTGGAGTCATTCGGTAACGCCGATGTCAAGTTGCTGGATTCGATTCGCTTCGTCCCCAAGGATCGCAAAGCCTCAACTCCGCCCAAAACGGTTCGATGACTGGCGAACGCCGCTGAATCTCTCAGGTTCCTACCGGTTCTGCGACGCTGATTGTTGAACGCACCAGGCCGACGAGGCTCAAGCCGATCAGGCAGGTGAGAACAGAGAACAGCAGCACGTTGCTCATGATGCAAATCCCGCAACAAGTGACCAGGGCCAGCAACGAAGCCAGGCGCGGGGGCAGCAGCCACAACAGGGAACAAGCGAGCTCGGTGCCAATCACAAATCGCGAGTACCAGCCGGAAATAAAGTGAAGCGTTTCGTCGGCAAAGGATTCCCGCAAGGTATTGAAAAACCAAAAGTCTCGATCCGCGAAATAGATCTCGTACAGCACTTGGCCAGTCCAATATCCCGGCGTCATCTTCCCGACGGCTCCCCCCAGAAAAATTACCGAAAGGACGACGTGAGAAAGAAATACACCTTTCTCCAAGAGTGCGTTTTCCGGGTCTCGGTCGATTCGCGATGTAAACCAGATGGACCAAATCGCCGTCCAAAAACAGGTCAAGAACGTAACATCGTTGTACGTTTGCTGGTGAATACACAAAATGTACAGGCTGGCCGCCAGAGCAACGGCACAACCCAACGCTACCTTTGTTTGGCGGGTGGAGACAATGACAATGCAGCTCATCATCGCCAGGAAATAGCAGCCCATTGAAACGAAGGTATTGCTGAGGATCGTCGGAAAGAAGCTGTCCTTCAACGGATGGGCGAAACAGATCATGAATCCCATGGCGAAGTATTTCACTTTCCAAACCAGGGAAATGAAAACGCTGGCGATTACGAGGCGATTGATGAACATTGGTGTGGATAGCGGCGGGCCGACCGATTCCGATTGCAGCCAACGATCCGCTCCGCTAAATTCATGGACGAGACTCATCTAGTTCGTTGGCTCCTGCGTGACAATCAGAGAATTGTCAAGCTGCCGGACAACCTTCCATTTCGTCACCAGTGCCTGGTTCTGAAAACGGGATTCCAGCAGCATCTCAGCGTGCCGACGTTCGCCATAGAATCGGTACCGTGCGTCGTAGGAGGTCAACATCCGCGTCGGAAAATGGTTCGCCATACCCGAGTCGATTTTTTTTTGCGACCATGTGCCATCGCGATTTTGTTGAGACTCTGTGAGCCAATATCGATTTTCCAAGTTGTACATTGAGGGAACGACTTGCAGACCACACCAAGCAAGAAACGACTTCGATTGCAAATGAAAACGCAGCATGGTTGCTTGCTGCACTTGTTTGTTAAATGGCATCAACACCAGCCAAGCAGCAATGGCTAACACGAACCCGAACAGCAAGGCTGCGGAAAAGTCCTGGGTTCGGGTAATCGTCTTGAAAAAGCGGGTCAATCTCATGTTACCTGTATCGACCGCGGGCTAAACGCCCTGAAACCCCCGAAAAATTCAACGGATTGGTGGATTTCTCCTTCCTATATTGCCGCATTCCGAACGTCCAAACCGGTGCGACCTGCAAATCCGTTCGTCAGAGCCATTGAACAATCGTTGGGCTTCGACGACCATGGATTTGTTTTCCGCCTTACACGCTTATCTTCAGCCTTCACCACCCAGCTGGAATTTGGCTGGCCGCACGCCAGCTTCGATTCAATCCATGGCAAAAGTTGCAGTCATCATGGCGTGTTACAACGCGCGCAATTTCCTCCCCGAAGCCATCAATTCGGTGTTGAATCAGACCTTTCGGGACTTCCAGTTGATTGTGGTCAACGATGGATCCACCGATGGATCGGCAGAGTATTTGGAGGAACGACGACAGCAAGACCCGCGGATGGTTGTAGCCCATCAAAAGAATCAGGGCCAACAAGCGGCCGCCAACTTGGCAATTTCAATTTCGGATTCAGAATACATCGCCCGCATGGATGCCGACGATATCACGACCGAAGATCGGCTTGCCAAACAAGTCGCCTTTTTGGATTCAAATCGCGATATCGGATTGTCAGGCGGGCAGATCAAACGCATGGGATCGAGAAAAGCGGGGCTGATTTCCAACCTGCCGTTAGCCCATGAGGAAATCGTACGGGGCCTGTTAAGAAACCAGCACACGTTATGTAATCCGACAACGATGTTTCGCCGAGTGTTATTCCAGCAAATCGGCGGTTATTGGAAACACAACATTGCGGAAGACTGGGACATGTTCCTGCGCCTAGCCCAGATTTCGCGACTCGCCAATCAGCCGGATTGTTTCTTGTTTTATCGGCTGCACACACAGAGCGTCAACGGCCGGCGCATCGTGGACGCGCAGTTGCACAACGAATACGCCGCGGCACTCTATCTGCTCCGGGAGGCCCGGCAACCGGAAATTTCTTACGAAGAATTTTTGCGCGATCACCGCAGTCGACGCTGGCCCCAGTCCTGGCTCTTTTATCTGGATGCGCTTGCCATTGGAGAATATCGAGAAGCCGTTGCCGAAATCTACAGCGGGCAACCAATCAAAGGCTATTCACGATTGGCATTCTCAATGAGCATGTCGCCCATGCGAACCATTCGCCGAATCGCCAACATGTTACGCCGGAAATGACATTCCAACTGCAATAGTCTACTTGAGCAAGGGACGAAGCATCCGTTAACTTGAGAGCTGGCCTAACAGGATTTGCTGCGAATTGTTTTCGAGCGATTCACGCCAAACTCATATTTAGGAAATCTCATGCTTGAGCTGTTTGACAAAATCCAGGAAACCACCGCATTTATCCGCAGCAAGTGGAGCCAAGTCCCCAAGGCTGGAATTATTTTGGGTACGGGCCTTGGTCCGCTCGTAAAAAAAATCGATGTTGAGGCGGCAATCGACTACGGTGACATTCCAAACTTTCTCAAGTCCACGGCCCTTAGCCACCGAGGACGACTCGTCTGCGGAAAACTGAATGGCTTGCCAATCATGGCAATGGAGGGGCGTCAGCATTTGTACGAAGGATACCCGCTGAAGTACATCACTTTTCCGGTGCGAGTGATGAAGGCGCTGGGTGCGGATCTATTGGTTGTCTCAAACGCCTGCGGCGGCATGAATCCCTACTACAAGTGCGGCGATATTATGCTGATCGAAGATCACATTAATTTGCTGGGCGATAATCCGTTAATCGGAATTAACGATGATCGGCTAGGACCGCGATTTCCTGACATGTCAGAGCCCTACTGCCACAAACTGATTGATCGTGCTCTGTCGATTGCTCGAGCGAAAGACATTGTCGCTCACAAAGGTGTCTTCGTTGCGGTCTCCGGCCCAAACCTCGAAACCCGAGCCGAATATCGCTTCCTCCGCACCATCGGTGCCGATGTCGTCGGCATGTCGACCGTTCCCGAAGTCATCGTCGCCGTCCATTCGGGAATGCGCGTTGTCGGCTTCTCAATCGTCACGGATATGTGTTTTCCCGATTCCTTGAAGCCCGCCGATCCGCATGAGATCGTGAAGATCGCCAATGCGGCGGAGCCTAAACTCACAGAACTGGTTTTGGGAGTGTTGGAGGGCGAAAAATAAAGCCGCGCAAGCCGCGTGATCAATTCCGCACGCATGATCCGGTAAAAACAGATGAACGTCGCCTCCATTCAATCAATTGCCTCAGCCAGCGCCGAATGGCTCCAAAACCAGTGGACCGGTCGACCGCATTTCGGAATCGTCCTGGGCACTGGAGCGGGGGAAGTCGCCAGGGCGATCGTGGCCGAAAAAGTTTTCCCTTATCGCGACATCCCTAATTTTCCGGTAAGCACCGCCATCGGGCACGCCGGCAAACTTGTTTGTGGCAAGTTAGCCGGAGTGAACGTCGTCGCAATGCAAGGGCGATTTCATCTCTACGAAGGCTACTCCGTGGAGTTAGCCACGCTGGGGATTCGCGTGATGCACCAATTAGGGATCAAAAAACTTTTCGTCAGTAATGCCGCCGGTGGAATTAATCCAAACTTCGTCAGCGGCGACATCATGATGATCGACAGCCATCTCGACCTTATGTTTCGACGAGCTCAACCGACCAATTTTTGGAACTTTGAACGAACAACTGGTTTGCGGAGCGACCAAGCCTACGATCAGCCAATGATGGAACAGGCAGCGGCCTGTGCTCGTCGAAACAACTTTGCTTTGCACCGCGGTGTCTACGTCGGAATGTTGGGCCCTAATTACGAAACGCGAGCCGAATACCGGTATTTGCGCCGTTTGGGCGGAGACACCGTAGGCATGTCGACGATCCCCGAAGTTTGTGTCGCTACTGAGCTCGGAATTCGTGTACTCGGTTTATCGATCGTTACCAATGTTGCCAAACCCGATTCACTCGACCCTACATCTGGAGAAGAGGTTGTCGCTTTCGCTGATATCGCGGCGCCCAAGCTGAGAACTATCATTGAAGACGCAGTTTCGCGAAATTGACGTGCTAGCGAATTAGAATTCGCCATCCACTGGTCTGGGTTGGTGACAACGTCTTTTGATATAAACAGGCAATCGAGTTGACCCATTCCCAATGCCATGTCAAGGAAGACAGCCATGTTACGGCCATCGATTTTTCTCGCCCTTGCTTTTGTTTCGCTTTCTGAAATCGCTTCAGGCCAACAGGATGCTGCGAACGACAGCCGTCTCACTAAACAGAGCCTGGAACTTCAACGACAACGCGTCGAACAAGAACAATCAACGATTAGGCAAACTCAACAGGCAAACCCCCTCGAAGTCCGCCAATACGACGAACCAAAACTTCCGCCCGGTTTTCCCCTGCCGAAAGACCATTCCGACTACGTCATCGCGCTCCTGGAGGCTTGGGAAAAAAGCAGCGGTCAAATCAGTCGCTGCATCGTGGATTTTCAACGCATCGAATACAACACGGCCGCCTGCAATTACCGCGACCCCAAAACAGGTCAACTTGCCGGAGCCTCGGTTATCCAAGGCGAGGTACGTTATCAAGGTCCAGACAAGGCCAGTTACGAAGCTTCGAAATTCTGGGATTTCGCTGGACCGCCCGCCAAGGACGGCGACGACCCGCAATACAAACTCCGCGAAGACGAGCAACTCGCCCACGAAAAATGGATCTGCGATGGCGAATCCATTTTTGAA
>JBEBGH010000154.1:0-11766 GCA_040081565.1 Pirellulaceae bacterium
GGTAAGAACTATGCGTTCTGCACGTGCGGCTTGTCGGCCAACCAACCCTTTTGCAATGGGGCCCACAAAGGTTCCGACTTCAAGCCGCAAATTTTTACCGTGCCCGAGGCGAAGACTGCATTCTTGTGCCAGTGCAAAAAGACTGCCAACGCTCCCTTTTGCGACGGATCGCATAAACAACTGCCACAAGCGACACCGGCGGTGGCTGAATAGCGCAACTGCTGTTTGACCGGGTCTTCCAGCCGATAGATATTTCCGATGAATCAACACCCGAACCAAACTCTCGGCAAGACTGGAAAAAAGATTCGCGGAGTCCTCTGGTTTTCGTTCGTGGTCTTTTGTGTGCTCGTCGGATTGCCATTTGTCGTGGATTCGGATGTTTTGATCTATGGCGGCAATCGACCGGGAGCCAACAGGTTGTGGTGGGTCGGACCGGTTTGGATGACCGGCATGATTGGCTTCATGGCCCTGTGGATTTTCTTTCTGGGAGGGTGCCTGGCAAGCTTTCTGAACGTGGTGTCGTGGCGGTTGCCTCGTAACAAGTCGATTCTGGGCAAAAGCCAATGTCCAAATTGTGGGCAGGCGCTTTCGTTGCGTGAGAATATGCCGATCGTTGGTTGGTTGCAACGCGAGGGAATTTCCAAATGCTGCGGGCTGCCAATTCCGTCGCGTTATTTTTGGGTGGAGGTATTGCTCGGCCTTGTTTTCCTGTTGATTGGTGTTTTGGAGATTGGGCTGCTCGGGATTAATCTACCGAGTTGGATCGGTCGAGCGTTGACTAACCATTCCCAAATCGACATGCCAACGTTGGTCACTTTGGGAAGCCATTTAACCGTATTGAGTCTGTTGTTTACGTTTACGTTGTTTCGATTTGAGGGAGATCGAATTCCCGTTTCCGTCTTCTTGATAGGCCTAGTCTTTTTTGCGGTTTTTCAATTCCTGTTGGCGAATTCGGTATGGTTAGGCGCTAGTCGTTGGCCAGTAACGATCGCTTCAGGACCACTTCTGTTAAAGTCCGGTTTGGCCCTGGTTGGGGGCGGAATGTTGGCGGGAATTTCTGCTGTTCTGGAACGAGCGTGGTTGACTCCTCGCAGTTGGGTGTCATTCCGGGAGTACTTTTTTGGATTTGCTCTTATCGGGCTGTTTATCGAGATTGATGCGATGATCTTGGTGTTCGCGGGGACCGCAATCTTGAGTCTGGGATTTGTCGCCCTACAGCAATTTGGCAATGGCACCGGTTGGTTGGCGGCGAGTCATCGGATCTTCGTCGCAACCATTTTGCAATTGACCATTTGGCGAATTCTGACGATGGGGAATTTGTCGCAGCGACTTTGGGATTGGATCGCCAATTAATCCAATTTCGGCGGGCCTCGCTGTAAATCGCCCTTCATCCGAACCCTTTTGATTTTCCGAATTCAGCATAAGATGGCTACTTATCTCGTTTAGCACTCTCGAATTGACGCATGACTCAACCCAGCCGACAAACCATTTCATATTTGACGCGACGATTCAAAGAAGTCGGTCTTGAGCCCAATCGCCGCCATGGTCAGAACTTCTTGATCGATCTCAACCTGATCGAGTTGTTGGCTCGAACTGCCGATATCGGACCGAACGATGTGGTTCTAGAAATTGGCACGGGCATGGGCTCGCTGACCGCCATGTTGGCTGAAAAGGCAGCGGCGGTGATCACGGTCGAAATTGATGAGCATTTGTTTCAACTGGCTCAAGAAGAGTTGGAAGCCTGTTCGAACGTGACGATGTTGCACATGGACGCGCTGAAGAACAAGAATCATTTCAACCCCGAAGTCCTTTCGACGATTCAATCGGCGCTCGCGGAGGGCGAGAATCGGCAGTTCAAGTTGGCCGCCAATTTGCCCTACAACGTGGCGACTCCAATTTTGAGTAATTTGCTGTTATGCGACGTCGTGCCGGTTTCGTTAACGGCGACCATCCAGAAGGAGTTGGCCGATCGGATTGTCTCTCGGCCAAACACCAGGGATTACGGCTCGCTCAGCGTGTGGATTCAGAGTCTCTGCGATGCCGAGATCGTCCGCGAATTGCCACCAGGAGTATTCTGGCCCCGCCCGCGAGTCGATTCGGCGATCGTTCATATTGTGCAGCGAATGGATCGTCGGTCGGCGATTGCGGATCTGGAATATTTCCACGATTTCCTGCGGGTCATCTTTTTTCACCGCCGCAAATTCTTGCGGGCCGTGGCAATTAGCGGTTTCCGCGATACGCTGACCAAGGCCGATGTGGATAGCGTTCTGAATGCGCAACAGATGGGACCTCAGTCCCGCACAGAACAATTGTCTGTTGAGCAACTTTTGGCCTTGGCCGAGGCGTTTCGTCAAAAACTGATTGAATTGGGACAGCCGACCGCGTTCAAGTTCTAGCTGCCGGGTATTTCGCTTCGGCGTCTGGCGATTCCAGGTTGCGTTCAACGAAAAAAACCACGAGCGATTTCTCGCTCGCGGTTCACCCCCCAAGGCATTGGTTCGGTCGGGCTAGGCAACTAGCGGAATGCTCCGCTGCCATTGCGCCATCCATTTCGATCGTTTTGCAATCGGTTTTGAGTTGTGCTGCCGTCCTTTTTCGGTGCCGGCAAGGATTCCTCGGGTTGTGGCTGACGTTGTTGATTCGGTTGGAACCCGTTATTGATTTCCTCTGAAGGCAGGTCAACGTCTTTGGGTTTCTTCTCAATATCGATTTTGTCTCGCTTTGGGGGTTGCCGTTCATAGCTGGTCAAATTGGAATCAGCGAGAGGTCCGGTTCCGGCAGTGTAAGGATCGGAGTAGATCGAGCCAACACGACCCCACACAGGGTCGGTGCGTTGGACCTTGCCACCGAAAGTTGGATAGTGGTCGAGGTAAGGTCCGCAGCAAATGGCACACCCGGTGAACGAAGCAATCGCAGTTGCAGCGAGAATTAATTGAGCGATACGGTTCATGGTAATTTCCAGGTTGGCACCGAATGAATGCTTGGAAAAAGGAACGAACTATTGGTTGTTGGATTTGATTCGAACGTTGACGCTGCCGTCCGAAAGGTTCGGATTCGACAAACCAAAACGATTCCAATCAACGTCTTTGACTTGAATTGGTTGTTCGGCTGGTTTTACCGGGGCGGTCAAGGAGTCCGTTTTTGGTGGTTGCGATGGAGCCGATCGATCCAGTGATCGCAGGTAGTCCTGAGCGGCATTTCGTGAGACTTGCGTGGCGGTATAGCTGGCCTTTTGAACATTTGGATCCTGCACTCGAGTCGACCCCAGCGGAATGATCGCCGGATCGTCGCTAGACATTGGAATCGCGGAGTCGTCCGAATATTCATTAATGATCTCAGGCTCGATAATTTGACCTTCGGGGAAAAATTCGTCCATGATCGGTTCGGATTCCAACAGCGTGCCTTCTTCGACAGACTGGTTGTCTTGATTCATGACAGGACCGCCAGGTCCACGACTAATGACCTCAGGACGAGTCCAGCCATAATTGACTTGTCGGCTGGCGGAACGGGCGCGAGCGAGTTCCGAAGCGTCCTGGTAGGCTTTGTTGGCCCAAGGACCTTCGCCCATTTCAATTCCGTTATAGGCCAGAATCGTTCCCTTGCGACGGTGGAACAGAGCGATCGATTTGTTGTATTCAGCCAGGGCGGAATAGAACGATTGTTGTGCCTGGGCACGTCCCCGTTGGGCATCGAGAGCAATGTTGAGCGTCGCAGTACCTTGAGCAGCAAGTTCTTTGAAGTGGTCGACCTCGATCGATGCTTCCACCCATTGATTGAATGATGTTTGGAGCAGGTCGCGATTTGCCGCGATGGCTCGGAGAGTTTGTTGCAGTTCTCGAGTGGTGTCCAATTCCATATCTTCAATCCGGGCTTGCTCGCGAGCAAGTTTGATTTGGGCGTTCATGACATTCGCAAGCTCGCGGCGTAGGCCGACAGGAACGCGATACTCGAGACCCAACTGGAATTCTTGATAGCGCCCTTCGAGCAGTTCGTGGACGGCACCGCTGCCCACTGCTGGGAAATCGGTTGAGGGATCACCATAGCTATTAAATTTGTCGCCCAGGCCCAACCAACGGTAGAGACCGGTGGCGTTCAAGACTGGCAACAAGCTGTTTTTGGCGTATGCGTAAGACAATTCCTTTTTCTTGATTTCCCATTTTTGTTGGCGAAGTTCCGGGCGATACTCCATGGCTTCTTCCAGCGACATGCAGTAATCAAATTCGATTGGGGCCAAAATTGGTTCGTCGATCGGCCGGATCAACTGTCCGTCGGATTGGGAAATGCCGAGCAAGTAACGAAGGTCGCCCTCAGCCGTCAGCAATGTGTTGTAGGCGTCGATAACCTGGCCGTCGAACAAATGGTATTGGCCTTTGGCGGAGGCTACTTGTTGGATGTTAACATCGGCTTTTGCATCGAATTGAGCTTTGACGATTCGCCAAGTTTCCAAGGCAGCGTCGCGACCATCCTTCGAAGCCTCGAGAATTCGGTAGGCCAATTGCAGATCCCAGTATCGGATTTCAACATTCGTAACCATGTTTTGCAGTTGAGCTTCGAGGTTGGCAATTTCCTGATCGGTGCCGATCCGCGCGATCACAATCGGCATTCGATTGATGAAAGCACCGCGACCTCGGAGCAACGGTTGGCGGACCTCCGCTTCGACAGCGGTTCTCCACCACGACGGCAGGAGCTGGAAGCCGCCAGCGCCCGAAAGCGGGATGTTGTTATCCGTGTAGACATTTGTATTTCGCAAAAATAACTGAGTGCCTTCCGCAGTCTTCTTGGCAATTTCGTTTTGCAAAGTAACCTGGTCTTGGCGGAATGCTCGTTGGTCGAAGGGAGCAACGGTGTTGCGCGGTTCATCGGAACGAGCCCAAAAGACTTGGGCCGAATATTGGGCATCGAAGTCAGCCAGTGCCGCTTCAACGCCTTGGTTGGCGTCGAGCCCAGTGTTTGTGTTGATGAAGCCCGGGTTTTGAATTTGGCCTGGTGTGCCAATGAAACCTGGTTCGCTTTCGCGAATGGCGACGTTGTACAACGTGCCGACGCCGTTAATTCCGTTCATCAGGTTATCGAGGCCCGGTGTGACGCGTGCTCCCTGAAGTCCTGGAGTACCATAACCACGGATGACCTTGCTGTTTTGCAGCGCCATGCTCACGCATTCTTCCAGACTTAGATCGTAAAAACGTTCGAAGTCAGGGTCGATGACGGTGATTGGCGGCCTTGATTGCGCCACCTCCTCTAATCGCGAGGATGCGACGTCGGGATATTCCACCCGCGTTGCTTGATCAACGTAATAGGAGAGATCTCCACCGTTTTGTTCATGCAAATAGCGAGGTTGCGTTGGGAAGCAACCTGCGAAGAACAGGGCGATGATGCACAAGGCAATTTTTTTCGAGGGATTGCAGCTCATTGGACTTCCATATCCTGCTGTCGTTCGTGATGTGCGGACTCGCAGCGAGCCAGCAATCAACGCTGTCAGTAAAAGACAACTTTTTCGAACCCCCCGAGTTCTACAGCTTTCACCGTGTTCCCAATGGGTACACGGATCGCGCGGAAAAACATCTAGATTCAGTAATCGACAAGCCCGATGTTAAACTTTGACGATTTCGTAAGATTTTTCGGTTATGTAAACCTCTCTGCGGACTGATAGCACTTGAACCAATCGGGTTGGAACCGGCAGAAGCCGGTTTTTAGCCATATTTGCGGCATTTTGACCGCTTTGGACCCTGTTTCACCGGTTGCTGAATCGAGAAAGCTTGCTAAAATTCTCTGTTTAAGATTTCAGACAATTTGAGAAGGCAATTCTGCCATGGCAGTACCAAAGAGACGTCAATCCAATTCTCGTACCGGCAAACGTCGCGCCCACGACGCCCTAAAGGCGAAAAACCTGACCGTTTGCCCAAAGTGTAGTGCGGCCCATCCAACACACGTTGTTTGCCCCAAATGCGGCTACTACATGACCCGAGTCGTCGTTCCTGCAGCCGAAGAAGCCTAGTAGCGTGCGATTTAAGGGAAACAAGTTTCCCTCATTAGTTTTCAGATGAGCGAGCGGTTTTTTAACGGCTCGTTTTTTCTTGCGCGGTTCCTGGGACGTAAGTTCGTTGGACCTCTTGACGCTCCGCCTGAAAACGGTGCTGGTCATTGAAGTTGGCCGTTTAGGGTGCAAGCATATAGCTGATGAACCACCCCGATCCAACGCCGCCCAACGAGCCGAGTTCAGGCGAGAACTTTATTCCACTGCGGCACCGTCAACTTATCCAATACCTGGTCGATTGGCTGGTGGGAGATTCTGAAGAACAATCCGAACGCTTGCACCAGTTGTTTCATTCACTGGTTTCGATCTTTCATATCGAACATCTTGCAAATTTGGTCCAGGTCGAAGACCTGTACGAATCGCTGGATCCTGACCACGACGAATTCCCCGAAGCATCAACAGAAGAGATTTCGGTACGAGCCGAAAAATTGTTCGATCGATTGGTCGGAGTTCTGTACTCGGCCCATTATCACAAACTCGACCAGAACGAATTGAACGACGCGGTAACGCTGGGATCAAGCTGGGGAGTGAAGTTGAATGTTAATTTCGAGATCTTTGACAGCCTGATGGTTTTCGCCCGCGGATACCGGGTTGTTCAGCGCAAGCGGCGACGGTGGTCAAATTTCTTCCGGTTGGAAGAAGTTCAGTTTCCAGAATTTCATCGATTGGTCATCGGCTTTCGATTGAAGCCAACCGCAAAGGTCGACGCGACGATGCGATCGGATGTGGTCTATCTCAAAATGTTCAAGAACATTCCCGAAAGCGAACTGGAAATTTTACTTCCCGGCTCAACCGTGCAGTTGAGCTTGGTCAATCGAACCCGGATCCTGATTCCTTCGTTGTCCGGATTTGCCCTCGCAGTTTATAAGATCACTCGAGGAGCGATGCTGATCACCGTTTTCACGTTGTCCGCGTTTTACCATTGGTTGCTGTTTGGTGTCTTGCTCGCCTTTTACCTCGGACGCGGCGTTTTGAGCTATCTACAAACCAAGGACCGTTACCAATTTGGGCTGACCCGTAACCTCTATTTGAAAAATCTCGATAACAACATGGGAGTTATCTATCGACTATTCAATGAAGCGGAGGAGCAAGAAGTCTGCGAGACAATTTTGGTTTACTGCGTTTTGCTCAATGAACAGAAGCGTCTCAATGAAAATGAAATGGCCGAGCGATCAATCCAATTGTTGAAAAAATTTACCGACCTAGTGGTGACGTTTGACCTGCACGACGCACTGGGGAAATTGTCAAGGTTCGGGCTGGCCAACGTGGATTCAAAGGGCGAATGGGACGCAGTGCCCTTAAACGACGCCTCCGCCGTGCTGGCGAACTACTGGACCCGGCAGTTCGGAAAAAAGAACCCACTCCAGCGAATCAAAAAAATCTTTGAGCAGCAACAAGGAAAGGCCGAGTAGCTTTTTTTCGTGCAAAATAATGACTGTTGCAGCTTGTTAGTCTGCCACAATTAACAATTTTTTATTCACTTTTGCAGCAGGGATTTGTACCGGTAACAAACCCGTCCTGTTCGCAAAAGGGGCAGCGAGTGGGTTGAGCGCCTTCTTCTAATTCATCGGAACGGTAGGCGATCGTCTCGCGAATTCCACAATCCAGACACTTGAGGTCCCAAGAATCAATGACGAGACCTTGAGGGCTTACGAAGTGGTTGTAGCGGCACTGCATGGGGCAGGAATCTCGTTCTGCATCGCGAGGACAGCGCCCGCCGCGGGCTTTGACTGGACGATTCATGAGATCAGCAACTCCGCGTGTCCTTCAGGTGCAAGAAAAATTCCATGAGGCAATGGCCTTCGTTAAAAACCAGGTTGCTTTGCGCTGCCGTCTGTTCGCAATAACGATCGGCTCCAGTTGCACCAATGCCCGAACCACCAATCACAAACGGCACGTCACCGTGCGTATGCGTCTTGGTCGAAAGGAAAGTTGGGTGGTCGGGGGTTACCAACATTCGCCAGGCCGTTTGGCCCTTCAAATGGTTTAACAATGGGGCAACGATGTCGCGGTCGATTGCCTCGATGGCTGCAACTTTCTTCTGCACGTCGCCTTCGTGTGCTGCTTCGTCTGGGGCTTCCACGTGGACACAAACGATGTCAAACGTTTGCAAGGCCGATATCGCGCTCCGGCCCTTGGCGGCATAATCCGTGTCGACGTACCCCGTCGCACCGGGGACATGGATTTTTTCCCAGCCAATCAAGGTCGCAAGACCGCGCAACAAATCGACAGCCGTAATCATCGCACCACACAGGTTATGTTTTTCAAAGAACGACTCGAGATGCGGTTTTCGGCCAAGGCCCCAAAGCCATACGTTGGTTGCCGGCAAACGGCCGGCCGCCTGCCGAGCGACGTTCGTCGGATGAGCGAGAAACCATTGATGGCTCTCCTGCATCAAGTCACAAAGAAAGTTACTGCCGGGACCGCGGGGATAATCCTCGGTAACCAACTTGTCGGTCAAGTCGTGAGGAGCTGTGGTTCGCGTGTCGGCGGAAAAGATGTTTCCATATTGGCTGCCGGACACGACCAGCAAATTGCGGTAGCTGACCCCCGGCACGAATCGCAAACCGCCGCGCGAGGAAACCTGCTCTTGCGCCGTTTTCAAAAGCTCTCGGGCTTCGTCGTCGCCAATGTGATCGGCGGTAAAGTCGCGCATGATCTGGTCTTCAATGGTCACCAAATTGCAACGGACGACCCAATCGCTGTCATCAAGTTCCAAACCTTGTGCAGCGGCCTCAAGCGGGCCTCGCCCCGTGTAGTGCTTGTGGGGAGAATAACCCAACAAGCTGAGGTTTGCGACGTCGGACCCAGCGGGCAAGTTTGAGGGAGTGTGATTTGCCCGGCCGACGACGCCCAACCGTGCAAGTTCATCCATGGCCGGTGTTCGGGCAGCCTGCAACGGCGTTTTCCCCGCCAAGGCCTCTTGAGGTTGATCCGCACAACCATCGGGTATCACGATTACATATTTCATCCATGCATCCTTCGTAGGTTCGCCCGCCCCGCAATCTTCAATCCAGAATCCATCATGGGGCCGGTACTAAACCCTAATCTAACACTTTTAGGCGTTCTGTGGTGGCATGAACAAAGTCCAAGCGGTTGATCTCGTCGACCGCAGCTTTCGCGTTCTCCTCACATGTTTCATGCGTCATGATCACCAGCGGTACTACGCCATTTTCGGAACGGTCGTCATCGTGCTGAAAAACGCTGGCGATCGAAATGCCAAACTTGCCCATGACTTTTGTAATCGCTGCCAAAACATGACTCCGTTCCGTGACGTTGAACCGCAGGTAATAGCGGGCTCGAGCGGCTCCATGCGGTGCAATCGCAATCGACGGATCGGAACTCGACCACAGCTTCAGAGTTTGAAATGTGATCTTGGTTCGGCCCACTGCCGTGTCAATCATGTCGGCGACTACTGCCGAAGCGGTCGGCATCTGCCCTGCCCCTTGCCCGTGAAAGAAAACCGGACCTACTGCATCACCGACAACGCTGACGGCATTAAAGTTATCGCGGACTTCAGCCAAAGGCGTCCCCTCGCGCACCAGCATCGGTGCAACTTCGATTTGCAGACCTTTTTCAGTCAGCTCCGCAAAAGCAATCAGCTTGATGCGAAATCCCATCTGATGAGCGTAGCGAAAATCCGAAAGCTGCAACGACTCAATGCCGCGGCGCGGAATCTCCGTCCAATGCACCCGTGAGCCGAAGGCCAAATGAGCGAGAATCGCCAGCTTTTGGGCAGCGTCCGAGCCATCGACATCCATGGTCGGGTCGGCTTCGGCAAACCCCAACTTCTGCGCCTGAGCGAGTGACGAAGCAAAATCGCCTTGGCCTCGGTCCATCCGCGAAACAATGTAATTGGTGGTTCCGTTCAAGATTCCCCGGATCGAAGTAATCTTGTTGGCATTCAAACACTGCGAAATGTTCGTAATGATCGGGATACCACCGGCGACGGCGGCTTCGAAGGCAATCGAGCGACCCAACTCCCGTGCGCGATCGAATAGCTCCGGTCCGTGCTCCGCGAGTAAGGCCTTGTTGGCCGTCACGAGGTCTTTGCCAGCCTCCAAAATCCGCAGGGCAATCGTGCGTGCCGGTTCGACACCGCCGATTAACAAAGCGACCGAAGTTACCGTCCGGTCGTCCAGCAATCGCTGCAAGTCATCGGTCAGCACACCACGGGGCAAATCCACGTCGCGTTTTTTCGTGATGTCGCGGATAACCACATGCTCCAGCCACAGAGTGCGCCCGGCATGTCGAGCGGTTCGATCTCCATGATCGAGGAGCAATCGGGCAACTCCCGCGCCGACGGTCCCCATCCCCACGATACCTACATGACTTTTTTCCACGATCATCCACAAACAGAGAGTACAAGTAACTTAAGCCTTCGGCCCACGACATCCATCATAACTCGGATTAAGTTGGGCTAACTCGAGCCTCGCGAATTATGCCTTTGACGCTGCACCGCGGCCTTCCAAGACCATTTGGCGGAATTGCGAAAACAGATATTGGCTATCGTGTGGGCCAGCCGAGGCTTCAGGGTGGTATTGCACGGCGAACGCGGGAACATCTCGATGGCGGAAACCGGCGATCGTGTTGTCGTTGAGGTTGCGATGGGTAACCAGCAAACAGCCGGGCAAACCCTCATCGGCCACCGCAAAGCCATGATTTTGGGTCGTGATTTCAACCCGTTCATTTTCCAGATTCAGAACCGGTTGATTGGCTCCCCGGTGCCCGAATTTCATTTTGTAGGTCTTCGCCCCGCAAGCTAGTCCCAGCAGTTGATTGCCCAGGCAAATGCCAAATATCGGAACCTTGCCGAGCAATTCCCGAATCGTCGTAATCGCATAGTCGAGCGGCTCAGGATCGCCCGGCCCATTGGACAGAAACACACCATCTGGATTCAAAGCCAAAATTTCTTTTGCTGTGGCAATGCCCGGCACGATTTTCACCCGGAATCCCTGATCCACCAAATGGCGAGCAATGTTCCACTTCATTCCGAAATCCATCGCCACCACCAACGGGCGATCCGATTCTGACTCTAAGCCGGAGGCGTCCCACCATTCGCTAAGACTTTGGTCCCAAGTCGACGGGCCGTCAGGAATCACTTCCTTGACCAAGTCTCGCCCCAGCATCGATGGTGAATTCTTCGCTGCTTCAACCAGGGCTGCGTCTTCCGTGAACACTGAGGAAATCACGCCGCGCAGAGCACCAATACTGCGTATCTTTCTGACCAGCGCGCGAGTATCGACCCCCGCGATCGCCGTGATTTGATTTTTTTGCAAATATTCATCCAGCGTCATTTCCGAACGAAAATTGCTGGCGATTTCGCTAATGTTTCTCATGACGAAACCCGCAATGAACGGCTTTCGGCTTTCGTTGTCTTCCGAATTACATCCGTAGTTACCAATTTCCGGATAGGTCATCACCACGATTTGGCCGCGATAGCTCGGGTCCGTCAAAATTTCCTGGTAGCCAGTCATCGACGTGTTGAAAACAACTTCGCCAAAGGTCGTGCCGTGAGCGCCAACGAGTTCGCCCAAAAAAACGGATCCATCTTCCAAAGCCAGTTTCGCGGGAACGCGTTTATTCATGGTGGTAACTTGCAACGATTGTTTCGAATGTTGGATGCGCTGGATAACAGTCTGTAACGATTGGCTTTGATTTCCCTGCAAATTTCGCTGGCTAAAGCTTTCGTTTCGGTGAGCCCGATACTAGTAGTGGCTGTGGGTCTCCGA
>JBEBGH010000155.1:0-11721 GCA_040081565.1 Pirellulaceae bacterium
TCCAAAATCAAACACCGTCGAGACGAGTGGCTGATGAAAATGCCTGAGCCAAATGTGATTCACGGCGACTCGCGCAGTCAAAGGGTTGTCGCGACTCGCAATCCATCGAGCCAACGCTGCTCGACGACCGGTGCTGTTTGCGGGATAAACCGTCGTAAGCCGCGTATAAGCTTCAAGCGGTTCGGTTGCGGCCTTCTGGGCAGTCTCGACGGCGGACTTCGCCGCACTCATCGCAGTCTCGGCATCTGCGACGGCTTTCTGCTTCGCCTCATCGACGAGCAATCCTTCAGGAGGTAGAGCGGCAGTCGCATTGCGGAGATTTTGTTCCGCTGTCAGCAATTTGAGTTCTTCCTGAGCGAGTGCGCGCATACGTTCCGCCTTTCCGGCGGCCAAAGATAGTTCCTTGGAGTTGGCTGCCTGAGGCTGTGCGTAGTTGGCTTGATCGGCGGCCATGCAAGCCCTCACATATTCGAGAGACGTTGAAGCGACCGTCTGTTTCTTTTCCGCAAGTTTGGCCGCGGACTCAGCTAGTTGCACGGCAGCCCGAAGACCCTCTTCGCTAAGGACTGCGCTGGTGGTGATCTCCAGTGCCAGGAATTCAGCGGTGGCGTCGTAAGTCCAAATGTAAAATCGCCCATCGGCCGGTCGCGCATTCGGCAGTGAATAGGTCAGAACCGCTTGACCGTTGAAGGTGACTTCACATTGCACGCCTCGAACGGTGACGAGAAGTTCGTGCTCGCGATTGACTTCAATCGGCATCTCCTTCGCCCCTGCTGGCGGATATTGATCGGTTCCGTTGACTCGGTGGGCTACCTGGATTTTGGAACCACCTCCGCTGGCGTAAACATTTGAAAAGTTCTGATCATCACTGGCATCAAACGAGATGCCCACCGATTTATAGACATCTCCCCCTGTAACGCGAAATTTTAATCGCGCGGTGAAGTCGGAAGAATGCGGCTGCAACGTTTTCAAACAACACATTTTGTCGGCGGGGTCGAGTTGCGATAGATGACCATCCTGATATTGCCAATTTCCATCCCCAGTAACCCAAACGTTTGGTCGAGCCACCGTGAAGTCATCCTGCAGGAACGGCGGCGCTGTTTCGGGTTGAGTCGTCGCCTGCTGAAAAGCCAACAGGTCCGATTGAGCCTTCGCGAGTGCCTGCTGAGCTGACGCGTGGGCAGATGACTCAGTCTGCACTTCGGCTTCCGCACTGCTCAGTACTTCCGCTGAGATGAAGCTCTGTAGTCCGGGATAATAGGCTGAGGCGGGCAACTCAACTGGCTGGATGCCGAGATCACCTGGTCCGAGTGCCGCGGGAACGCGCGGCACAAGCGGCTTGTCCTTGAGAGGATTCTGCTCATCGCCACGAACATACAGCAGAGTCTGAGCGTCAGCATTGGCGTCAAAAACTCGTACCAGCCCATCTTTGCTCACATCACTCTGGCCTGGCAAACGATCGGTCCGCACATCGTGAGGTTCGAAGAACGCGCGCAGTTGATAATACTCCGTCTGCGAAATTGGGTCATACATGTGGTCGTGACATCGGGCGCAATTAAACGTGACGCCGAGAAAGGCCTTGCCAGTATGCTCGATCGTGTTGTCAAGCCAAGTGTTTCGATTGAACATGTACCAGTTGCGAGCAAGATATCCGGTAGCTCGAATGGCCTGAGGGTCATCTGGAGCAATTTCATCCGCTGCCAGCATTTCAATAATCATGCGATCGTACGGCTTGTCGTCATTCAGGGCCTCAATGATCCAGTCTCGCCATCGCCAGATGTGCGGCTTGCTCTCGCGCACCTCCGCACCGTGGCCATCCCAATCGCTGTACCGCCAAACATCCATCCAATGCCGCCCCCACCGTTCGCCATATTGCGAACTGGCAAGCAGTTCATCGACCACCTTTTCCCAGGCATTGGGAGAATCGTCGTTCAGAAATGCCTGAAGCTGGTCGGGAGTCGGCGGAAGGCCAATCAAATCCAGGTAGACTCGTCGCAACTGCACATGTTTTGGCGCTGGTGGTAAAGCTTTCAACTGTTGTTGATGGTGTCCCTGCGCAAGGAACGCATCAATCGGATTGACTTGAAGTGTAGGTGTCTGTGCACCGCCATTCGCGGAGTCATCGAGCATTGCAACCGCCGGTACAGTTGGCCGGACTGGTTTCAGGAACGCCCAGTGGCTGACTTGGGACTCGTTTTCGGGAACGAGCGCTCCCTGATCGATCCAGCGGCGTAGGGTTTCGATTTGCGATTCATCAAGCGGCTTGGCGTCCTCTGGCGGAGGCATTTTTAGATCGCCGGTTTGCATGACGGCGTGAATTAATCGGCTTTCGCCGCTTTTGCCAGGCACGACAACGGGTCCACTGTCGCCGCCTTTCATGACTTTTACAGCGGAATCGAGTCGAAGGCCAGCATTTGCATCCGCTTCGTTGTGGCAAGTTGCGCACTTGGTTTTCAGGATCGGTCGAACGTCTCGAACATAGTCGACCGCTACCTCGCCGCGACCACTCGCCGGCGAAGCGTTCTCGCTGGAAGCCTGACCGAAAATCGCTTGGGCCGGGAGCACGAAGAGTGCAATGACCAGCAGGCGAAACGACAAGCGTCGGAGTGGTCTCATGCTCTCAATCCAACCTGCGATTCGTGCGCGATAGTAAGGTTGTGACGGCGACGTGGATACAAACTGAGTATAGGCGAAAGAACTGGTCCACTCTAGCAGTTTGCACGCGATAGGTCTGATCCGCTCCGATTCTGCCTTCGTTCTCCAAATTCGCGAGTGGAAAATTCGTTTACCATCGAGACCCTTAGATCGCGGGCCCACTGGACTCGGCTTATAATGGGTCTATGAATGGCAACCTTGAAAATCGTTGTTCGTGTGGATTTGATCTGCCATGGCTGATCCGAATCGTAGTGCTATGGGGAGTTTTAGTTGCCCCCAGAATCGTTCACGGCGATGAGCACAACGACGAACTGTTCGAGCGGTATGTGCGACCGTTGTTGATCGAGCATTGCCAGCAATGCCACGGTGAGAAACTACAGGAATCCGGCCTGCGACTTGATTCCCGGCAAGCGATGGTCAAGGGAGGTGATCAAGGTCCCGCGATTATTCCCGGCCAAGCGAATGGCAGTTTGTTAATCACGGCCATCCGCTACCATGATGACCTGCAAATGCCTCCGAATGGACGATTGACCGACGCGCAGATTGAGGCAGTCGTGGAGTGGGTTGACCAGGGGGCTCCCTGGCCTGGCGAACTTGACGGCGATCGGGCAGCGAAAGAGTCGGACTATCGTCAACATTGGGCTTTTCTCCCGATTGCAAAGCCATCACCTCCTAAGGTGGTTGATCCCAATCATTGGGCGCGGAATGAGATTGATCAGTTCGTTCTAGCCAAACTGGAGTCCAATGGCCTGACTCCGCAACACGAAGCAAATCGTCGCGACCTGTTGCGCCGAATCTATTACGATCTCACCGGCCTGCCGCCCACAATAGAAGAAGTTGAGCAGTTTGAACTTGATCGCCGCCCAGAAGCCTACGAGCAAGTCGTGGATCGCCTGCTTGCTTCGCGACAATACGCGGAACATTGGGCGCGTAAATGGCTGGATGTGGCGCGGTACTCCGACACCAAAGGTTATGTCTACGGGCGTGAAGAGCGTTTTTGGATTCATGCGGCCGCCTATCGAGAATGGGTAATTGATGCGTTTGAACAGGACATGCCCTACGATCGTTTTGTAATGTTGCAGATTGCTGCGGACCAGGTTGCTCCCGAAGATTCTCAAGCGCAAGCGGCGATGGGATACTTGAC
This sequence comes from Pirellulaceae bacterium, assembly GCA_040081565.1. GTDB lineage: Bacteria > Planctomycetota > Planctomycetia > Pirellulales > Pirellulaceae > BJ22. The sequence continues at coordinate 3,800 of JBEBGH010000155.1, forward strand.
CCTGGGTCGCCGGTTCTTGGGAGTGACGCACGATGTCATTGACGATCGGATCGATGTGGTCTCGCGAGGGTTGATGGGCCTGACGGCATCCTGCGCGCGGTGCCACAACCATAAATTCGATCCGATTCCAACCGCCGATTACTATTCGCTGTACGGAGTTTTTCTGAACTCACGCGAACAAATCGTTCCAGTTGCCGATTCGGATGCGGCCGGCGCGGGTGACGAAGCGTTTCGGGCTGAACTGGCAAAACGGAAAACCAACCTGCAAAATGCCTTTGCCAAGCACCGCGAGGAAGCTTCAGCCGGGGTGCGTCAGCGAGTCGGCGACTACTTGTTCGCACAAACAGAAATCGCCAAGTATCCGCAAGAAGGATTTGACACGATTCTGGCTCCCACGGATTTGGTCCCGACCTTTGTTCGCCGTTGGGAAGCCTATCTTCAAGAGCGATCGGAAGAATCGGATCGGGTATTTCTTTTGTGGAAGCAACTTCGCGACATTGACCAAAGTCAGTTTGCAGAGCTGGCGAAGCCGGTTTTGGATCGATTTCGCCTGCAACCCAACAACATCAATCAACGATTGTTGGCGTCGATTGAAGCCCAGCAATTCTCCTCAATTGCCGAAGTCGCCGACTGCTACGGCAAGCTGTTCCAGGAAATTGAAACTCAATGGAAGAAGGCTTGCGATGAGGCCACCGCCAAAGGACTTGAGCCACCGAAATCACTGCCAGATTCAGCCGACGAAGAGTTGCGACAGATTTTGTATGCCGCCGATTCGCCCTGCCTTGTCCCCGACGAGTCAATCGTTTCCACCGAGACCTTTTTCAATTCCGATGTCTGTACCGAACTTTGGAAACTGCAAGGTGAAGTTGAGCGTTGGCTGATTCAATCGCCCAAGGCCGACCTCTATTCGATTCGCTTGATCGACCGGCAAAAGGACTACCCAGCCTATGTATTTCGTCGCGGCAATCCCGCAATTCGAAGCGAGCGAGTGAAGCGTCATTTTTTTGCATTTCTTTCTGATGACCAGCCGGTTTCGTTCACGCGCGGAAGTGGCCGGCTGGAACTCGCGCAAGCAATCGTGGCTCCCGATAATCCGCTCACGGCGCGAGTTTGGGTCAATCGCATCTGGCAATCGCATTTCGGAGTCGGGCTCGTGAAAACCGCCAGCGATTTTGGGCTGCGTGCCGATCCTCCCAGTCATCGGGAATTGCTCGATTGGCTGGCACAGCAGTTGATCGCAGAGGGTTGGTCGACCAAGAAGTTGCATCGTCGAATTGTGCTCTCCAGTACGTATCGGGAATCTTCTCTGAATGCCGAGCCTGCAGGCGATCTGGCAGGCGAGCCGGCGCGGGCTGACCAGATTGACCCTGAAAATCGCCTGCTTCAACGAATGAATCGCAAGCGACTTTCGTTTGAAGAATATCGTGATTCGCTGCTACAATTTGCCGCCCGACTGGAACCGTCAGACCACAGTCGTTCAACAGACCTTTTCGCTAATTCGGGTGCCGATCATCGGCGCAGAACATTGTACGGCTTGGTCGACCGACAGTTTCTAAGCACGGTTCTCAGGACGTTTGATTTTGCGAATCCCGACCTGCACATCGCGCAGCGAAGTGAAACGACCGTTCCACAGCAGGCCCTGTTTTCCATGAACCACCCGTTCATGGCTCAACAAGCACGAGCCGTCGCTGCGCGGGCAATCGCCAGTGTTTCGACAGACGATGCGACAAGCATCGCCGAACTCTATCGCCTGGTGTTGCAGCGAAATCCTGCGGTCGAAGAACAGAATTTGGCGATCAAATTCCTGCAAGGAAGCGATCCGCAGTTAACGCCCAAACCTCCGGAAAATGCTAAAGCATGGCAGTACGGTTTTGCAAACTACGAGCCTGTCGCGGGTTCGATCCAAGCGTTTAAAGAGCTGCCGTATTTTTCCGAATCCGCTTGGAGCGGTGGAGCGAACTGGCCCGATCCGAATTTGGGTTGGGTCCAGTTGACAGCACGCGGGGGTCATCCGGGGAATGATCTGCAGCATGCAGCGGTCCGGCGTTGGATCGCACCTCAAGATGGGACTTACGGAATTCAATCTGAAGCCGTGCACAAAGAGGTGCCAGGCGATGGGGTTCGGTTCTCAATCATCCTGAACGGAAGCAAAATGCTTCTTTCCAGCGTTGTCCATAACCGCAAGCAAGCGTTGAATGTGGAAGCGCTGACGCTAAAGCAGGGTGAGACGATTGATTTTGTGGCTGATATCAACGGCGTATTGAATTCCGATCAGCATGAGTGGATTGCCCAAGTTTCTGGTGCTGGAAATGACGTCTGGAATTCCGAACGAGACTTTTGGGGGCCGATCATCGAACCGCTTACTCCGTTTGAACAGCTCGCACAGGTTTTGCTGATGTCTAATGAGTTGATGTTTTTGGATTGAATGAAAAGCGACTTGAATTCCACTTTACTCCCGGGCAGCCAACTGGTTGAATGAAAATGCGATTTGCAAAAAACGATTCCATTCTGACTCGCCGACAAATGCTGCAGCGTTCGGGTATGGGTCTGGGAATGCTTGGACTGGCTGGCGTCCTGGCCGATTCCGTTGCTGGCGAACACATCGTCTTGGATGAGACGGTTGATTCGTCATTGCGCGCTCGGCCGCCCCATTTTGCTCCGCGGGCGAAACGCGTCATTCATTTCTTTCTCAACGGCGGTCCCTCACATGTCGACACCTTTGATCCCAAGCCGGAATTGGCCAAGTATGCCGGGCAGACTTTGCCAGTAAACTTCACGACGGAACGCAAGACGGGAACTGCATTTCCTTCGCCATTCAAATTCAAGAAGTATGGCCAGAGCGGATTGGAAATTAGTGAGCTGTTCGACAAGACGGCCCAACATGCGGACGATCTAGCGGTGATTCGATCCATGTACGCTCAAGTTCCCAATCACGAGCCTTCCTTGATGCTGATGAACTGCGGTGATTCCGTCCAGCCGCGTCCCAGCGTTGGTGCCTGGGTCATGTATGGCCTAGGGACCGAGAATCAGAACCTGCCTGGCTTTATCGCCATGTGCCCGGGAGGTTTGCCGATCAAAGACTCCGAAAATTGGCAAGCCGGCTTTTTGCCCGGGGCGTATCAAGGCACTTTTGTCGATCCAAATTTCCGTGAAATCGAAAAACTCATTGAAAACATTCACAATCCCGGCCTAACGTCCAATCAACAACGGAGGCAGTTGGACTTGTTGCGCGAGATCAATGCAGCACATGCGCTGGCCCGTGACGATTCAAGGCTTGAGGCCCGAGTGCAATCCTTCGAATTGGCTTTTCGCATGCAAAGCGAAGCGGCCGACGCGTTTGATATCTCGGGCGAGCCGAAGCATGTTCAGGAGCTGTACGGTGATGGAGTTCACGGCCGTCAAACCTTGATCGCCCGGCGATTGTTGGAACGAGGCGTTCGCTACGTGCAGTTATGGCATGGAGCCGGTCAGCCTTGGGACAATCACACCGAGATTGAAAAGAATCATCGGCAACTGGCCCGAGAAATCGATCAGCCGATTGCCGCCTTGATCGCGGACCTCAAACAACGAGGAATGTTAAAGGATACGTTGATCGTTTGGGGCGGCGAATTTGGACGCACGCCCACGGTCGAACTTGGTGGGGATGGCAAAGCCCAGTTAGGCCGTGACCATAATCACTACGGCTTCAGTGTATGGATGGCTGGCGGAGGAATTCGCGGGGGACAAGCTTATGGTGCGACCGACCCCTTTGGCTTCAAGGCAATTGAAAAGCCGACGAGCGTTCATGACCTCCACGCAACCATGTTGCATTTGTTGGGCTTTGACCATGAGCGATTGACCTATCGTTATGCAGGTCGCGACTTTCGCTTGACCGATGTACACGGCACGGTGCTGAAAGAATTATTGACGTGACCACCATGCCCAACTGATGGACAAAGTCGTTGAGCGGAAGTGCGAGTTGTTGTTCGGTTGGTTGAAATCAAAAAAACCCCGCGGTTTTCGCGGGGTCAGAGCCATCAGATAGCCGAGACAGGAATCGAATCCGCCTCGAAAACCACGGAAAATCGGTTCTCCAATCGGTTCGCTACGACAATCCTACGACATTCGAAAAAGTCTGCCTGATAGTCGACGAATTTAATCCCAATCAGATCGCCGAACTGATGAAATACTTGTCGACGATCATTGATCGTCAGACCAAGACAGATGACTAGGTGTCTCGTTCGATTCGGAGAATCTTCCTCATATTTACTGATTTTCTGAATTGCGTCAGCTAGCGACCCCCGACTTGGCTTCAAACTTACTCGACAATTTAGTTGGGTAAGCTGAATCAAGCGGGGACAGTACCGCTGGCCAACGGGTCATTTGTTTACTTTCACACACAGACCGGATTTTCACGGACAATGACGTCTTACCGACAATTCCGCTCCTGCGCTTGTTATCGAAAATGTCCCATTCGACACCAAGTCCAAAATGAGCGGCTGATTCTCTTAATCTAACGCTATTCGAACGCCTTTTTAGTCGGGGAGTTCAAGTCGCCGAAGTACTTCGGAAAATCTGGTACTAGTCCAAGAATTTCTAGCACCCTCATCCTTGCTTGCATCCCGCAGCATGTCCCTACGTGAATGCCTTCTGACCATTGACCCAGAATCGGGTTCCCTGGAACTCCCGAAAAACTACCAGGATAGTACAGATTTAGGTTCTCTATACTGTCGCAATCATCCAGATTGAAGACGTCGATCGTGGCATTCTTCTCTCGAGAAAAATACTCCTCAACTAGGTCAATCAACCTAAGGTCCTTCAAGTCAAATGAAGCTGCTACACCAAGGAGAAATCTGTTTCCAATTTGTGAAATGCTCTGCCCGGGTTTCCAATATCTCATTTGAGTTCGAGTAATCATCTTAGGAAACTCGTTCATTGCTTCCGCTTGCTGTGATTCGACCGCTTGAATGCCGCTATTGTCAAGCACGTAAGGATTGAGCAATTGTATAAACTTCATCGCTATTCATGATCCTTTTGTAAATACAACTACGCCGTCCCGAATCCACTGTCCGCCAATAGCAAGGATTCGGGAGTAATCAAATGGACAAATCAAAGAGGTCAGGACGGTCAGGACTCGTTGATTTCGTTTTCTACGTCAAAGTGGACGCGGGGGCGACCGCGCGGACGAAGCGATGATTCCAAGTTCAGCCGTGTGGCGGTTGATTCCACCCAATTCGCATCTCCAAAGGGACTCCCACGCTGTGCTGAAGTTCGAATGGCCTGGAGTTCGGCGTCGGTCAATGCCTGATTCACTCGCTCAACCCAATTGGGCGATCGCGATATCGGCCAAGGTGTTAAGAGTTTCGTTTCCGGTTCGGGCCGCTGGAGCCAGCGAAACAACGACCCCCACCGCCACGCGTCCGCGCGTTTGGCTAATCCAGCGCGCCGAGCATTCCTTTCAACGTAGCGACAAACCGTCAAGAAGTGTTCATCGTCCTGAATCGGAAAGCTCTTGAACCGCCCTTGATAGACGTGCCCTTGACCGGAAGTGTGGTAATGGGCGTGATAGCGCATGGTGTGAGTCGCCGTGACCCATCGCAAGAAATCGCTCATCGCCCCATCTCGATTTGGCCTCAGAACCAAATGCCAATGATTGGGCATCAACTGAAACGAGAACAGAGAAACATCATAGAGTTCCAGTCCCTCGGAGAGAATTCGCTCGAAGGCTTCGTAGTCCGCGTCTTTGCGAAAGATCGTCTGCCGGGCATTACCGCGATTCAAAGCATGGTAAAGCCCGCCAGTTTCATCAGCTCGTGGTCGTCTTGGCATCCCAGCAATCTTACATCAACCAAAACTACAAATCAATGAGTCCTGACCCCTTTGATTTGCGCGAAAACGCCACAGCTACAAAACCCCCCACGAACTGATCGGCCGATACCTCCGTTGCAATTGAAGTTGGAAACCACCACCTCCGTTGCATTTGAAGTTGGAAACCGCCGCTCCTGAAGAACTTCAAAGACTACCGATGTAGTAAACGGTAGAATTCGCCTGCTTCCAACCATATGGAACCACGCCAATGTTGAAAAGATGAAAGAAAGTCTCTGCGTACAGGTCCCGTCGACCGCCATATGTGAACCGACCAAGGATAACAAAATCAATACCGTTTTGAACGGCACTAAAAAAAAGGTCGCCCCCGTTGAACGGTTTTACCGATTTGCTAAAGATTTTTGTTAGTTGCGTTCTTAGAGCTTTGATAGTACTTGACCTCACTAGTCGATCGTTGAGCAGACGGTTGGTTCGATCCAGCGCGTCTTGAGCTAAAGCGTCAATTCGTGAATCCAAACGATGTCGGGCGTTCGACAGCGGTTGCTTAACATTTATCGAAAAATCTCGAATCGGCGACGAATCTTCCTCTAAGTCTTTTCGTAAGTCGTCGAAATATTGAAGGAATGTTCTAGGCATACAATTTATGGCCACGTCTCCAATTTCAATAGACGCCGGCTTCTTCCGAAATGACAAAAAGTTCGTAGATTCGATCAAGGCCAACACTTCCTCATACATTTCGTCAATTCGTTCATTCTTGACAATTTTTCTCGACATTTACCCCTCATTAAACGGATTGATCAACCTCTGCCATTCGGTCGGTGACAACTCGTCGGGAGTCACCGGTCGCCCTCGTCTGCCGCCCAAAATTGAACAGTTGGCATTTGTAATGGTTTGCAATAACTTTTCGCGTTTCTGTCCATTTGACAGTGATGATGCGTGAATTTCGTCCAGTATTTTGCGAATCCCACTCGTGTAGTTTGGGTGATCAGTGTAATGGACTATTTGGTTTAAAGGGAGTGCATTTAGCGCAGCATCGAAGTTCATGTGAACAGTTAAAAACAGTGGATGATTTTTGAGTTCTTTTGGGATCACATGATGAAATTGAATTCCGACGCCTTGCAGGCTCGCTTGAGTTAACCCGTTGAGCCGAGCGATTTCTTTCCTAAGTATTGCGCCGTCAACACCCTTGTTCAATTCACTTGCGAGCTGCTTTGAGAAAAGGCGAGAAATTTCATTGGCGGAGACGTGAAAAATTCCCGGAAGCAGATATTCACCCGCGACCTTTGGCAACATTTTGCTTAGAACACGGGCTGATTGCCGTCCGATTACATTGAACAACCTTTTGAATGCCGCGCCAAAAAACGGAATGCCAATTCCAAATAGGTCACCTATGACAAATTCCAATCCGATTCCTGCTATAGATGCACCCTTGCCAAGTCTATACACGCCTTCGATAAGCTTCAACCCGGCATCTGCTTGAAGATTAGCGAGATGATTTCGAATACTTGAAATTTGCATTGTGCCGATCAAGAATAGCCCGCTTGGATCAATTCCATTGACCGGATCATCGTGCACATACAGATACTTGTGCAGCGATTGCGGGTCCGAGGTGTTGCCGCGGAATGGATCTAGCGAGGTAAAACGTCCGGCGGCTGGGTCGTACCAGCGGGCGCGGAGGTATTGTTGGTTGATGCGGGTGTCGAAGGCTTCACCGGAGTAGAGGTAGGAAGTGAGGGCGGAGGTGGCGGCGATGTTTAATAGGTTGCCGTAGGCGTCGTAGTGGAAGACTTGCAGGACGTTGGCGGCGGAGGTGACGACCGCGGCGAGCGCGTCATAGAGAACGCGAACGGAGCCGTTGCCGTCCATGCCGAAGTAATGAGTGACGCCAGCGCCCCAGCCATCTTCCGGACCAATCGTGCCGTTACCCGAAGTGTCGGCGGCTTGGTAGACCGTTTGTGAGATCTGGTCGTGGCCGATGGTGTAGACGGTTCGCTTAATCGGCGTGCCGTTGGCAGACGTTTCGGTTTCCATGATCGTCTGCGAGTAACCGGTCGGGTTCGCATGATCGGTGAGATACTCGGTGCGGCGGATGGTTTCGAAGGGGCCGTCGTTAGTGG
>JBEBGH010000156.1:0-11717 GCA_040081565.1 Pirellulaceae bacterium
CTCCTGAACTTTACAAGTTCAGCAGGTTTGAAATCTAAACGGAACGCAAAACCACATGACGACCAGTGTTCGCATTCGCTTGACTTGGCTTTTTTTTGAGTTCTCTTTTTTACTACTGGCATTTTGCCCAACGGCGTTGGCCTGGCAGGGGAACAAGCGAATTACGCTAAAAAATGGATTGAGCGTTGAAGGTAACCTGGCCACCTTGAACTCTTATGTCACCGACGTCAGTGCGCCGAATCCGTACAGCCCGGATGCGCCGGACAACGTGGTCCTGGTCGATGATGGGATGCGCCGCGTCTTTTTCAATCGCGATCGCATCGCCAATGGGCCCGTAGATGTTCTGTTATCCCAAAATCTGGTCTTCGAATTGACCTCGCAAAAAAAACTGGCGCTATCCGAAACGGGCGCCGAGGGTTACGCCGAACAGTTCCTCGGGGCTCGGCCTTTCGACGAACATGGGCACCGCGAGTTGCTCGTGACCTATAAAGGCAATACCGAAGCCTACATCCAAGGGATCACGTCTATCACACCAAATACGACGACCGTCGAAACGTTGAAGGGCCGTGAGCTGGGCAATCGAAGTTGGCAAATGCAACTGGCGACCAATTCGATTCCGCAAAAAGTTCTTTCCCAGGTCATGCACCGGGAAATCACGGATCCCACCAACCCCACCGACTATTACCGGATCTTCAATATCTTTGTCGCGGCACGAATGTACGATGCGGCCCAAGACCAATTGATGCGAATCAAGGAAAAATTCCCTGATCAAGCGACGGAAGTCTCGAATCGTCAACAGGATATGCGGTCCGTCCAGTCGAAACAGTTGCTGGATGAAATCCGAAATCGCCGCAATGCTGGACAGCCCAAACTAGTTCGATCGATCGCCGGAAAAGTTACGGAAAATGATCTGGGCGAAGAAAGTCGGATCGCTTTTGAGGAAATCCGGGCAGAGCTTGAAAAAGAATCGCTAAACATCGATGAGTTGAGAAAGACGTTGAACCAGTATGTCAAACAACATCTGGAGCAACTTGCAAACGCCGAGCAGCAAAAGGACTTGCGTGAATTTCTCAACCTTGTCGAACAAAACTTGTCGGTGGCGAATTACCAACGCTTCGATGGGTTCGTTCGCTTGCTTTCCGATCAGACAATTTCTGTCGAACAGCGGGTCGCACAAATCCTAAGCGGGTGGTACCTCGGAAGTTCACAAACGATGGACAACTTCGCAAATGCCGAATCGTTGATTCCTGTTTATGGACTCGTTCGACGTTATTTGGATCCCAAATCAACGCCAGTTGAACGGGCTCAATTCTTGGCGGATATCAAGAAATATGAGGGGGGGGCTCCCGAATGGGTGGCTGCGATGCTGGCGCAGATGCCGCCCGTCCATCCAGTCGATCTTGCTTCGTACACAGGCGAGAAACCAATTCCACTCGGCGTTGACCTGCCGGATTATAAAACGCCTCAGGTTGGTCCGTTAACTTGCAGTGGTTACGTTCATCTGCCGCCCGAGTACGATCCCTACCGCAAATATCCACTCTTGGTCGTGTTGCCGTCGTTTGGTAACGCCGAACAACATTTGAGTTTTTGGTGTGGCGATTTCGATCCAAAACTAAAGATGCGAACGGGAATGGCGGCCCGTTTCGGGTACATCACCGTCGCAATCGACTGGAAGTTACCCGGTCAAACAAAATATGGTTACTCAGCCCGTGAGCATCTCGCCTGCCTCAAAACAATTCGTCAGTGTTTGCGCCAGTTTTCTGTCGATTCCGACCGGGTCTACCTCGCAGGGCATGGGATCGGAGCTGAGGCCGCCTACGATATCGGGATCTCGCATCCCGACATTTTCGCTGGGGTTGTGTCGATTTCCGGGCCATCGAAAGACTATTCCGAATTCTATAAGGAAAACAAACACTTAGGGCTCGCGATTTACGCCGTGGTCGGCGACAAGGACCGCGGCACCACCGTGACCTCCGAAAAGAGCTGGAACGCGTGGTTGCAACAAAAGCGTTCTTCGTTCGATCTTCTCTTGGTCGAGTATGCCGGGCGATTGGGTGAGTCGTTTTATGAAGAAGTCCCGAAAGTCTTTGAATGGATGGCAACTCAAACGCGAAAAATGCCGAATCAGAACGACGATATTGAAGTGAGTTGCAAAACGTTGCGCCCGTGGACATGCAAATACTGGTTTGTCGAATATTCCAACTTGCCTGAAGAAAATATGGTGCCCCCGGAATTCTGGATCACCAGCGGCTACAACCCGCTGAAGATCGAATTTCAGAAGAAGCGAAATCGAATTTTCGATCTTGGACCGTCGAAACTCGGTCACGTCGCGGTCAGTTTGTCTCCCGAGTTTGTGGACCTCTCTCAAAAGATCGAAATCAAAGGCCGTGGAGATTTTTCGCAGTTCGTTTCGCCGTCTCTGCGGATCATGTTAGAAGACGTTCGAACCAGAGCCGATCAAAAGCATCCTTACTGGGCGCGCGTCAAGAACGAGGGCAAAAAGTGGTTTGTTGAAGAATGATTAACGAGAAGCTTTTTGGCTCGAAAACATTCGCTAAGACTTACCATCCTGTTTAAGCCGAGAAAGGATTTCGATGCTCCCGGCGCGAACCGTTAAACCTCGCCGGCGAAAGTCTGAGATTGCCCATTCACATAGTCTGCCCATCGACTGGCCGATTGATCGCGTCAACCCTTTCGGCGTCATATGCACTTGACACTTCTGATAACTGGGAATCAACTTATTAAGAGTTTATTCCAAACCGGGGTATCAACCAATCATTAAAACAGCTTCGCGACCCGATTTCCCGAGCCAGTCATCGACAGTCAATTAAGTGTTTAACAAACCAAAACCTAAACCCCGGCGTCGTTGGGACATTCCTAACGTCGCCGGACATCGAAAAAGTTCGCGACTCTCTACCGCTGAGATCTTCGTCGGCTCTTTCTTGTTGTTAATTGTGTTTGGAACGATTGGTTTGAAAGTATTTCCCACTTTTTACACAGGCGATTCGCTGGGGTGGCTGGACGCATTTTTTACCTCTACGAGCGCAATTTGTGTCACCGGGTTGATTGTCGTCGACACCGCAACTTACTTCACTTTTGCCGGGCAGCTCTACGTCTTGATTCTCATTCAGCTGGGTGGATTGGGAATGTTGACTTTCGCCAGCGTGATCATTACCGCGCTGGGAGGGAGACCGTCATTGAGGTCCGAAATGGCTATCGCTGGAACACGCGAAACACGAAAGATTCCCGCCCGGAAGATCATGGTCGATATTCTGAAGTTTACCTTGATTTGTGAAGCGATCGGCGCGACTGCTCTTTACCTGATCTGGGCGCCAAAGATCGGCTGGATCGAGGCAATTTGGCCCTCGATCTTTCATTCAGTCAGTGCCTTTTGCAATGCTGGATTTTCGACGAACACCGACTCCCTGATGTCGCATGCGAATTCCAGTGCAACTTTGCTGGTCATCGCCTGTTTGATCATCGCTGGCGGAATCGGTTTCATTGTCATGGAAGAGCTGGCACTGTATTTTAACAACCGCACCCAGCGACTCAAACGAATCTCGACCCACACCAAAGTCGTCTTGATTACAACCGCGATTCTAGTGATCTTGCCGTGTTTTTGCTTTGCCTTGTTTGAGTGGAACCGATCGTTAGATGGGCTTTCGACCGCCGATAAAATTACGAACTCAATTTTTCTGAGCGTGACGCCGCGAACAGCTGGATTTAATGCGATTGATTACGGAAAAGCATCGGATTCAACCAACCTGTTGACGATTTTACTGATGATTGTCGGGGGTTCTCCTGGTTCAACAGCCGGGGGTCTGAAGACCACGACTTTCATGCTGTTATTGCTGCTTGCCTGGTCGCGACTTCGCGGCCTTCGCGTCGCAATTTTTTTCGATCGGTCGATTCCGGACAATACAATTCAACAGGCCATGGGTCTGTTCGTGATTGTCTCCGCATTGATGACTGTAGGAGTATTCTTGACACAACTCTTTGATGACCCCTTCGGCGATGACCCCAGAATTTTCCAGCGGGTATTCGAGGTTGTCAGTGCGTTTAACACGGTGGGTCTGTCGATGGGAATAACTAATCAATTGAACGCGGGCGCCAAATTGACGCTCATTTTGATGATGTTCGTCGGTCGGGTGGGCCCATTAGCGGTCTACACGGCGTTCGAATCTCGATTTACCAAACGAAGTGATTTTCGTTTGGCAAATGAAGACGTAATCATTGGTTGAAAATTGGAAAGCTAAGGTAGTCTTATGAAGCGTTTTGTTGTTGTTGGGTTGGGAAATTTTGGATTTGCCCTGTGCCAGCGCTTGTCGACATTGGGACATGAAGTGATCGCGGTTGATTTGGACGCCCAGGTGGTTGACAGAATTGGCGCCTTGATAACAAGAGCGGCAGTTGCCGACGCGACCGACGTCGAAGTTTTGCGGCAACTAGGCGGTGAAAATGCTGATGCGGGAATCGTTTCCACGGGTGACGATATCACCGCCAGCATCTTGTCGACCATGGCTCTACAAGATTTGAAAATCAAAGAAATCTTCGTCAAAGTCATTTCGGCTGATCATGCACGTGTCATGGAACGGCTTGGCGTATCCGAAACTGTTTTTCCGGAACGAGATACCGCGTTGGCTCTCGCGTCGAAAGTTAGCGGCAAAGCAGTACTCAATTACTTCAAATTGGGTTCCAACTTTAGCATTCAGGAAATGGGAGTCCCGTCGAACTGGGAGGGAAAGACGATTGGGGAACTGCAGGTGCGCAAACAATTCGGAGTCAATATCGTCGCGATTCACGATATTTTGACCGACAAGTTTTCCGCGACTCCTGGGCCGGATTATTGCCTGAAAGACTCGGATACGTTGTTTATCGGGGGCAACGACTCTGCCCTGAAAAAAATCGCCGAAATTTAATTCACTCGAATTGATCTACAGAGGCAAGCCAGAGTTTACAATTTTGTAATCGCCAGTTTTGCCTAACGGCCGCAACTTCATTAAAGGTTGGCGTGTCAACCATGTTTCGTCGCAGTTTCTTGAAATTGGGCACGCACTGCACAAGCCTCCTCGCGTTTGAGAGTGCGAGCCCAACGCTCGTCGCCTTCTTGGAAAATATCGCTCCGCAAGGTCGAGAACCCGATTGGGATGCCTTGCGTCGCCAACTGCTGCTTGATCCAAAACTCATTTACCTGAATTCGGCCAGCATCGGCTGTACTCCAAAATCTTTTTTGGAACAAATCCATTCAGCCGCATGGGAATTAGAGCGCAATCCGTTTGAGAATGTCTGGCGAGACGGCATGGTCCGCGAGGTCGATGTCGTCAGGGAGCGAGTCGCCACACATTGGGGAGCGAAGCCGGAAGAAATTGCGTTGACGGAAAACACGACCGTTGGGATCGCGGCTGTGATGTCAGGAATTGCTTGGAAAGCAGGGGACGAAGTTCTGCTGACCAATCACGAGCACTTGACTTGCCTGGCGGTCATGAAGTATTTCTCGAAAAAATTTGGACTGCAACTTCGGTTTGTAGACATTCCGACCCAGCCGTTTTCTTCCGATGAATTGTTACAACGAATTGATCCACAGGTGACTCCCCGCACCAAACTATGGTGCTGCAGTCATATCGATTCTTTTTCTGGAAGTCGTTTTCCGATCGCTGCGATTTCCAAACGAATGCGTGAGCGGGGAATTCTGAGCCTTTGTGATGGAGCACAATCTTTGGGTGCTGTTGACTTCAAGATCCCCGAGCTGGACGTGGATGCGTTTGCAGCGAGCGGACATAAATGGTTGTTTGGGCCGAAGGGTACGGGGCTCCTGTACCTTTCCCAACGGGCTCAAGCAGCAATCCAACCACTGTGTGTGGATTGGAATTTCGCCGCCTTGACACCCTGCACCGGAACTAGAAATTGTGCCTCGCTACTCGCTTGGAAGTGGATTCTCGAATTGCAACAGGCTTTTGGCCCGCATAACATCGAGGCCCGTGTCAAACATCTGACACGAACCGTCTTCGACGAAGTCACACGGCGAACCAATTTGCAACCGCTGATCTTCACTGCTCGTGATCAGATCGAATCGGGAATCGTCGCGTTCCGTTTGGGGAGTGCGGATGTCAATTGGAAAGTTGCCCAGCGTTTGGCGGAAGAGTTTCACATCGAGATCAAACCGCTTCCACCAACTTGTGAACTTGATGCGGGCGTCAGTCCGCACTCCGTCGATTACAACGCGCTAAGAGTTTCTCCTCACGTTTTCAACAACGAACAGGATATCGCGGCCATGGTTGAAGGGCTGCTCCAAGTCCTGAAAGATAAAGGAAAGGGATAACGAATGTCTCGCTACCTGATGGTTTTACTTGTTATATTTTGTTTCGCTCAATCGAGTCTAGCGGCGGATGAACCGGAAACCCTGTGGCTCGAAGCCGAGCATTTTTTGGGAATCAAGGGCTACTGCTGGCCGATGGGTGATGACTCTCGCAAAATGCGTGAGACAGCTGGCAATTGGGGATTATCCGGTCCGGGTTGGGCTGCGGAATGGAACCAAGGAGGAGAGAGCGGATTTCTGTCTATCGCGGTTGGAGCGAGCGAACAACACGCCTTCGTCACTCGCGCGATCGATGTTCCCAGCGGTGATTCGTTTGAGCTGTGGGTGCGCTACGCGGACTGGCGAGAACAGACGGAGGAATTCCAGATCCGGTTCCAGCAACCCAACGAGAGCGAGCAGGTTTTCAGTTTTGGCCAAGTCGCCAAGCGAGAAGAAGACAACGAAATGAAGTTGTATTGGGGTTGGGCCTTTGCATGGGATCACGTCACCGTGAAGTTGAAGCCCGGACCCGCGACTATGCAAATCGTTGCTACAAGAGCACAACCCGTACCACGACAGATCGACGTGGCGGTATTAACGACAGATCGCGATTTCAAGCCGCTGGTTAAAGATCGCCCACGGGATTCATCGACCGATTTACTCAAACGGTTTCGCGCTCAGGGTTTGAGTGACCTGCCACCTTTGGCACGCCGGAACCTAATTGGCGAAATTTCTACAGATGCAGCAGGATCAAACAAATCGCAGTGGTCCAATTGGCAAGCTCCGGAATCTTGGCGCATTCGGACAGTCAACAATGAGGGATTTCTGTACCTCTGGAACGTCTCACACACGGATGCGTTGACCACGTGGCTGGGAGAAGCTCCCAATCGAGTTCTTTATCCCTACAACATTATTGACGCCGACACACGGACAGAATTTGAAGCAACCTTTGGTGGAAAAACCGCTGTCCCAATCTTCTCTGATGAACGTATAGCACCGGTATTCCACACGGTGGGCGCGGGAGTCTTCTCAACCGACGCCACTTCGGGCGAGGTTTTGCCGTTGGGCAAGAAGTTTTCCGAATGGCTGGATCGGAACCCCAACAGGAAATGGGGCACGATGATGAACTATCATCCGGGAACCAAAGTTGGACCGGCAGGCATCAGCCTATTTGAACGCTATCGCAATCGATATGTCGGCTCCGTTGCCGGAGAAAGTCTGGGCTATTTCGATCCCGATCCAAATGAGATGGCAACTGCGACCAACAATGCTCGAACGCGTCGGGAACTGGTTTCGGCATTCACCCCAGTTTCATTGTCGTCGAACTCGGCAAAGTACCGAAAGGTTTACGATCGCGACTTGGATGCAAATCCTTATGCCGATGTGATTTCCTGTCATTCCATCGAGAGTATGTCGTTCACACCCATCTGCTTCCAATGGGGAGCGCGTACGGTTGGCTATGAATCTTCCGCCGCGACATCAACTCTATTAGCGCTGCGGTGGGCCGCGATGCGCGGATGCGCAAGGCAATACGACGGGATGACGGCGACCTATCGCAGTTGCAACTTTGGCGACTCGTCGACAATTTTCAGCAAGACCTCCAGCTTTTCCGGGGTCGAAAATATTCTCGACAACTACTATTCGGTTTTTTCCGGAGCGGGAATGACCTGGTACAAGTTCGACCTTTGGCACCAATACATGAGCGGCTCGTCGATGTTCTATCACGAACAGGGCTTTGATGAATTCTGGAAGCCGGGAGGAACCACTGCCGCAGGACGCAAACCCGTTGAACTTTCGCCCAAGGGAAAACTCGTCGACCGATTTTTACGAATCACCCGGGAGCATCCCGACCGAGGCACACCTGTGACTCCCATCGCGTTCCTGATCGACCACTCCCATGGATGGGAGCCCGCGCCGTTCTGGCCGAATGCGTTTGGGAATTGGCATCAACATCCCGATCGATTTCTACATTCGGATCACGAGCAAATGCTGCAGCAATGGATGTGGTCCGCTTATCATCCGATTGGCCCCCAAAGCCAACGCGCGATCACCGGCGTTAGTGAAGTCTTTGTCACCGGATTGTTTGGAGATATTTTCGATTGCGTTTTCGCGGTGCCTGACGTATCGCGCTGGAAGAATATCGATTCGTATCCTGTCGTCGTTGCCGTGGGAGAATTGGAACTGACACCGGCCGAAGCTGAGCGTCTGAGACAATACGTCGAACAAGGTGGAACGTTATTGATTTCAGCCGGGCAGGTTTCCGGCGAGGTTGCCGCAATCTTGAAGTTGCCGACAGCGACGCCAATTGTACGAGCGAAGACCTTGCGTTGGACCGAGCAGCCATCTTCGGCCAATCCAATCGCCACTCCAGAATTCGAATTTCAACCGATCGACATTCCGAAGTCGCCCTCTTCTGACTGGCAGGTCTTGGCGGCCACTGATATCGGCGGTTGCTATTGCGCGACGGCTGACCGCGGAAAAGGCCGAGTGATCTATCTGTCGATTCCCAAAGGACTCACGGTGACACGGCAACTGCATCCAATCGTACCTCACTTGCTCGCGCGATTGACACGCGATCAGATGCCGCTGGAGGTGAGCGGCGAAGTCGAATGGATGTTGAATCGCACATCCAGCGGATGGTTGCTAACGCTGCTGAATCCTGCGGGGCAAGACAAGCCCCAACAGGGAATCACGCCTACGGATTATCGCCAAAGCCGTCAGGTGACGATCAAAGCTCCGTTTTCAATTACACAAATCTCTGATTGGCTGGCCCCAGGGGAAACCTTTTGGACCATCGATCAGCAAAACCGAATACAGATCGAAGTTCCCGCCGGAGGGGTCAGGATCGTGGAATTGCGCTAACTGAAATGAACTAACAACTTACTTTGGTCCATGCCGCTGGAGACGTGCAAGTGTCGGCTCCGTTGCCGCCATCGACCAAACCAAGAATCGTGAACGCGGCGTCGATGGTGATCAAATCGTCACCATCCAGAGCATTGACTACAACCTCATCCGTCGAATCGTAGACAATCGAGTCTTGCTCGAGAATTGAGGTCAGCCCGCGCGGTCGACGAATGTAATTGGCCGTTGTAGCAGTCAGGAATTGCAGACGAAGGCTGTCGGAATTGCTCGTTCCGTCGAACCATAACAGGTCGGCTCCACTCCCTCCATTCAGCGAGTCGTTGCCCAAACCACCAAAGAGTTGATCGTCTCCGCCGCCCCCATCAAGAGAATCGTTGCCTAACCCGCCGAACAGTTGATCGCTGTCGATTCCGCCGATCAAGGAGTCGTCGCCGTCGTTGCCTTGCAGGATGTCGTTACCGCCTCCGCCATCAAGGCTGTCGTTTCCAACATTGCCGAACAATTGGTCGTTGCCCGTTCCACCAACCATCGAGTTGGTTCCGGTCCCGCCTCGTAACACATCGTTTCCACCCAAGCCGTTCATCGTCAGTGCGTTGCTATAACCAACACCGATCAAGGTGTTGTTGCTATTGCCACCATTAACGGTTGCCCGTTCCGCCTCATCGTGGAATAGGATTCCTCCGTTGGAACTCGAAATCCGTGCGTCGTTGAGTCGATAGTCGGCATCGCCTGTGACCGCCAGTCGGTCACTGCCAGCGCCTCCCTCATAGCGGAATGCGCCACCGGAAATCGGCAAGCCAAGGTCCGCGCTGTTCACCACCAGGTTGTCGTTACCCTTGCCACCCAGCGCCATCAGATTCTGCAAGCCCACCGCTTCCAGACTGCCGGTCGCAAATGTGAGACTGTCGTTCGACTGGGCCAGAACTCCGTCTTTCGCTCCCATGTCGATTGTCAGATCGCGAACCCTATCCAATGTTAATGACGACATCGCAGTGCCGCCGGTTGTACCCGAGATTCTCGCGGCCAGATGCCCCTGAAATCCTGTAGCGGGTGCAACGGTGAGGACGTCTGCGGAACCTTGAGTTTCCAGAATTAGAGCCTGCGTATTGGTTACGAACACATCTTCGACTCCGGTGAACCGCACCTCATTGCCATACGCCCGCATCATTCCGGCTTTTGTGACGGTCGAAGATGGGGCGTAGGTGAAACCGTCATCGGCTAGACCGATGAAGCGAATGGAGTCGGCTGTTCCAGCACCGCCGGAGAAGTGAATCCCGCCGTCAATGCCGAAGGCACCACCGGTTAGGAAATCCAGTGTCACCGAGTTGGCCAACCCAGTCGAGTCCCCGATCCGGACCGAACGAATATCGCTGAGCGGCTCCTGATCCAGCAGGACATAGTTTCCAAAAGTAAAACTTCCGTTGAAGAACAGATCGAGCAGGTCTCCGTTGCGAACGAGTTTGACATCACCGGTGAGACCGGACAGATCAAACAGCATGTCGGGCGACAGTTTCAGCGTGAACACATCTGCGAGTCCTGCGCTCGTACGATTCGCCGTTCCGAATCCCGGATCGAAGTCCGCAGATTCCCAGAATTCCCCGGCTGTGTAGACGTTTCCGGTCAAGTCCACCGCGATTCCACTCGCGACATCATTGCCGCTTCCACCTACTCTGCGAGCCCAGACGTGGTTGCCATTGCCGTCGAGCCTGGACACGAAGACGTCAGTCCCTCCAGCAGTAATCAGATTGCTGACACCAGCACCGGGATCGAAGTCGGCCGTGTAACTAAAGGTGCCAGTTGTGTAGACATTCCCAGTCGAATCCACCGCGATGCCATTTCCGTTGTCGTTTCCGCCAGCTCCATTGATGCCGCTTCCACCCATCCCGCGAGCCCAGACGAAGTTGCCGTTGCTGTCGAGCCGGGAAACAAACACATCGCTACTTCCCGCACTGCTCAGATTGCTGACACCAAAGCCGGGATCGAAGTCGGCCGTGGAAGTAAAGAAGCCGGTTGTGAAGACGTTCCCCGTTGAGTCCACGGCGATACCTGCAGCTTCGTCGATGGTGCTTCCACCCATGCCGCGAGCCCAGACGTAGTTGCCGTTGCTGTTGAGCTTCCAGACGAAGACATCGTTCGTGCCCGCACTCGTGAGGTTTGCCGTGCCACTTCCCGGATCAAAGTCTACTGTGCTTTGAAAAGTGCCCGTGGTGTAGACGCTTCCGGTATCATCGACCGCGATTCCCGATGCTTCATCATTGGTGCCGCTTGCAGTGAATCTGGTCCACGCAGTGTTGCCAGCGCTGTCCAGTTTCCAAACGAATGCACGAGTGGTTACATTATCTGTAATGTATCCTGTGCAAAACACGTTGCCGGAACCATCAACTGCAATCGCATTTCCGTGATCCCAAGATATTACTCCAATTGCTCCTTTACTCCTGGCCCAAACGAAATTCCCGCTGCTGTCCAGCTTCGAAACAAAAACGTCATGATCAACGGCTGTCAGCGTGGCGGTACCGCTCCCCGGATCAAAATCTGCCGTGGTTGAAAAATATCCAGTTGT
>JBEBGH010000487.1:0-3112 GCA_040081565.1 Pirellulaceae bacterium
CGTCGGTGGCTTCCGAAACATTGAAAACTTCAAAACCGCCATCTACTTTTATTGTGGTGGACTCAGCCTACACCCACGATAATCCCGGATGGACCTCTTCTCCACAGGACTTTTGCCTAAGGCGACAGCCCTTTTGTCGAAAATTGTGCAAAACACGGTTTCGCTGACTCTCACACGCACGGCTCCTGATTTGATCGAGTCGAGCAATATACTTGTTACGGACAAATCCATCTTTCAGCTCAAGGGTAAGGCGACGCCCGGTGCACAGATTTCGGTAGCGCGAGATGGCGACAGCCAATTCAACGATGGTACCGGGGTGGCTGACGAAAACGGCGATTTTTCAATCGACGTTTCGCTCCTTAACAATGCAACTAATCGCGGAAGAAACACATTAGTTGTCCAGGCAACAGGAACCAATGGCACTCAAAAAACCGAGACATTGAGCCTTCATTATGCCGTAGGCGATGTAGTGCGATTTGCCACTTCGTCAGGCAATTTTGATTTTGAATTGTTGAACGATGCGGCCCCCAATACTGTTCAGAATTTCTTGAGCTATCTGCAAAGATATGGCGGAACGATAATTCACCGCTCTAAGCGAACTGATACGGGACAACCGTTTATCGTTCAAGGCGGAGGATTCGATCTCGATGATGCCACCAACGAACTTTCTCAAGTTGTTACAAGCGTTCCCATTGCCAATGAATTTAATAGCGCGAATCGTAATTTGCGGGGCACGCTGGCAATGGCTTTGCCACCCGGAAACATCAACGGCGCGACTAGCCAATGGTTCATTAACATGTCCGACGCCAACACATCCCTTGATGCGCTGTCTTTTGTTGTATTCGGTCGGATCATTGGCGATGGGATGACGGTGGTCGATTCGATTCACAACACGCCGACCTTTGACTTGGCCTCCAAATTAAGTTTCCCTGACCTAACCGACATACCGCTCCTAAACTACACAGCCTTTTCCACTCAGTTGCCGGGAACGGTTACCTTGACTGCAGACAGCCGTGACGTCGTCGGCGTCGGCACGAATTTCACACAGGTTCTGAAGGCTGGTGAAAGAATTCGAATTTCCGGCCAAGAGTTTATTGTTGCTAATGTTGTAGACGACACCAACCTTACTCTGGCTACGAGTGCATCTTTGTCCGCGTCCAGCTTGGCGGTGTTTGCAAATGCTAATCCGACTTCAGACAATTTTGTGAAGATTAGTTCGATTTCGACAATCTTGTAGGGTCGAGTCTGTAGTCAAGGGGAATGCGATTTTGCTTTCGTCTGGTCTGACGACTTGGATTATAGAATTTGATTTCTGCTGCACTCTCTCCCAAGTAAATCAAATGATGACGGAGTAGCATCCCCGATTCCCTGTTGATTCCCTCAACGGCCAACTCGATGTTGACGAGTGAGCGATGGAAAGCGAGTTCCGCTTCGGCAAGACGCCGCTGAGCATCTAGGAGTTCATAGAACGAGCCCTTTCCTGCATCGAATGCCGCCTTGCGGGCGTTGACCGTGTCGTGGGCGGCCTTTAAACGATGATTCAATAGTTCGGAGTTGGTTGTGACTTGTTCGGCCTGTCGGAACGCGTTGCCCAAATCCAAAGCGATTTGATTTTTTTGCTCTTTGAGTACTTCTTCGGCCTTTCGCAGGTTTAATTCGGCGTATCGTACTCCCGAATGCGCTTGGCGATAACCGATTGGGATCTGGAGCTGCAATCCTGTTTCCCATTCATCGTGTTGACCAGATGCCAGATCTTTGTAGGCGGAGCTGAACCGCCCCGGCCCACCGCCCAATAGATCGTCACCGAATCCGTTTTTTCGATAGATTGCTACAGCGTCAAGTCGCGGAAGCAAGAAATTCTTGGCGGCTATGAGTTCAAGCTCACGCTGTTGAATTCGAATTTCCTGTTGAGCAATCTCCGGTCGCCTTGCGAGTGCCTGATCCAACAATTGTTCCCACTCAAACACTGGCGCTGCGGAAATGGGCTCGTCAATTGGCCGGATAATCCGATCGCCAGAGTTTGGAAGCCCCATCAAGCGTCTAAGATCCGCCTCGGCGCTTAAGACGCCGGGTTCACCACTCAGAGAATCGCCACTCAATGCTTGAGCAAGCTGCGACTCAAATAGGTAGTATTGTTCACGTGCTTCTGCCTCCCGGTCAGCCTCCCCGCCGATGATCCCCTGCGTTAAGCGAGCCTCCGTCAAGTTCCAATTTTTCAGTGCTGAGTCCCTGGCCGATCGTATCGAATCAAAATTTCGATAGGCGACACTGAGTTGCCAATATTTGCCAATGACTTCGTAGACAAACTGCTGAAGCCCCTGTTCGAATTGAAAAGTTGAGATGTCATAATTTGCTCGACTGATTAACAATCCGCTGGTGGACCGGAAACCAGGCTGTGCCGAAGGCCCAGCGATTCGATTAAAGGTTACTCCAGCACCCTGCAACAACGGCTGTCTTGCTTGCAAGTCCCACGATGTCGTCCAAGAGTGATTAAACAGGTTGTTTGGGCCATCGTTGTTATCGTATTGCGTATCGTTAACCAACGAAAATGTGGCCCGCGTGGCTGAGGTTTTAGAAACGGCTGGGTGGCACTGGCTATGCCAGTGTCTTTGGTTATTCGACGCGGTGACGTCTTGGATCAATTAGGATGCCCCTGATCGAAAGCCCCATGAGGATGTCCGTGCAGGTGACGCAATTCCGAAAATTGTTGCCGGTGCGGCTCATTCGAATGGAATCGGCATCCTTCGGTAGCACGAAAACGTCAATTCATGAAAGTGCCCCGGCTCATGAAAGTGTTTGACCTCTTTTCGGTTCTCCTGTTCGGTCATTTCGTTCATTGCAACGATTCAAACGTTTCGATCACCCTAAAGTCCTCAAAGACACTGGCATAGCCAGTGCCACCCAGCCGGCCTCTCACAAAGGCACAAAGGCACGGAGCGAAATTCATGATCGGATTGCAAGTCAATAATCGATTGCCATTTTGTGAGTGCTTCTCAACCTGAGAATCGGTGTTGAGCCGAGCACGTCAGAGTACCCCAGCCAGAAAACCTCCGTGCCTTGGTGCCTCTGTGAGAAACGTCGAGAAACCCGCAATCCTGTAAACCGGCCTCTC
>JBEBGH010000488.1:0-3111 GCA_040081565.1 Pirellulaceae bacterium
GGCTCTAGAAAATGTTGAGTTGCCGATGTTGTACTCCAAGAATTTCAACAAACGGAGCCGCCGGAAAAGGGCTCTCGAGTTGCTGGAACTCGTGGGATTGGGCGATCGAACCGATCATCATCCCGGACAGCTTTCTGGCGGGCAACAGCAGCGTGTCGCCATTGCCAGGGCTCTCGCCAATAATCCCGCGATCTTATTCGGAGATGAGCCAACGGGAAATTTGGACACCCGCACCAGTCGCGACGTTATCAAACTCTTTCAAGCGTTGAATTTGGAACAAAAACTGACGGTGATTCTGGTGACCCACGATCAAAATGTCGCCCGCAATGCGAACCGAACCATCGCTCTCCGAGACGGTGCCGTCATTGCTGACACGACAGATTTTGCCCAAACGCTAGAATCGATGAACTCGTATCAGAGCGACATCGAAGCGTCGTAATTCTTAACGGCAATTGCGGCGATTATCGAGGCCATTGTCCGATACTTCTGGTATGTACCGTGAATTTGGAAAAGCCGGGCTTACTCTCGCAACCGTCATCGTTCAATTGATGTGTTGTGTGAGCATGTCCCAGGCGCAACTGCCGAAACGGTTTACCTTACCGGAACAGACTACCATCCAAATTCGACACCCGAGTGAGTTGCGGCAACTGCCAATACCAGACGTTGAGGCACCGTTTACGGTAGGAACCGAAGTAGATCCGCCGAATGACCGCCTGCTTTCATTGGATGAAGCCATCCGCCTCGCCTTGGAAAACGCAGAGGTCGTCCGTGTTTTAACCGGCGTTTCAGCCTCAACCAGTGGCCGAACGATTTACGATATCGCCATCGCAAACACTGGCATTGATCAGCAAAATGCTTTGTTCGATCCGACTCTGAATATTTCCTCGACGTTTGGCAAGGTCGACCAGCCGGTTGCGATCTTGGACTCCTCGAATCCTGGTAGCTCGTTGATCGTCGGATCAAGTACCAACTCGAACAACCACAACATCGGCTTGTCCAAACGCAACTTCAACGGCTCAACAATCGATTTCAGCGTCAATCCAACTCGGTCTTTCTTCGATTCAGCGACCTCGCCACTTGATCCAGAAGACCGAACAGCAACTCAATTTTCGTTTCAACAACCCTTCATGAGAGGGGCAGGGCGAAACGTCAATATGGTCCCCGTTGTTCTGGCTCGAATTGAAACGGAACGTTCGTTCTTCCAATTTAAGGAAACGACACAAGAGCTGGTCCGCGGCGTCATCAACGCCTATTGGAATCTCGTCTCGGCGCGCGTGGAACTTTGGGCGCGGGACCAACAGATTGACCAAGCGAAATTTGCTTTTGAGCGCGCCAAGGCTCGACAAGAAGAGGGACTTGGCAAGGCCACGGAGGTCGCCCAAGCCCGTTCCGCATTGGCAAACTTCCGCGCGTCCCAAATTGCTGCCAAGTCAAATCTACTGTTGGCCGAGACAGCTTTGAAAAATATTCTTGGTTGCCCTCCGAACAACGCTGACGAGTGGATTCCGACCACAACACCTGTCGATGAACGTCTGCAATTCGATTGGAACGAATTGGTGGCCTCCGCGCTTACGTATCGACCTGACTTGATTGAACTGAAACTAGTGCTTGAGGCCGATCAGCAGCAATTGATGCAAGCCAACAATCAAGCCCGCCCGCAACTCGACGGGATTGCGTCGTATCGCTGGGACGGCCTGCGGGGCGAAATGCCAAACGGACTTCCCTTGCAATCTGGGCCCGGTCAGTTCGCTGGTTACAACTTGGGCGTCAATTTCTCGGTTCCGGTTGGGCTACGCCAGTCGCGGGCTGTGTTGAGGCGGCAAGAACTCGTCATCGCGCGTGACGAAGCCAATTTGACCCAGGGCGTTCACCAAACCATTCACCAGTTGGCGATCAACTATCGAAATCTGGAACAATTTTACCTGCAGATTACGGCGTTTCGCGAAGCCCGCGCGGCGGCACTGGTGAATTATGAAAACCAACTGGGCGAGTTCATGGCCGACCGACAGAACTTTTTGAACGTCTTGCAGGCGATCACCGATTGGGGTAACGCCGTTTCACAAGAAGCCCGGGCTGTGACGCAATACAATGTTGAATTGGCCGAGGTCGAACGGCAAACAGGTACGATTTTGGAATCGCATGGAATCGTGTTTTATGAAGAACGATTTTCCGCAATTGGCCCGCGGGGTCGAATCGGGCCGGAAGTCACCTACCCGCGGAACCTTAAACCCTCGGAATCCGAACCAAAATACCTGGACTCCGGTGAGCCTGCCGAAAAGTCGTTTGATTTGCAGGACCTTTCCAACGTTATCAAACAGAAAAACTGAAATTGACACGACCAATAATTGCTGGTGCTGCAAAACCCATGTTTGAGACTTAGTCAGTTTGGCGCAACTTTTGTCTTTCTGATGAAGGCCTTGACTAACGCCCATTAGTAGTTATCCTACGACTTATGAACTTATTTGCACGACATCATCACGTCCACCATCATCCGGCACCTATGTGCTTGGCGACGTGATGCTGTTTGGTTGACAAACTAGACGAAACGATGCCAGCCGCTGCTGGCTTTTTTTTCGCGCTGGCAGTTTGGTAGGCGTCAGACCCTTATTTAGGAAACTCTGACCATGACCAGTGATTCGCAACCTAAACCGCTCCGCTTTGGACTTCCCAAAGGCCGTATGGCGGACGGAATCAATCGACTCCTTGCCGACGCCAGCATCCGCGTTCAATCTGCCTCGCGCGAATATCGCCCGGATGTCTCGTTGGGAGGCTTTGAGACCAAGCTGCTTAAGCCTCAAGCCATCGTCAAAATGTTGCAACTCGGCTCACGCGATATCGGCTTTGCTGGTGCGGATTGGGTCGAAGAATTCGGCGGCGGTGTGGTGGAACTGCTCGATACGGGACTAGACCCGGTCCGCGTGGTTGTCGCCGCTCCCGGCGGCAAACTGAAGAGTCCGAATGAGTTGCGGCGCCCTCTCGTGGTGGCATCGGAATTCGAGCGTCTCACGGAAAAATGGATCGAGCGGCAACAGCAGCCTGCCACGTTCCTGCGTTCATTCGGAACGACGGAAGTTTACCCGCCGGAAGATGCCGATTGCATTATCGACGTCG
>JBEBGH010000157.1:0-11672 GCA_040081565.1 Pirellulaceae bacterium
CTACCGAACAAGCCCCCCAAGCAACGACAACCGAAATCCGATAATTATCGGGAATCGCTTGCTCGCTGGCGCTCAATATTGTCGTAGAGCTCGTTAATTTCGTCGGCGAATTTCTCGACAATGATATGCCGTCGCAAACCGCCCTTCGCCGTTGCTGAACCGTCTTCTGTCGTAAATGGCTGGGATAACAAGATAAAATCGACGATCTGTTCATACTTTGAAAAACCGGACAGCAGGCGATCGACTTGGATCCGTACATGATTTCGCAGGTTTGCATCGTTGAGCACGATTGCCGGCAACGATCGATCCATCGCAATCGCAAAACCTTGTCGTGCCAATTCGACTTGATTGATTACCAGCAAGGCAATCAGAAAATCGCGGCGGTCGCCGACGACAATCGCTTGTTCGAACAACGGTTCCGCGAGGAGCAAGTTCTCCAAATTGGTCGGCGCAATTTTCTTTCCGCCGCTGGTGACAATCAGGTCTTTTTTACGTCCCGTCAAGAACAAATATCCTTCGTCATCGAGATGACCAAGATCGCCAGTATGAAGCCAGCCATCACGTAAGGTCATTTGGCTGGCAGCCGATTCACGATAATAGCCCACCATCACGTTCGGTCCGCGCGCCAAGACTTCTCCATCTGCGGCTATCCGGATTTCCACCTCGGGTATCGCTTGGCCGACGGAACCTCTTTTACAGGCACCAGGGCGATTGCTGGTCAAAACCGGTGAACTTTCAGTCAATCCGTAACCTGTGACCAACTCGATTTGCCGCTCGCGAAAAAAGTCAAATATCTCGCCGGCTAAAGGTGCACCGCCGCAGTTACACAGCTTCATTTGCCCACCCAACAGTGTTTGCAAATCTCTTGCCGTTACTAGCTGAGTCTGTTTAAGTTTTCGGTAACATCGCTCATAAAAAAACGGGACTGCATTTAAATAGGTTGGTTGAAACTCCCGCAATTCTTCAAACAGAAAATCTCGCCCACGCGAGACAACCGTATGACAACCGGCGAGGTAAGCGGTAAACAAGTCACAAACGCGGGCGAAAATATGGGTCATCGGCAACCAACAAACTCGTACATCGTCTGCAGCCAAGGGCAAAGTTGCCACTTTCGAATAGGCGTTGGCTACCACATTCGCTTGGGTCACCATGACTCCCTTCGGTTGCCCAGTCGTACCGGACGTGTAAAGAATTGAGACCAGCGACTCGGCACGACATCTTCCAAGATCGAGCTGCAGCGGATCAGACACCTCTGGCGGCAGATCTATTTTCCCGACGGGCAAATGTTCGCATTCATTCAATTCGCGAGAAAATGAAAAACACTGAGCCAGTTTCTGTCGCGCATTGACCTTTCCCCATTGCTCGGCATTAGAAACGACAACGGCTGCAGCTCCACTGTGATCAATGAGCTCATGTAACTGTTCAGTCGTCAATTGCGGGTGCAACGGTACATGGATCCCGCCGCAAATCTGAATCGCCAGATCCGTGACCATCCAGGCATACGAATTTTCGGCAATCGACACCACTCGATCATCAATGCCGATTCGCGAACTCAGTTGCCGAACGATGGCAGAAATATCGCTGGCAAATTGATACCAACTGCGGGTGAACCAGGTTTGTCGCTCGGAATCCAATGCAGAAACGGCAGGTGCGTTCGGACGCGTCTCAACTTGGTGCTGAACAAAAGCCGGAATGGTCTGGAAGCGAAAACTCATGACTCGTCAATCGTGCGATAGAAGGCCCGTTTTTCCGCTTGCCAATCAACCAGTCGACGCGGCAGACAGACATTTTTCCGGCGAGCCAAATTCCAAATCAAAGCGTCCGCAATCGATTCAGGCGATTGTTGATCAGCCCAAAACAACAACCCGCCTTCATGAGCCGGAAAACCGAGTCCATGGATCATCGCCAAATCGATATCCCGAGGGTTCGCCACCACCTGGTTTTCCAGCAGTTCGAAGGCGGCAACTAACATGTTGCTCAAAATTCGTTGCTGAATGGTGGCTGCCGACACACTGACTACAGATCTTTGGTATGGCCGCAGCAATTCATTCGCTTCCTTGTCTACTAGGGCGACCGCGCCTTCTTCTTCGTAACGATAGAAGCCCGTTTTCGTTTTGCGGCCCAATCGTTTCTTTCGCATCAACATTGGCAGGATTGGCGACGAAGATACTTGTAAAACACCTTGCGCAGAAATCGCCCGCCCCGCCAGCACGACGGTTTCCAGCCCGATCGTGTCCATGATCTTGAACGGCCCACCCAGAAAGCCAAGATCCTCCAAGGCCAGATCGATTTTGGCAATTGGCGAGCCCTCTTCAAACAGCGCAATCGCTGCGTCAATCATGGCAGTCAGGATGCGATTGACCACAAATCCTGGAGCGTTGCGGACAACCAGCGGGGTTCTTCGTTGGCCTTGCAAAAACTCAACAACTCGTGAAATCGCAGCGTCCGACGACCGCGCGTGACGAACGACTTCAACCAGCTGCAATAATTGCGGATGGCAAAAATGAACTCCCAAGGTTCGTTCGCCGTTCGTTACTCCTGAAAATATTTCTTCCAAAGAGATGGCGGAAGTATTGGAGGCGAGCAGCGTTGCCGCATCGCCCAACGACTTCAATTCCTCAAACAACTTTTGCTTGGCTGGCAACGTCTCAGTAATACACTCCAAAATCAAGTCGCAGGGAAACAAATCACTCAACCGCTTGGCAACCCGCAAACCCGATAGCTTGGAAGTCGAAACAAACATCTCAGTTTGGGCTGTATCGGTATCAAAAATCTTGACCTCGCACTTTCCCCCCACAAAAGCGGACGCAATTGCTTGACCCATCACTCCGGCACCAACGATGCCAATCCGTTGAATTGGCGCTCCGGAACCAGGAATTAGCGCGACAAGCCCCGGTTTTTTTCGGTTGTGTTCATTGAGGTAGAAATTGTTGAGCAGGCCGCGACTAGCTGGACTGCCGTAGACTTTGGCCATCGCCCGGGCCTCGCTTTTGCAAGCCTCATCGAACGTAAACTCGGCGCTTTCGATCATATGCTGTGCGAGGATTTGCGGTGCAAACGCGTGAATGCCACCGGGACCGGCAACGTAGGCCGACCAGACTTGGCTCAGTCTTAGACCTTCGTCCAAATTTTCGGGGCAAGCGGCATGTTGTTTCGCAATTCGTGCCCAGGCAAGTTGCTGTGTCTCGGGAGCCTCGATGAGTTGGATCGCTGCGTTCAGTAACTGCTCACGTGGGACTGTCGCATGAATTAAGCCCAAGCGAACCGCTTCCTCAGGTCCAAACAACCTCGAACTGGCAATTAAATCGCTGCCTCGTACGAGGCCGACTAATCTGGGCAAACGTACCGTTCCCGCCCAGCCTGGTATCAATCCGAGTTTTGTTTCTGGAAGTCCCAACAGTGTTTTCTTGTCGTTGCTCGCGATCTGGAGCGAACATCCCAACGCCAGTTCCAACCCACCGCCCACACATGCGCCATGAATTGCAGCGACCGTGACAAACGGCAGTTCTTGCAATCGGTTGAATAACTTTTGGCCGCGATAACAAAACGCATGAATTTTTTCATCCGGCCAATCCAGTGTTCGAACGATAGCGGCCAAGTCAGCCCCGGCCACAAAGATCTTCTCTTTGCCCGATTTTAAAATCGCACCGCGCACATCGACCAAGGGCCCAATGAAATCCAGTGCTCGTTCCAAATCGTCTTGCAGCGAATCGTTGATGATATTCGCGGACCTTCCGGGCATGTCCAAGACGATCTGGGCAATCGCCTCCGAACACCAGGTCACCGACAGATTCTCAAGCTTCAATTCAGATCGTTTCATTGCAGTTCCCACAGACAATTGACCCCTCGAATCTGGCAAAAAATGGGATGTTTTGCAATGACCTAGCCGAAATGAAGCGGACGCGTTCAAATGATGCGTAATGCTTTCAGTTCCAATTCTCAGGGCCATTTCCCTTGCGACGATCAATCAGACCACTACCAGTTCAATTGCACTTTTTGGTGGCCCGTTCGGTGTTGGTCTTGCTGGCCATTGCCCTACTATTGGCGGGGCCGGGTTGCGACACGACACCGACACAAACAACTTCGACAACCAAAAATTCAGTTGCGAATTCGATTGCCGTGACCGTTCGAATTGACTTTCAGGGACGAAAAGAAAATATCGAAAAGGTCGTAACGCTGCCCGCGCCGGCAACCGTCTTTTCGGCGTTAATCGCTGCGCTGCCGAACGAGGTCGAATCGACAGGCGAAGGCGAAACATTGTTCATCAAGAGTATCGGCCAAGTGGCAAATGAAGGGGCTGGGAAGGACAATTGGACGTATCGCGTCAATCAGAAACTGGGCAAAACCAGTTGCGGAATCAGCCCTTTGGCCAACCAAGATCAGGTGGAGTGGACGCTCGGAAAATACGATCCAGCAGAATGATCGGCGCGGCCCAAGACGTAATTGGTGGGCTCGACTATACTGGGTGAAATTATCGTGGTTCAAACGACGAAATTTCTTTGGTTGGCGGACTGGCCGACACCCGCGAATCTTAAACATCTAAGAATGCTGAATTAACCATGAAAAAATTCATCCGTGACAACTGGTCTTTACTCGCGTTCGCTTTCTTTGGCGCTTCGTTGATCGTCGCAAGTCGGTTCACGATGACTGATACGCCGAATTTCAAACCAGTGGCGGCGCTTGCGCTATTTTCGGGTATGTTGATTCGTGATTGGCGGTTGGCGATTCTAATTCCAACGTTGGGAATGTTTGCGTCTGATCTGCTGCTCGGATTTGGCGAGACCCTTTTAGTCCTTACCATCTACGGTAGCCTGGCGTTGAACACCTTTATTGGTCGGTGTTTGAGCAAGCGATGGCCAACTGAAAATCTCTTCGGGCGATTGAAGTCCTCGACGATTGCCGTGTTGCTCAGCAGTAATCAGTTCTTTTGGCTGACTAACTTGGCCGTATGGGCCTTCACGCCGTGGTACTCTCAGGATATTTCCGGACTAATTGCTTGCCTTGTCAACGGCATTCCTTTTTGGAAATTCACGCTGGCAGGCGACGTCGTTTTCGCATGGTCACCATTGGTCATAACCGCTGTGTTGTCGGCGCTGACTTGCCGAGCTTCAACAAAAACGACACCTGTCGTTGCCAACACGTGTCGTTGAGTTTTGCGACTTGGCAAAGGATTATTTGGTATCAGCTGGGTCTTCGATCTTTCGCTTCAAGGCCTTCATCTCCGTGCTGGCTGCCATGAAGCGTTCGTACATCAGGTCCGACACGCTGTTGGTCTTGAGCTCCTCTTCATAAGGCGTTTTGGCATCTGGTTTCTTTCCAAGATCAACCAGTCCAATGTCAGTATCTTTCAGCGCGCGTTCAATGATCCTCAGGGCCTTGCGAACACGGTCTTTGTCGGCCGCCGCCAGTTCCTTGGTCAGCGATTCTTCCGAAAAGGTTCGATGAAATTGATACAGGTAGGCTTTCGCCTTTCGACGGATCGTGTTGAGCGCATGATTGGGCAAGTCGAAACCTGGTTTTCGTTCGCCTTTTGTGCTGCCCTTGTTTTGATTCTCCTCGTCACCCCCTTCAGCACCACCACCCGTACCCGCTCCAGGTTTGTCGCCACCCGTTTTCGAATTATTCCCTGGTTCAAAGCTCTTCGAGTCAATGATGTAGGTATCATCGAGCAATAACCCGACCGTCACATATTCTTCGACTCGACGCCGAATCCCGACCGCTTCGCTTTCCAATTGTTCTGCAGCGAACGCAATCAAAGTGTCGATTAATGATTCCGCGTTAGCCTTATCGATGCCGACTTCTTTGAGTGCCTCCATCGCATCAATTCGCAGAAGGTCCTTTACATTCTTGTCAGCCACAATCGCCATTAGAGCCGTGGACGTCTCGTTATTTTGGCCCTTATTTTTCAGAGAGCCGAGTATTTGCGCAGAACGGCGCTTCAGCCAATAGGAAACTTCCGCGCTAAGTTTGTCCTGGCCAGGCCCTTTGTTTTGAACAGTGGCCAATGCCATTTTGAACATACGGTCCAAATCACCTTGTTCGATACGTCGCTGAATACTCTCGATCTCGGCAACTCGGTGCAATCCAGTGAATGCTCCCACGAGTAAAAACTCCGCAGCATCCGCCTTTTCAGTCAAGCCTAGCAAATATTTTACGCACTCCGCATTTGGAGTTGGAGCAATTCCCGTGCTGGTATCAACGTCGTTCAAACTTCCGATAATCAAAATCGCATTCAGGCGTGCCGAAGGGTGATAATTACCCTCAGCGATTGTTTTAAGAGTGGGGAAACAAACCGTCTCGATGAACGACTTCCGCGAGGCTCCGGAGGTTGCAATTACAAACCGATTGAATTCGTCACGCAACTTGCCGAGATCAGAGAGCACTTGCTCGTTTTGTTGAGTCATTTCTGGAAACAAAAAGTCGGTAAGGTAAGTTGCTGCTTCCGCAACTTTCCCAGCCTTCAAGGCCTCCAAAGCCGCCGTTTTGTCTTGGCGGCGCAAGTTCTCGACTTTGCGATAGGCATCGCTTCGGGGTTTCGCCTTTTGGTTGGGATCATCCGGGTCGATGACCGGCTCTTCAGTGTCCGGAAGGACGTATTTTTCGGCCATCGGCAAAGTGTCGTAGGTTTGATCTTGGGCACTTGCCGCAAGATTAGCCAAGCCAACAACGACGACCATCAGTCCGAAAAACAGTCGTCTGATAGATTGGTTCGCAAAAAATTGAGTCATGATTTTCTCCACTCTTCTGACATGCCCGAGAGTACATTCCAAACTCGTCATCCGCCAAATCGTCAAACAGAAACGTCGCAGACCCGTAACTCGTTGGAAGCAGAAAAGGAACCGGCAACTTTTGCTTGGAGCACCAAAAGCTCCGCCCAAGCCCAAGTTTTTGCCTGACAAGCGACTACTCTAAGGATAACAAAAAAGCCGAAAAAGACAACAAATTTAACGGTGTAAGCCGATAGTTCTTCGGCCCTTTCCACGGACTTCCCAGTAAATCGGGCTTTGTCGCTCAACCGCCACGAATTCAATGGCCGTTTGTCCAGTTTCGAACTTGAATTAAACCGAGGGCATTCACCTCGGAACCAACCTGCGCTGCTCGTTCGGGGAAGCGTAATTCATCATAAAATTGTTTCAGGAAGTGGTTTTGCCGCGCGGCGGAGACGGTCGGCCAGCGCTAAACCAATCCCTTGCGCGCTCGGAAACTGGGTTAAAACCACATCGAATTTAGCAGCGTCCGCCTCGCGCAGCAGGCCGTAGATTCGACGGGCGAACTCTTTCGGGTCAGCGGGAATCAACCAATGAGCGGCCGGAATCGACGGCGACATCGGTTGGCTGGAAATTACAAGTACTTGTTTACCGGTGGCCGAAAACTTTCTCGCCACGTTGGCGATATCGCTGTTATTCACCAGAAACAAATCTGCTTCAGGCGCGTAGTGAATGGCATGCTGGCCTGGACTCAATGTTCCCGCAGAGTTCTTGAAAAAAATCGGCTTTCCCAAAACCGCTTCTAGCTCTTCAACGGTTACGTAACCGGGACGAAGCAAAACTGGATCTGGCTGCGAACAATCAATAATGGTTGATTCGATTCCGATTTCGCAATTGCCGCCCTCAAGAATCAATTCCAATCGATCGCTCAAGTCATGCATCACATGAGCGGTCGAAGTCGGGCTGACTTTGGTAAAACGATTTGCCGAAGGGGCCGCCAAGGCTCCGCGAAATTCCACAAGCAATTGGTGGGCGATCGGATGTGCGGGTACACGTACTGCCACGGTAGCTTGCCCGGCGGTAAGTGAATCGGAAACCCATTTTTGTTTCCGTAAGACCAATGAAAGCGGCCCTGGCCAAAAAGCCTTGGCCAGTTTTCTGGCCGACTCGTTAATCTCGACAGTCCATTCAAACGCCTCCTCCGCCGTCGCAAAATGAACGATCAGCGGATGGTTCGCTGGCCGACCCTTGATTGCGAAAATCTTCTGGATCGCCGTCTCATTCCGGGCGTCACCCGCCAGGCCGTAAACTGTCTCCGTCGGAATGGCGACGACGCCCCCCTCACGCAAACAATCAGCGGCTTCATTTACCGAATGAGTGATCCGCGCCGTAGTCATGCTGGATGGCCGCTCATTTCACCCAAGAACACCCGCTCGAATTGCTCGACGATAATCTCATGACGACGAGTACGGTGAACGTAGTCTTGCGCCTGGCAAGTCATTCGCGCAATGGACTCCGATTGTTCTAGAACGTATTTGGTCCACCGCGCGAATTGATCTCTGCGCCCGCGTTCAACGCCCAATACGGTTCGTTGGTGCTGTAACAGGTCTTGATCGAGCGAGTGAATCACCGACACCACTGGAATTCCGTTTGCCATAGCCGTCAGAACACCCTCCGGTTCGGCTTCGCTCAAGGAATTCCAGTAACAATCAGCGCCATTAATCGCCACATCTCCCAGGTCATCCCGAAAGTGAACATTGTTTTTGGATTCAGTCGTTCGAGCAAAACGTTGAAGCCGCCATTGCTGCGGTCCGCGACCGACGATCAGCAGATGCACGTCGTGTCGAATACAATGCAAAAGGTCATTCGCCCAAATCAGGTCTTTGAGGGAACTAGCGGGGACCAGCGGGGCAATCGAGGTCACAACTTTGGCATCTCCGGATATTTGCAAATCGCTTCGCAATTGTTCGCGGGCGACTTCACCGGATTTTTCATCGTCCGTAGCCGTGCCAGCCATCTTGGAAATGATTTCCACTCGCGTCGGCAGATCGTCACCAAATCTCTGTTCGACCAATTGCGAGTCATTCGTCACAAAAAGGTCTGGAGTTCGCGTCAATCGTTTCCAACTCAAATTCTGCCGACACTGGTTGCGATCAAATTGTGCCTCAATCAACTCGCAATCAGTACGTCTCGCCGCTAAATTTACAAATGGCCCGCCGCACCAATTGAATATCGTGTCGGGCGCGACCAACCGGAGAAATTGTTCGAGCTGGCGAAAGGCAAATAGATTATGACGAGGTAAAATCAGCTGGCGGAACCGAAAATTCGTCGACTCCTTCAAGGGCCTCCCAGATGGTTGTTCAAAAGATACTTGGACAACGTCGGCTGAAATGTTTTCTGTCGACCAATGTCGCGAAAGCGATTCCAATTGGTGGAATGGTCCCCAATGACTGGTGTCGGATACGAAAAACACACACTTTTTCATGTCAAGTCTTTGCTCGCGTTGGACAATTCACGGATTCCAAAAACTCTTGCCATCGGATCACGGCTCGACTCAAACGGTGATCGGCGGGGACGGCCTTCCCAGCGTTGCGACCTAATAGTTCACGGGGCGTTTCCCGATCGAACATTTGACTAAGTGCCCGCGCACAATCGCTCACTGAATTGGCTTCAAATCCAAAACCTGTTTGTTCGTTTTGAAGAAAGCCAGGGGTCGATTCGCATTCAGAAAAGACGACCGGCAAGTGACTGGCCATGGCCTCTAGCAAAGCCGTTTGATCGTCATAGTTGGCCAATGGATGAATGTAGAAATCGGCCGCACGGTTGGCGTCGTTGCCATGATCAAAATTCCCCACCAGAACTGCTGAATGAGATATCCCTAAGTCATTGATCATTTGCCAGACTGAGGCTGCCTGAGGTCCGTCGCCTACGAGCCACAATCTCGCTTCAGGGACTTTGCGAACCGTTTTGGCCCAAGCCTCCAGCAACATCGTTAACGATGGGTCCTCATCAAAATCTGTGTTGTACACTCCAAGGACGCTTCGTTTCGACAACAAAAGGAGGGGATGCAATTCTCCAATTGATTCTCGTAATAAATGTTTTTCGGCAGTTTCTGTGGGACGAAAACTTTCGTCGTCAACGACGTCCGCCAAGACCTTGGGTGGAGATTTAACAGAACTAAAAAAATACTCAGCCAATCCAGGTTGTGGCAGGCAAACAGCATCGGCTTGGGGAATCAACTTTGCCATTTTTTTGCGAAACCCAGCGCCGCGCTGCATGTTTTTTTTCAGCCGGTAATCCAGTCGCAAAACCACTTGGCGTGGACCGCCCTTCTCTTTTGCTCGAATCGCCCCCTCTAGTTCATCAGGCCCACCAATTACAACCACCGCATCCCAGTCGGGGCATTCCATTACCAACTCTTTCGCCAGAGCCCTGGCATACCGCGAAACTCCCCAGGTCCCCCCGGAAGCCCGTGGCACTCGCGTTACGGGTACCTCTCGATAGGACAGTTCTGTCGACCAATCGGGCTCCCATTGGGTCGTGAACAGGTGCACGGAATGCCCGCCGCGAAGAAACTCCCCCGCCAACAATCCGATTTGCGATTCTACGGGACCGACAATCGGCCAAAACGAACGGGTCAAGAACGCTAAGCGTTGGATGGTCATGTGGGATACTGCGAAGTTTCCAAATCGGCTGTTTCGAGACAAGCCAAATATGGCAAGTTGCGATATTCGTCGTTGAAATCCAATCCGTAGCCAACCACAAATTCATCTGGAATATCGAAGGCAACGAAGTCGGGAACCAGATGAACCTCCTGCCTTCCGCTTTTCTTCAGCAGGACGGCAGATCGCAACGACGCTGGACCCAACGACTTCATCAAATGAATCACTTCTTTTAGGGTGTGACCCGTATCAAAAATGTCATCAATCAGCAACACATCACGATCCGTGATATCGAGCATGAGTTCAGAATTGATGGTCAACGGGCCACGTTCTGTGCCCCGGTAACTAGAAGTCTGGACAACGCCCACACGCAACGGCATTTCCAATTTGCGGATCAAATCCGCCAGGAGCACCACACTACCAGTCATGATTCCAATGATCGTTAATGGCTGGTGCCCGTAAACAGCTTTGATTTCGTTGGCAAGGTTTTCTACGCCGGCTTCGAGTTGTTGTTGATTGAGCAAAATCTTCACAATTAAGTCGCCGGGCGGAGGTGTCGTGTTGAGAAAAAGATCAATTTTAGTTGCCGTAGCGTTCAAAAAAAAGGCGACAAGTCTTGGCTCGTCGTGAATTCATTCTGACGCTCACAGGCCGAAACGGGCGTTTGTAATTTCAATGGCGTGAAGCAGGCCACGTGCCTTGTTCATGGTTTCTTCGAATTCCGCCGCGGGAATGCTATCGGCGACGATCCCGGCACCGGCCTGCACGTAAATTGTATCGTCTTTAATCACCATCGTTCGCAAGGCAATACATGTGTCAACATTGTTCGAGTAATCGATGTAGCCGACGGCCCCGCCGTAGGGCCCACGCCGGCAGTGTTCCAGTTCATCGATAATTTCCATTGCTCGCACTTTGGGGGCCCCACTCACGGTTCCGGCAGGCAAACTGGCCATTAGGGCATCGAAAGCATCACAGTCCTCTCGCAATTCGCCAGTAACCGTCGACGAAATATGCATGACATGGCTGTAACGTTCGACCACCATCAAATCGGGCAACTCCACTGAGCCAAACTTGGCGACTCGCCCAACGTCGTTTCTCCCAAGATCGACGAGCATCACATGCTCGGCCCGTTCTTTTTCATCCGATAACAATTGAACCTCCAGTTCTTTGTCCTCCTCGGGTGTCAGTCCACGGCGACGTGTTCCCGCCAACGGTCGAACGGTCATTTTTCGATCAACCACGCGGCACATGATTTCTGGGGAACTGCCGATCAAGGTGACCTCGGGCGTCCGCACAAAAAACA
>JBEBGH010000158.1:0-11667 GCA_040081565.1 Pirellulaceae bacterium
CGTCGGTGGCTTCCGAAACATTGAAAACTTCAAAACCGCCATCTACTTTTATTGTGGTGGACTCAGCCTACACCCACGATAATCCCGGATGGACCTCTTTGTCTTCCTTGAGCAACTGAATAGCAAATGTCGCAAGCCTACGCAGAGAGGAATACGCTCTCTCCTTCTTTTCGGGTAATTCTGCCGCAGCCTCTTTTATTGAGCTAATTGCTGTCGATTCATATTCGTCTTCGCGTTCGCCAATGAGTGAGCACCAAGTTACGATATCGCGTGCACGAGTTGCTTTTGAAAGGCGATCGAGTTGCCATGAGTATTCAGGCAAATCGTTCAATACATCTCTGTTCTCGTCCACGACTCTTGAAAGCTCCGACTGAACTTGCCGAATGTGCTTCCACCAGCTTGTCGATTCGATTGCAAACGGACTTAAGTAACCAAGTTCGCGAACAAGGCTTGATGGACTGTGCAACCGAGGCTGAAAAGAGTCAGGTGTAAATGGATCAAACAACTCTCGCCAATGCGTCAGCAGAAAAATTGACGCATTGTTTTGCTCTTTAAGGAATTCAGCTTCCGGCATCCAAATAGCAACGTCCCCGACAAAAAAAATGCGGCTTCAAACCGATCGTTTGAAGCCGCTTGAACTGAGGGCCGAGGGGTTCCGCCCGAAAGCGGATTACCGAGGGCCCTGATATGCTTAATCAGTTCTCAAAATAAGTAGAACGGTACTGACAGTACGAGTCAGAATTTTACTTGTTATTGGCTGAAAGTCAATTACAAAATTTGGCAAGTCTGGTTTTGCGACTTCATCGTGGAACTGGCGGGAAGGACCTTAATTGTTTCAATTTCCGACACGTAACTGCAGCTTTCGCCACGCGAAATATCGCAAACTATCGCTAGCTCTCCCTAAAAAGGACCGACAATTTCTGGAACAATCTTCTCGTACTCCACGATTGTCATAGGTAAAATCTAATTATCTGGTCATCAGCATGAGATATTGAATTCAATCGACAAACCATGAATTCCATGATTCAATTTCGCTGCCCGAAATGTGAGAGACGGTTTTCTATCGACCCGAAACATGGCGGCAAGCGATTCAAATGCAAGTTTTGCGAAAACATTTCGATCGTTCCGGCTCTAACACCAAATAAATCTGTGCCCGTTTCGCAAACGAAGAGTGTTGCGAACTTAGTAATATCTCGTCTCAACCAATGTGTGCTCTTTGCCAAACCCAAAGTCATTTCCCTGATTGATTTTCTTTGGGAGAAATTCCAAAACATCACTCAACGGAATTTAGAACCAACCGCCGAACTTGTAGAGCTCAATAAAGAGTTTTCAAATACCAATTCTCAAAAACATGACTAGCAATATCTTGAAAACCCTCGCGACAAAAATACGTTAACAATCAACACTCCAGTCTGGATCGCACTAGCAGTAGTGTTCGGCTGTTGTGGATTTCCGCTAATGATTGTCGGGAAAGCGTACACGTCTTTCCAAGCGTCATCCAAGTCGAATCCACGTTCACCATCCTCAACTACTACTGCGTCTTCGCCCTCTTCAAGTCCGCGTTCACCCTCTTCGGCATATTCCTCTTCTGATTACACGTCTCCAAATCTGTATGAGTCTATGGGACGGGACACCGCATCGGCGTGGGCTGATAACTACGAGAGGGCATCCGCATCCGAAAAGCAAGAGTTTGACCAAAAATTCAGGGAGCAAACTGGCGTGACAGGTGATGACCTTCGTCACATGATTCGTGAAATGGAAGGCTGGAAACCGCGTCGTTAACTCTGCGCTATTAAGTTGTTGCGGCGGATTCCGTTAGGCAAGGGTGGTACTTTGGTTCAGACATTCAGACAAAATACTAGGCATACTTCAATGGCCGCAGAGAAGCGGGAATTTAGATTGAACGATTTCGCTCCCACAAACACATGGTTTTCCTGAATTCTTGGGCCATCCTTCACAAAATTGACATTTCCTATTTCTCTCGCCAAAATCAACTTCACGCAGCAGCCAAAATATCTAGTGCGCTGCATATTAATTAATTTTATTTCAACCAACTGCACGCGACGAGCAAAGTGTAGGTAGATCCGATGGAACCGGCACCATTTAAATAGCTTCGACAGGAATTGGAGCGACTCGCAGAACTATTTGAGGCCCTGGCAATCATGTCCGATGAGGATGCCTCACAGATCGACTTTGGTATGGGCTTTCCAAAGGAATGTAATCAGACTATGGCGTACATAGCAGAAAAGTTTCAAACCGCATTGCGACCGGTCGTGGATCTCCGAGAGGCTTCTAAGACCGCCTTCGACGCGGTCGTGAAGGATAGCAAAATGCGCAACGACGCCAATTAAGATGTGACCACGCGGAGTGACGTAGGAACGGAGCCGATGCCCAAATTCCCTGTTCAAGAAGCCCAGTGTGATGCGGGGCGCTACCCCATGAGAATGAGCCTTCAATGAGAATCGTCAACTGGAACGTCGAACGTCCTGAAATCGATAGCCCCAAAAACGAATTCCGAGTCAAACACCTACTCGGTCTGAGGCCCGATATCTTGGTGCTTACGGAAACCAGTACGGGCGTAAATCTTGGGTCTGACTTTGTCGGGTTGTTCACGGAACCGTCCCCGCGAAAACCGCGCGAAGGAGAAGCCGTTGCTGCAATTTGGGTTCGAAAAGAATCCTTTAAGATCGTTGATAGAATTGTTACGTCAGATCC
Organism: Pirellulaceae bacterium; assembly: GCA_040081565.1. Classification (GTDB taxonomy): domain Bacteria; phylum Planctomycetota; class Planctomycetia; order Pirellulales; family Pirellulaceae; genus BJ22. Next base: position 2,716 of record JBEBGH010000158.1, read on the forward strand.
TCGCGAGGCCGTCTGTGTCGAACTTTATGGACGGGGCGCGCGTCTTATCGTTTATGGCTCGATCATCCCGTATCACGGTGCGAAAGGGGGAGATCGAAAATCTTTGCCGTGGCAAGAACACAAGAGAGCGATCGAGTGGCATCGCCGCGATTGGATTGACCTGAGGCGCTCATTCCCTGATCACCGACTGATTGCCGCAGGCGACTACAACCAACATCGCGACGGAGTCGGTCAATATGGAACAATTGAAATTCGGCAAATGTTATCTGCGGCGCTGGACGATGCCAAACTTACCTGCGTTACTGAGGCTGATTTCGTTGCTTCGGTGGGTCTTTCACGACGCAATATCGATCACGTATGTTTGTCTAATGACATAGCGTCCGCCGTCTCCGATATCCAAGCGTGGGAGGCGACTGTTGCGGGCACACGATTGAGCGACCACAATGGAATCACAGTAGATCTGGACGATGCGATGGTCACGGGTCCAAGTCGCTAGATCGTATTCGAATGACTCCCATCCCATACCCGGACTTAAACAGATTCATTATTCGATCTGCCCATGAAACGCATTCAATGGAAAATTCGAACGCTGTTAATTGCGGTGGTGATCGCTTCGATTGCGTTGGGTCTATTCGCGAGGGAAAGACGTCGCCTGTTGTCCCGGTCTCACACAATCCAGGCAGTCGAACAGCTTGGCGGTGGATTCGCATACAAACGTGTATCGTTAAACTGGTTCTCGAATTTCATGCGGTGGACGGGTGTGCCGGAAAATGCCTTTCGCGACACGTTTAAACTGGCGTTTGAGCCAACATCGAGTTCGGCCGACTCAGTAAGTGACGAGGCAATCGCAGCGATCACCCAAAATCTATCCCTGTTTCCAGAAATGGAAAAGGTTGAGTATCACGATTGCCCAAGGATCACAGATGCGACTTTGGATTCGTTTCCCGATTTACATAAGCTAAAAACACTTGAAATTCGAGGAACTTCCATAACCAGAAACGGACTTGCTCGACTTAAGCAACGGTTCCCAGAACTTGAAATTACCGATGACGTGAAATGACATTGTCCGTTACTTCGACGGACCTTCATCTTTCACCCGCTCGTAATACAAGATAACGATGGATGAACCGTCCGGCGATTTGAATTCGGTGGGGCTTTTTTCGTTTGCCACGTCATAGCATACGACCAGAAATTCTTTTTCAAATTTGAAAATCGCCGGAATGACTTTGTCAACGTTTGGTCCTTCTGTCCCAGTGAGCTTCATTTGCATTTGTTCGCCCGACAAATCAATGGCGATCGTTCCCTTGTCCAGCAGTCCCCCAAAGTCGACAGAGTAAGTTTTTTCTGCGCTGATCGAGAGTCGAATGGACTTCATTTGCGCGGGCATCGGTTTGCCAGCCAGTTCCCCAGCCGTTGGCCGCCAACTGCCAACCATCTTTTTCCAAGCCTCTGTTTCAGTCATTTTTTCAGCCGGTTGCTGGGGCTTTTGACCGACTTCTTTAGCGGCCGCGTTTCCTTGTGCCATGGCCGCAGGACTAGAGAGCAAGCACAATGCAAAAGCCAAAACTAAGAAAAATCGAAACATGTTCCTACCCTGTAATGATCTGCTGAAGTTCAGTGTTTAGCTGAAAAGCGAAGCGGCGATTGTTGGTTACTTCTCAAAACTCGTCGGCCTAAGCTTAGGGGATTTGCCCGGCTAGCTCCAAGGCCTTTTTTTCCGCGTCAGCACGCGAGTTTAATAGCCCGTCCAATTGTTCGTCGCGAATTTGCGAAAGAATCTTTGCAAAAACAGGTCCTGGTGTCAGGCCTAAAGCCTGCAAGTCACTGCCATTCAAGAATGCTGGCGGATCCAATTTTTCCTTTGGCCAACTTAAACGCTTGCGGCAAAACTCAACCCCCACATGCAATGGGCCCATGGTGGTTTCGGCGATTTGCAAGGCGGCCTCCGCATCTGCGTGAATCAATAACGGCTGAATTTGACTCCAGGGCAAATGCGCGGCGCGTGTCAGCGTCAGCCAATGGTCGTGGATCCATTCGCAGGATTTCCGTTCCGCTGCGGAGAGTTTCCATTGTTCGGCCACAGGCTCGATCCCTTCCTCCTTGATGGTCTGCGCAAGCAACAAGACCAGTGCGGTTTCAAAACGGGTTTTTTCACCTAGCTCTTCCAACCACTTCAGCCGAGATCGCCAATTGGCCCGGTTGCTGGTTTCTCTTTCTCCCCCCGCAACGATGTTTTGGAGAAGATCACATTCCACGAGAAGCCGGGCGGCAACATGACGAGTGGCGTGCGTCAACATGCGACGCATCTCGGCTCCAATCCGTTCACCACTGACGATTTTGATTTCGGCCGCGTGCTCACGGACGGCAGCCTTGGTCTGCTCATCGATTTCAAAGTTTAACGTGGCTGCAAAGCGGACTGCGCGCAGCATCCGCAATTTGTCTTCGTCAATTCGCTGATGAGGGTCGCCGATCGCGCGCACAACCCGTTCCTCGAGGTCGGCCTTGCCGCCAACAAAATCGAGCACCTGTTGAGCAATGGGATCAAAGAACAATCCGTTGATCGTGAAGTCCCGTCGCTGGGCGTCCTCGCGCGCGTCCGCAAAGGCAATCGCATCCGGGTGCCGCCCGTCGGAATAACCCAAATCACGACGGAAGGTCGCCACATCGATTTGCCCGGCCGATTTGGGGCCCAACACGGAAATGACACCGAAGCTCGCGCCGATCGCAAGGGTTCGTTGAACGCCGAACAACTGGCGGACTTCGTCCGGTCGCGCGTTGGTCGCGACGTCGTAGTCCTTGGGCGGCTTGCCCATCAACTCGTCGCGCACGCAGCCCCCGGCAAACAGGGCTTGAAACCCGGCCGCCTGGAGTCGCTTCACAATCTCAATCGCAAATTCGTATGGTGTCACAGTGTCGCCAGTTTAAGTCGAAGGTGCTAACGTGTGCTATACCAGACGTTTTCGTAGTTGCCGGGGTTCATGTCGAAACGGTCAATTTGCAGGGCATATCGAGTTAAGTTATCGACTGCAGCGAGCCAAAAATTAGCGGAGGTCAAATGCCAAAATTCCAAGAACTCAAACGCAATCGCAGGGCAATCAAAATTTGCTGCGGGTTCGCGTTGTGGGTTGCTTTATCGGCCCACCTTTTGAGCGCAGCCTCTCCGCAAATCGATGCCGTTGTCAGCAAAGAAGTCATCGCGAGGATCGCCGGATTGGATTCACCTCCCGAGCCAATCGCCGAAGACTGGTTGGTCCACCACAGTGGCCGCAAGTCGGGCGTTTTTCGCACCGACCAGCCGCGGGAACTGGTTCTGGATAATGGATTGCTCAGGCGGTCTTTTCTAGTGGCTCCCAATCTGGGTTGCGTGGAGTTTAAGCAACTTCAAAGTGGTGCGGCATTGTTGCGAAGCGTCCGTCCCGAGGGACGAGTTTCGTTCAATCAAAAGGAATACAACATTGGCGGTTTGCGGGGACATTCGGTCGAAAACTTTTTGCAACCGAACGATCTCGCGCGGTTGTCAGCCGACCCCGCAGCCTTTCAATTCGAAAGTTTTTCCACACGACCCATCATCGCCCGTTTTCCCTGGAAGCCGCGTAAGGAATGGATATCAGTACCCATCAATTGGCCACCGGCCGGAATTGAACTCCAGTTACGCTTCCGCCCGCCAAATGCCGCGCCGGAATTGCCCGCTGATTTGCGAGTGGTTGTGCACTATGAAATGTACGACGGCATCCCACTGCTGTGTAAATGGATGACGATCGAGAACGGTTCGCAAGATTCGATTCACCTCACGGGCTTTACCAGCGAAATCCTGGCCTGCGTGGAGGCATCCTCGCAAGTCGAAGAACTCGCGGAGCCCTTTACACCCGCACTTCATGTTGAGACCGATTTCACGAATTGTTCGATGCATGGGGGCAAGCGCTCAAACGGACGTGGTTCATTGGATCGCAGACCCGGAATATGCAACTCAGGTCAACTATCGCCGCGCTACGAAGTGTCTGTTGGAGTGTCGACCGCCCCAAGGTCCGAACGCCGTCGTTGATCCCGGCAAGTCGTTCGAGACATTTCGCACCTGGATTTTGGCTTATGAGAATCGGGACGAGACGAGGCAAGCGTTGTCCTTATGCCGGATGTATCAAACGATCGCGCCTTGGGTCAATGAAAATCCTCTGATTCATCATGTCCGCAGCGCCGATCCAGCCGCCGTTCGGCTGGCCATCGAACAGTCGGCCGATGTTGGATTTGAATTGGTCTTGATGACCTTTGGCAGCGGCTTCGACATCGAAAACGACACCCCCGACTATCTAAAAACCATTCGCGAATTGGCGGACGAGGCACATCAGCAAGGGATCGCCTTGGGCGGCTATTCGTTACTTGCCAGTCGATCCATCAGCCCACAGGACGACGTTGTGAATCCTGAGACTGGAAAGGTTGGTGGCTTTGCCAGATTTGGGAACAGCCCTTGTTTGGAAAGCGAATGGGGGCAAGCCTATTTCAAAAAGTTGTACGCGTTTTACGAAAAGACAGGATGCGATGTCCTGGAGCACGATGGTTCGTATCCGGGGGACGTGTGCGCATCGCATGACCACCCTGGGCACACCGGGCTTGAAGACTCTCGCTGGAAGCAATGGCAAAAGATCACGAGCTTCTATCGTTGGTGCCGTGGTCAGGGGATCTACTTGAATGTTCCCGACTGGTATTTCTTGAACGGATCGAGCAAAGTTGCGATGGGCTACCGCGAAACGAATTGGTCATTGCCACGAGAAGAACAAGAGATTATCGAACGTCAGAACATTCACGATGGGACGCGTTTCAAGTTGCCGACGATGGGTTGGATGTTTGTACCGCTCACCGAATACCATGGCGGCGGAGCTGCGGCGACCATCGAGCCGCTCGACCAGCATCGCGATCACTACGAACGCCGGTTGCAGAATTTGCTGGGTGCGGGCGTTCAAGCCTGTTTTCGTGGCCCGCGTTTGTATGACACTGCGGCGACGCGGGAGATGGTCAGCCGCTGGGTTCAGTTTTATAAACGCCACCGCGCAATTCTCGATAGCGCGGTTATCCCGTTGCGCAGGGCCGATGGTCGAGACTGGGATGGACTGCTCCACGTTAATCCGGATTTGCCCACGGCGGCGCTTGCTGTCGTTTACAATCCGTTAGATCAGCCAATCGAGCGGCAGATTTCGGTGCCGCTTTATTACTCGGGGCTCCCTGAAAACGTAGTTTGCCGCGTCAATGATGGAGAGCCCAATCGCATTCGGCTTGATCACCAACGAGCCGCCAAAATGAAGTTGACCATTCCGCCGCGCGGCATGTTGTGGCTCACCTTTTCAAAAGAATGACAGTCAAAAGCGATAGATCAAGGCAACGTTTCATACTTCCTGCTAGCAAAAACACTTGCACCGTAGGCGAAAAAGCCAGCTCCAACCGACTGATCGTTAAACGAGCTACAGTTCTGCTGAGACGCTAGCCGAAATTGAACAACGAACATTGGTTTCCGTGAATCGAATGCGGGAACCGCGTTTCCTGAACCAGAAATCTAGTCGTTGCTTCAATTGCGAGCCGCAAGTGTCAGCCGCCGAATCCACCATTCCAACCACGCGTCGCCGACCAGCTATGTTGCGGGCGTTAGGGAATAGCGAACCACCCACCACCATTATCGTGGATGGAGTCGAATTCTTTCATCGCGAGACATTCAAGCACGATGCGTGGGCCGCCACGTCGCTTTACGAAAATTCAGGCCGGAAAATCGTTTGCAAGATCAACCGCTGCCAATCGTTGGCCGGTTTTCCATTGCGTTGGTTGGGCCGTTGGGTTGCCAATCGGGAATGGTCGATGCTCAATGGGCTTGCCGGAGTTCCTGGCATTCCGCGTTGCTATCGCGTCCAGTCGGCGAGCGGTTCTCGGATGCCGACCGCGGCGGCGCATGACTACATCGAAGGCCAGCCTTTGTCTCGCACGCCGGCAGTCCCCGAAGATTTTTTTGAAAACCTTGAGGTACTGCTCCAAGAACTTCATCGCCGTCAAATCGCCTATATCGATTTGCACAAACCGGAAAACATTTTGGTCAGCACCGATGGCCGCCCACATCTCGTTGATTTTCAAATTAGCGTACGGCTGCCGCGATGGTGGGGTTTGGGGTGGGCCTTTCGATTTTTGGCCGAGAGTGATCGTTACCATCTATCGAAACATCGCCGCCGATATCACGTTGAGGCTTGGCATCTGGTACCGCTGGACTATCCCTGGTGGATTCGCCTGCATCGCCGGTTGACGAATCCCCTGCGGAATGTTCGCCGCCGTGTTTTGGTGGCCTTGAGGATTCGCAAGGGCGGCGGTCAGGCCGAAACCGAAGTCGCCCCCGAAGTGGGATTGCGATAGTCGAGTACTCTGGACGGAACGTCAGCTTTCTGGTTCCGCGTAAACTTCGCAGTGACCCGTGGTTTGCGGGACTTGTTGCTCACACTGTCCGGTCAGATGAGCCGCGATCTTGTTCGCATGACCATGGCAGTTTTCCAAAAAGATTTTGTAGCTGCTCGACTGGGTCCCGGCGATGGCCGTGCCGGCAACGTAAACACCTGGAACATTGGTTTCCATCGTGTCTTCATTGAAAGTCGGACGGGCGTTGTCACCGCTCAACTGGATACCGGCGTTCTGCATCAACGACTTGTCTTGCTCGTAACCGATTTGCACCAACACGTTGTCGCAAGCGACTTCGAGCGGAGTCGCATTTTCGTTCGTCGCCAAAACCACATGCGAATTCGTAATCTGTTTTGGCGAAGTTCCGAAATGCGAGCCAATTTTTCCGGGCGCAATCAACCCGCGAATTTCCGGCAGCAACCAATATTTCAAACCAAGCTCGTTCAATTCTGCTTGCCGGTAACTGAGCGTTACTTGAGCGCCGCAGTGATGAAGCCGAAGTGCAGCTTCGACGGCACTATTGCGCCCACCTACAATCAGGACTTGGCGGCCAAAGTAGCGATGTGGTTCGCGCAGGTAATGGTCGACATGCGGCAGGTCTTCGCCCGGAATTCTCAATCGCCGTGGTCGATCCGTGCCGCCGGTCGCTAACACGACGGCGCGACATTTTGTGCGCTGCGTTCCCGATTGGCTGCGCGAAAGAATCCATAATTCGCTGCCCACGCGTTCGATAGATTCCACTCGTTCGTAACAGCGAATCTGCAAACGAAATTGCATGGCCACGCCGCACAAGTAGGAAAGGTATTGTTCGCGAGTGCACTTCGTTTGGTCTGTCGTCAACAAGGGCACGCCAGCAATGGCGATCCGTTCGTTGCTGCTGAACCAGCGAGTTTGCGGAGCCCACCAACTCATGGTGTTGCCAATCGAGCCAGCCTCCAGAATTGTCGCCTTCAAACCGGCACGTTGCAGCACGACTGCCGTTTCCAGGCCGATGGGTCCACCGCCAACAATCACAACGTCAGTTTTGGATTCGTTTAGCGTATTCATTTAAAGTGCAGTCGCAGCAGTTCGATTAATCAAGCGGCACTGGACGGCAGGCCAAGGGCAACACCAGGATCTTACCGTCCCCGAGTCGACCGGTTCGCGAAGCCTCGGTGATTCGCCCAATTACGGTCTCCAATAGTTCGTCTTCCACCAACATCGAAATTTCCACTTTCGCCACAAACATCAGCGAAAATTCGTTGTTGCGATATAGATCCAGATAGTTTTTTTGACGACCATAGCCTTTGGCTTCGCGAATCGTGACGTCCTCCACGGCGAGGTCGGCGATGGCCTTTAGGACACCCTCCGCGACAAACGGTTTGACGATCGCAATGACTTGTTTCATGAAATTTATCGCTAGTTGGGCTTATGGGCCGTCCAAGTCCAATGTCGGTCAGTGGTTGCTTGAACTGAGTTGGGTGAAAATCCAAGCGATGAAATCAATTCACGAATTTCTGCAAGATCCAGGGCGGCATGCAACGATTCGCGAAACATCTGCTGCGCACGGGCCTGTTCGCAACCGACGTACGTTTGCACAAGTTGCTCAAGTTTAGCGAGATTGTCGGGACGCATAAGGTCGCGAAAGAAAACAAGCCCCCCGGGCTTGATTACCCGGATCGCCTCACGTAAACAAGTAACGGGTTCAGCAAGGTGATGAATGATGCTGTTCGAGATCACGGCGTCAAACATGTTGTCGGGGTAGGGGAGGGCCTTCCCGTCAACTTGTCCCAATTGAACTTGCGCGGTCACGCCCGCTGCCTCGAGATTGTAGCGCGCCAGTTCCAGCATGTTGACCGACAGGTCGACGGCCATGATACGGCACTGCGGAACTCGCCGAGCGATTTGAATCGGAATCAGTGCGGTCCCGGTGCCAAGGTCGAGTGTGTCCCCGCCGACGTAACCTGCCGCCAACAAATCTTCGGCAAAAGCGACATTCACCGCGGAATGGTCCATCGAGTTGTAACCGTCGGCTTCTTCGTAGGAATCCATTACCTCGGGTTCAAGCACGCGTTCCAGCATCAACCGATCCTTTCAAATTCCTCGTCCGAATCGATTGGAAGATTTTCCGCGCGAGTTGAAACGCCCACCACGAAAAAGACCAGCGCCATCAGCACATAGCTCACGATCAACTCGACCACAACACGAATCTGAGTGGAGTCACCGAGTTGCCAAGGCCAAAACATCTTGTCACCCGGAATCGGCGAGTGAATCACACCAAACGCAGTTAATCCTGCGGCGATCAATAAATAAATCGAAGCTCGATTGAATCGTCGATCGATCACTTCGGCCAATGCCGAACTCCATAGCAGGCTGGAAATAATGAAACCGCCCGCCAACACATTGAGGTACAGCAGCATTGACGACAGGTGGGGCGGCATTTTCGCTAAATCCATGACGCCCATGAACTGACCCAGGAAGATCATTACCAGCTTGGCAAATGCCGGCATGCAGGCAAACGCCAACGCGGCGTAATGACGGCGCGGAGTAGCC
>JBEBGH010000489.1:0-3095 GCA_040081565.1 Pirellulaceae bacterium
TGGCGGATTGTGAAATAGGTCGAGCGGCGAATGGCAGCGAATCTCGAATTTATCAGCCGATTTGGAGGTCATTCGTTTGACATGGCCCACAAGTTTTCTAAAATGGTTGTAACGACACTTCCCATGGAAACCTAATAATGTTTGGAATCGGTACCACGGAACTTTTGATTATTGCTGGAGTTATGGTGCTCCTGTTCGGCAGCGCCAAGCTCCCTTCGTTAATGCGAAACATGGGCCGGAGCATCAACGAGTTTAAGGCTGGGATGAAGGATCAACCGGTTGGGTCGAAAATCGAAGACAACCGCGAAGATTCATAAATGTCCTTAAAGGTCTATTTTCTAGCCGATTGATATCGGCTTTTTTTGTTCAACACTGGCACGGGAAACAACCATGCTGCCTAGCGGAATTGGATTCACCGAACTTTTGGTCGTCGCAATAGTGGCGGTTTTGTTGTTCGGTAGCAGGCTGCCCGAAGTCGCCAAAAATATGGGAAAAACCTACCAACAATTCCGCAAGGGTCTGGCCGACTTGCAGTCAACGATCAAGATCGATGACGATCATCCCGGCCACTCGAGCAGTTCCACTTCGAATCGCGTGTCCTATTACAAGGATGCGTTGGACGAAGAAACCAACAAGTCGGATGCACCGCGATTCACAGTTCCGCCGAGTCCTCCGGCAACAGAAACAAAATCCGAATAGGGCAGGGTAATCGCACTCGGCTCACTCAGCAAAACGGAAGCCGAACCTTACTCGAGTTCGTAGGCGATGTCTAAAACCTTGTAGACCAGTTTGCCACGCGGCACTGCGATTTGCACTGTTTCGCCGACTTTCTTGCCAATCAGACCTTGACCAATCGGGCTGGTGATCAAATATCGACCGTTGTCATAGTCTTCATCGCCTTCACCGACCAGCGTAATCGTCTCCTCTTCGTCGATTGCAACATCGAGAACACGAACGGTGGCACCGAAGGCAACTTGGTCGCGTGGAATCTGGCTCGGGTCAACGATAATCGCTCGTTGCAGCTTGGAGCGAAGTTGGTTGATGCGGGCCTGCAGCATGCCCTGCGCCTCGCGTTGACCGTGATATTCGGCGTTTTCCTTCAGGTCGCCTTCCGCGCGGGCCAACGCAATTTTTTCGGTAATGATTGGCATTTCAACCATTTCCAAATGCTCGAGATCGGCTTTAATTTTGTTGTAGCCTTCTTGCGACATAGGAACTCGATCTGACACGGCTATCTCCAACCTGAATTCTTAACTTGATAAATCGACGGCGAGGCGACGTTGGAGAATCTCCAGCGTTACGGCTATTAAATGCGAACGACCTGCGAATGGGATCACCGCAGGTCTGAAAAACTTGTCTAGCTATTGTCTAATACATTGGCAAGATTTTCAACTCGAAATCCAGCCAATTGCCGCAGTGACTTTTTGGTTATCAGGCTGCGGCAAGGGCGTTCGGCCAAACCTAATCCTCACTTGAAGTCGAGGCATGGCTGCGGACCAGGTACATGATGGAACCGCAACCCTTACAGAATACGGGCTTCTTTTGATAAAGTTCGCTGAGCATCTGAGCATTGAGCACTTGGTGGCAATTGCCGCACGTTTCCCCATCAGTGGACGCCAAAGCATTCTCGCCATTGGCAACCACACGGCGTCTGTATTCGCTCAATACTTCACCAGTCATCGCTCGTTCGTCTTGCTGGAGTCGTCTGTCGACATCGGCAACTTCGGCTTCCAGTTTCTTTTGTTTCTCGGTAACATCGCCGCGAACACGTTCCAAATCCTTTTGGCCTCTGAGCGCGTGTTCACGAGCCGTTGCCACTTGGGCGTTTAAGTTTTCAGCACGCTCCAACATCTCCAAAATCTCATCGGCGAGCACGCTGTTCGCTTGGTTGTCGGCGGCGATTTGTTGATTGAGAATTTGAAACTCTTTGTTCGACTCGCAAGCATTTCGCTTGGCCTTCATTTGTTCGATGCGAGCCTCTCGCTGCTTGAGCGTCATCTGCTTGTTGTCGGCTTCCTTTTTACAGTTTTGCCAACTCGTTTTGGCTTCCTCAGCGACTTTATCAAGGTTAGCCGCGGCGATTTCCGCTTGTTTCACCGAACGCGGACATCGCGCCAATTGGTCCATCAACTCCGACTTGAGGCGGAGCAGATGGTGAATTGTTTCCAAGGCTTCGTAATTGATCATGTCGGATATTCTTGCGTTTGCGGTCAGTTCAATTAGTTCAATTGTGACTGATTGAAGACGAAAACGTAAGGCACCCACCTGCATTTTATGGCTGGGCCAGAGCAGCGAAAGGAATCAAACGGCGTTTTCCGCTCTGAGAATTCAGAGGAATTCCTTTTTCACGGATTCAGTCTGTTAGAACAGCTGGAAATACCTGAACAAGTTTCGAAACGGCTGACCGTCCACATATGCTTTAGGCTGACCGATGATCCCCTGGCCAAGATAAGTCCCCGGCGGCATGTTTTTAAATTTCACCAGCGGCGACGGACTCTTTGCACTGTAAATTGACTGGGGATCCCAAAAACTGCCTGGTGCGCCGCGTCCCAAAGTTGGGACTTGAGCCTGAGGAAATTGAATGGTCGGAGCTGTATCAGCCGTTGCCGGAATTGTCGCGCTTGTCAATCCCGGCGGCGAGCAATCACACAGACCTGAATTGGGAGTTGTCACTGGCTGTCCGAACCAGCTCGGGCGCTGGAGCGTTCTCTGGGAATATCCCAGATTGGGGATTTGAAAGACGCTTGGAGTCTGCGTTACTGTTGGCGATGCAGGATTAGGATACGGATAACTGTCGACCGTGTTTGTTGTTGTGGGCGAAGCTACAGTCGGAGCGGCCATGTCGGTTGTCGGATTGGCTGGGGTTGGAGTCGGTTTGTTCGCGGGGGGCGTGCTGGTCGGCGTTGTCCTGGCTCCACCGGGCGCTGAAGATATATACAGCACGGTTTCCACACCTTGGCCTGGGGAATTTCGAGTTACAACGACGCCTCCCTTTTTCAGCGGAGAAGATGCCTCCATGAATTCCTTCGATGCAGCCGATTGCGCCGAGACAAACCCAGCACTGAACAAAAATGAAACGCACACGGCGACAGAAG
>JBEBGH010000159.1:0-11645 GCA_040081565.1 Pirellulaceae bacterium
ACCGCGCCTTGCCTCTTGAAGCGACTGGACCAATTCAATTACAAACTCACGGCGGCGAAATCCGTTGGAAAAACGTTTACATTCGCGAGATTCCAGCCACAGAAGCCAATCAAACCCTGCGGGAAAAAGCGAATGAGGGATTCGCTTCGATCTTTAACGGAAGCGATTTCACAGGTTGGGCAGGTCCACTCGACAACTATGAAATTGTTGACGGCGCGATTCGCTGCAAGACTGGCATGGGCGGCACGATTCACACCAAAGAAGAACATGCTGACTTCGCCGTTCGATTTGAATTCAAACTTCCTCAGGGCGGTAACAACGGATTGGCAATCCGATACCCCGGTTCTGGCGACACGGCTTACGTCGGGATGTGCGAGTTGCAAGTTCTTGACAACGAGCACCCGAAATACAAGTCGCTGGACAAGCGGCAATACCACGGCTCGGCTTACGGTATGGGTGCTGCCCATCGGGGTTATCTGCGCAAGACCGGAGAATGGAATTTTCAGGAGGTTAAGGTCGTCGGCTCAAACATCAATGTCGAGTTGAACGGAACCGTAATCCTCAATTGCGATGTGGCGAAGATCACTGAGTACATGGCCAATTCCCCGCATCCCGGCAAGGATCGCACTACCGGGTATTTTGGTTTCGCGGGTCACAGCGATCCAGTGGAGTTTCGGAAAATCGAGATCAAGAAGATCGACAAATAACGCATGACCACACGTTTTTTCTTACGTCTCGCGGCGGCCCTTGCAGGCTTCATCGGCGTGATCCTGCTGATTGGAACCGTGTTGCCGAGGGCCTATACTCTGGAAACGGAAATTGAGATCGCGGCCACACCAAGTGAAATTTTTCCGTTTCTCAATAATTTGAACAACTGGCAACAGTGGAGTTCCTACGGCAGTGCGGTCAATCCGGACATCAACTTGAAATCCGGTCCCAAGGTGGAAGGCCTGGACGCGAGTATGTCGTGGAGTGAAAAACGAGGCAGTGGGAAGCTGTGGATTATCAAGTCCGACGAAAACCGCGAAGTAACCTACGCGGTTGACTTCGCAAACTTTCCTCGAATGGATAGCCAGATATCGCTCGAACCAATCGATGCCAAGAAAACAAAAGTCCGCTGGAGCAGCTCGGGTAATTTGCCGCGCGGCCCATTCTATGGCTGGTTCGGCCGGTACTTCGCCGGCGCACTTCGTGCCGACTATCAAACCAGCCTTACCCGACTAAAGTCACTCGTCGAACGCCGTCCAAGTGATTGAAGCAACTGTTAGTAATTGATCTGGAATTGAAATCGCAAAAGGTTGCCGTCAAACTGATCGTACGAACGACCGGATGACAAGGCTCGCAGGTTTGTACGATCGGTGATCAGATACTCTGTGACCAACTCGAAGTCCTTGGTGATTTGCCATTCCACACCCAAGTTCCATTCGTTGATTTCACTGTAGGGTGAATTGTTCGCGTTCTTGTAACCACCACGATAATACTGGTAGCGCGCAAATGGCCAAAGCTCACCGTAGCAAGCAGTTTGATGTCGGTAGTTGACCATCGCGTAACCGCCGTGCAGATCATCGACGATGACTTCCGTCTGGGCCGCATTGAGTTCCGGCCCACGTCCAATGGTGTATTCCGCCTGAAATCCAAATGGCTGCGGATAGAGTACATAGGTCCAACCCAATCGTTGATCAAGTTTTCCGTTGTCTCCAAAAGGCCGTCCCTTTGTTCCGATTGGCGATACGGCGGCTCCGACCCCCAAGGGCGAAATAGGTGTACCTAAGACCACATAATTTCCGGTGTAGCCTTGGATACCAAATTCCATCAGACGACCACATCGGTCCGTAAATGGAATGGCGAGACGAGAAATCAAATGGAGTTGATCATTCTGTTCGCGCAACGAACCGCCTTGGCCATTGTAGGCTCCAAATCCGAACACCCCATAGTTTCCCGAGCCTTTCAGGCCTTCATCAGAAATGAACTTGAAGGTGTCTTGCGCCCATTTCGGTGTCCAGTAATAAAATGCTCCCAAGTCTCGTTCGTTTTTAGCGGCACTATTAAACGCATCGTTTCGATCAAGGTACAGACGATCGCGGCTAGATTGCAGGTTCTCCCAACCATAAGGGATCTTGGACTGGCCGACACGAATACGATGCACTTTTTCCTTGTCGAGATACACGTCGCCGTAAAGGTCGCGAAGTTGAGTAAACTGAATCGAATCGACGGATGCATTGGGAGTACTGGCAAAGTCAGGCTGAAAGTAGAGCCCGAGGTGTTCGCCGACATCGCCTTGAAAAATCAAGCGAGCACGGCGAATCAGGAACTCTTGATCCGGACTGATGGAGCCGTCTCCTGCATGATCGCGTGGAGCCGATCCATCGCCATAATGGGTTTGATAGTTGTAGCGAAACTGGGTATAGCCGCGGAGCTTTATTTTTTCGTACCACTCTTTGGGTTTCTCTTCCTTTTTCTCTTCTTTTTTCTCTTCTTTTTTCTCTTCTTTCTTTTCAGGTTTGGCATCTTTTGAATCAGCGTCGTCTTTTTTGTCTTTCGCCGCATCTTGCGCCGGTGTGGGCGGTACTGTTTTCTCTTGTTCCGCTTGCCAGTCAATGATTGGCGATTCCAAATTTGGCCGGTTTTCGATTCGCTGCGAACCGGTTGCAAAATAAGAATTGGAATCTTGGGCCACCACCATTCCGGTTTGTGCCAAGCTTAGAGCCAATACTGCAAACATGAATTGACGTACGCGAGTCATTTTGTTGGTCCACAATTTCATTAAAGCGTAACGGAACAAACGTAAGCCCAAGGTAAAGCTGTAGTTGTTAAAACTGATTGGCCCTGGCCGTAGGCCTACCGATCTTGACTCTTGAATCGGTCGGGTAGACTTTGCCGAATTATTAAGATTTCACGAAGATCCGGAAAATTCCGACAAGCGTTCCGAATGCTAGCAGAGCATTGGCCGGTTTTCGCGAGTTTTGCCCAGATTTAAGACGCGATCACCGTCGGCAAGGCGTGCGAGTGGCCCAACAATTTTTCGATGGCAAACGCGATTAGAACGCCAAGCAACAACATGAACGACAACCAAACCCGATCGTGGGAATGGAAGTGAACCTCTGGCAACAAGTCGCCCAGCGAAATGCACAGAAACACGCCCGCTGAAAAGGCCAGCGAATAGGCCACGATTGGCTGGCCGGAGAGTTGCAGTTGATCGAGCGACAACGAAAACAAAATCGCACCGATGGGGCACACCAATGCAAACACCAGATTGACAATCGTCTGCTGTTGAAAGGAAGCATGACGAGCCTTCATGAGCGAGGTGATCGTCAGGGCATCAAGAGGCTTGTGCAGAACAATCGCCAGAAAAGTTCCGAGGGCTGGCAACACCGAATGGAGTCGTTCCGCGCTAAAGGCCGCCGCTAACGCCAATCCATCGATCAAGGTGTGTAGCGCCAGTCCGACGGTCAACCCGATCCAGCTGAAGTTCTTTCCGGCGGTCGGTGAAATCGCCGTGTCGGCCCCCGTCGAAACAATCGGCAGTTCGTTCTTTGGTGATTCGTGAATGTGGGTGTGCGAATGATCATGATCGTGACGGCAATGCTCCCCGTGCCCGTCGTCGGCCGCCATCTCATGGTGATGGAAGTGAAACATCCGAATCAGCAAAAACATGAACAGCAGCCCGCCCAGGCAAGCCACCATGGGTCCGTCGATATTTTGCGGCGACAACTGAATGGCATGCGGCAACAAGTGCAACAGCGCGACGCCCAACATAACCCCAGACACCAGGCTGAGGGTCATCTGGATTCTGCGGTGAGTGAAGGTGACCAGCGAAGGCAAGGCGCCGCCCGCGGCCGATGCCAACACGATCAACACGCAATAGATAATTAAAACTTCTGACACGAAACCAGTTTCTCCCGAACTTTCGACAAGAGTCTAGCGGATAGCCCCTCGCTCAATCTAGGTGGCGCTGGATTTTCGCATTAAAACCGCGACCCGCTTCCAATCAATCGCTGGGCAAGCTTAGGCCAGAATTTCTTCCACGACATGTCCATGCACGTTGGTCAAACGACGTTGAATTCCGTTGTGGTAATAGGTCAATCGCTTGTGATCGATCCCGAATAGTTTAAGAACTGTGGCATGGAAGTCGTGCCAGGTCACAGGATGGTCCGTCGCCTTCCAGCCGATTTCGTCGGTTTCGCCAAAGGCAAATCCTGGCTTCAGCCCTGCCCCGGCCATCCAAACGGAAAACCCGTAACGATTGTGGTCTCGGCCAGGACCAACAGCATCTGCCGCCGACTGTGCGAATGGTGTCCTGCCGAATTCTGTTGTGAACAAGACGAGCGTGTCCTCGAGCATCCCTCGCTGCTTTAAATCGGCCAACAAACCAGCCACCGGCCGATCGATCAAGCCGGCTTCGATAGTGTGGTTTTCTTTGACATTTTCGTGCGCATCCCAACTGACGCGGGGATTGCCGCCGATGGGGCCACCCGAAAAAATCTGGACGAAACGAACTCCACGTTCCAGTAATCGTCGCGCCAGAAGGCATTGTTGGCCAGTAGGGCGAGTCTTTTCCTGATCGATGCCATACAACTGTTGCGTCTCGGCGGTTTCATTATTCAGATCGCTCACCTCGGGCACCGACAGTTGCATCTTGGCCGCGAGTTCATAGCTCCGCATTCGCGCGACCAGCGCTTCGTCCTGACCCGCTTGGGCGAGATGCCTTTCGTTGAGGAGTTTCAAATATTCGAGGGTCGCTTCCTCGGTGACCTTATCGATGGCTTTAGCGGGGAACAAATCGCGGACGGGCTGCGTCGTTCCTTTGAACGCAACGCCCTGATGCCGAGCTGGCAAGAAGCCATTACTCCAATTCGACGGTCCACCATTCGGATCGCCACGATGATCAGGCAACACAACATAATCCGGCAAGGATTCGGTTTCGCTTCCCAGCCCGAAGGACAGCCAACTGCCGAGCGACGGGAATCCGTTGAACTGAAACCCGCTGTTAGCGAAAAACAAGGCTGGCGTGTGATTGGCCGAGTCCGAAACCATGGAGCGAATGACCGTCAGCTCGTCGGCATGTTCGGCAATGTTGGGAAACAGATCCGAAATCCATAGCCCGCTTTGCCCACGTTGTTTAAAAGTCCAATCGCTGTCGCGAATCAAACCGACTTGGCCGAAGAAAATGTCGGGCTGCTCGGTGGTCTGCAGAGTTTTGCCATGAAAGTCTCGCAAACGAGGTTTGTAGTCGAATGAATCCAGGTGACTCATTCCTCCGAGCAAGCAAATATGCACCGCTCGTTTCGCACGCGGGACAAAATGCGGGATCTCGGCCAAGGCCTGTTGGGTGTCGTCGCCGAGCAATACGGTCTGGTCGCGCATCAAGAGATGAACCAAAGCCGTCGCTCCGACTCCGCTCAGACCCCAGTGGAAAAACTTTCGTCGATCGAGTTCACCAAACATGCTTTTTTCCCTATCGCGACGTTACAAATTCGCTGCTGTTAAACAGAGCCCGCGCCAGCGCGGCCGCTCCATGTTTTTCCACAAGTGCTCGTGCCCCCGGCAGTTCTTCGTTTGCAGGGCTACGGCCCAAGGTCAATTCAAACATCCCGGTGACTTGATCGTTCAAATTGTCCGGTGCCTCAGCTTTTGCCCTTTCTCCAAACGCATCTGCGATTCGCAAAACGAAAGGACTGTTGAGCAGGCTCAAGGCTTGCAAAGGAGTCGTCGTCACCGATCGCCGTGGCGCGGCCGAAGACGGATCAGGACAATCCAAAGTGTCGAGCAATGCCGAGCGGCCACCACGTGGGCTAAAGCGATAAATCGTGCGCCGATTCAGCTCAGGATCTTCGCGATCAAATTCAACGTAATAGGTCGTTCCATTTCCGGTGTCGACGATTGATACGTCCTTGAAACTCGGACCGCCCCGTTTTGAATTCAGCTTGCCCGCCACGGCGAGCATTGAATCGCGAATCACCTCCGCATCCAAACGAGTCGGAGATTTTCGCCACAACAAACGGTTATCGGAATCAACCGCTACGGCCTGTTCGTTGCTCGCAGAACTTTGGCGGTAGGCACTCGATGTTACCATCAGGCGATGAAGTGGCTTCAGGTGAAATTGATTTCGGCCAAGTTCCGTTGCCAGCCAATCGAGCAATTCCGGATGGCTCGGCAGTCCACCGTTGAAACCAAAATCGCTGGACGTGCCGATCAGGCCGCGACCAAAGTGGTACTGCCAAACTCGATTGACGGCCACGCGACGGAAGAGTGGATTGTTGGGGTCCGTCACCCATTCGGCAAACTTCTGACGACGTTCGCCGTCGGTCGCCGTCGTGGACAACCCTAAATCGTTTCGCCCTTTCGCCATCGCTTGAGTCGTTCCCGGCAACATTTCAGCGCCAGGCTTCAGCACATCGCCTCGTGGCAGAAAGTGGGTCGGTTGAGGATTGCTCGCCACTTGTGTGTAGATCGAAACGTTTGCTTTTTGCTCCGACTGTTTCAACATTTCCGTGACCGAGCCGAGCTGAGCCAAGAGCTGTGACCTCTTTTGACTTTTCTCCGTGCCCAGAGCCGCGATCATTTCTTGTTCGCTAACAAAGTCCTCGGCAGAGGTTGCCGAAATTGCAACTTCGTTCGCCGATAAAGCACGGTCGTAAACCTGAGCCCGCAGAATTTTAGCATTCAGAAATTTATTTCCGTTCGGCGGTGAATGCCGCAGACCAAACAGAATTCGCGAGCTGTCCTTTGCAAATTCGGTAGCCGTTGCGGTGCGATAACTTTGGCCATAGGGTTGCCCGTTTCGATAGGCAACAATCTGCCCATCCGCCAAGTAAGTTATGGCGACATGCAGGGTATTCTCCGCGGAGGAATCCTCGGCAGTTCCCCCGAAGGGTTGGGTGCGCGCAAATCCATTGCTGCCGGCCATCCACATTTTGGGTTCGCGTTCGGCAAAGACAATTGCGTCGAAAATAGTCCCATCGTTGGTCTCCACGCTGATTGCCGCACCCCCACCTTGGTTCAAGTCCGGCAGCCGCAGCCAAACCTCCAGCGTTTTTTCCTTCAGCGGAAACGGCAGCGAATCGCTGACGGCAAAGTCGCCATTTCCATCGACGACCAATCCGTCTGCATCGACCCGGGCGTCACCTTGCAGTGCGACCTTCAGAGCGCGGACTTCGTCCTGTAAACTCTTAGCAAAAGTCCAACGCAAAATCGGCTGGACCAGGGAATTTGCCTTTTCTGCCCGATCAGGGCGACGCGTCGCCAGCACCGTCTCTCGCGCCCGATCCTCCAATTCCCTTAATATTTTTTGCAGTGCCTCGCGTTGCGACGCAAGTTGTTTGATCTGTTGATCTTGATTAACATCGCGCACCTGCTTCACACCATGATTGACGCCGGCGAACGTGGCGACCAGTTGATAATACTCTTGTTGGGTGATCGGATCGAACTTGTGATCATGGCATCGCGCACAGTTGAACGTCAGCCCCAGAAAAGTCTGACCAACATTGCCGACGAGATCTTCCAATTCGTCCTGCCGCGCAAGCAGTTGCATGACCTTGCTCGAGCCGATGACGGTGTTATGCACGCCAGCGACCAGAAATCCCGTTGCCGAATATCCAGTCAACGATTCCTTGTCGATCAAATCGCCCGCAATTTGCTGGCGGGCAAATTCGTCGAAGGGCATATCCTTGTTGAACGCATCGATCACCCAGTCCCGGTAATGCCAAATAAGTTCCCGTGGAGCATTCCGTTCGAAACCGTCACTCTCTCCAAAGCGGACTAAGTCCAGCCAGTGCCGCGCCCAGCGCTCTCCGTATTCGGGTGATTCAAGCAGACGGTTCACGATCGCGGCATAGGCCTCGTCGGACGGATTTTGTTCGAATTGTCGAATCACCTCGGGGGCTGGTGGTAGTCCGATGAGGTCAAAATGCACTCGGCGAATCAGCGTTCGCGGATCAGCCGGCGAGGAAAACGAAAGCCCGTTTCGCTCAATCTCCGCCAGCAGAAAAGCGTCGATCGGATTGCGGACCAAAGGTTGCGCCTTGACCATGGGCGTTGCAGGTATTTTTATTGGTTGCAACGACCACCAATCGCGGCCGGCTCGTTTGCCTGTCGAAGTTGCAAGTGGGTCGATGCGATTGCCGTTCCATTTGGCTCCGTTCTTGATCCACGACTCGAGAATGGCCCGGTCGGCCGTTGAAAGCATTTCGGTAGGAGGCATTTCGCCGGCTTCAATTCGCTGCCAAAATTCGCTCTCGGTCGGATTTCCTTGCAGGTCTTTTCCCCGCACGCCAACATCGGGCTGAGTCAGATCCAATTCGCCGCTCGGCTGGCTACCGGCATGACACTCCAGACAATTTCTGGCGATTACATTTTCGACTTTCGCCAAGTCGGAATCGTGAGATTGAGCGTGTACCAATGAAGCGACCAAGATCAACCAACACAGCCCTAGCGACCTCCAAGCGAATCTCATTGGATCATTCCTCGTGATCATTCGAACAAAGACGGCCTTCGAATTCCTTCGGATGCCCAGCTAACCCAGCAGTATATCCGAATTTAACGGAGGTAATCCCTCCTTAGCCGTCTGGATTGAGAAGTTCGCGATAGACTTTTTCGATATGTTTCCAGCGAGACCAATCTCCGCGCATCACCTTCATGCCGGGAGCCAAGCGTCCTTGCTCCAACCAGCGATCCAACGTCTGTTTGTTTACCGGACCAAATTCGTGGTCGTCGACTCTGAGGATCCAAGTGTCAAAGGGTGGCTTTACGGTCCAAGTGCCGTTGTCATCGATTCGTTTAATGGCCTTGGAAATGACTTTGGGTTTCGCAATCTTCGACATTTTGTCGGGTTGAAAGACTTCTGGCGGCGGGGCTGTGTCGCGATTGTCAAGCCAATTCAATAACCGCCGCAGCGTCTTGAATTTATCGGGATGTTTCTGATTCAATTTGTGCAAGTCGTGTTTAGCCGACTCGATCTCGCCCGCCTGGATCCAGGCCAACGCGCGGGCATACCGGGCTTGAGCCGCGGCTCGTTCATCGACGGCCTTGAAAATTTTCAAAGCAGCGGACAAGTCATTGACGGCGAAGGCCGACAGGCCCATTTGGTAAAAGGCTTTTCCACGTTTGACCAAGATTTCTGCCATGGG
This sequence comes from Pirellulaceae bacterium, assembly GCA_040081565.1. Classification (GTDB taxonomy): domain Bacteria; phylum Planctomycetota; class Planctomycetia; order Pirellulales; family Pirellulaceae; genus BJ22. The sequence continues at coordinate 9,126 of JBEBGH010000159.1, forward strand.
ACGATTGTCCGGAAATCGATGCAGCGATTTCGTCAGCCACAAAACCGTTTCATGAAAACGCTCTTGTGCAATGAGCACGGAACTTCGACCAAGGTAGGCCTTCAAGTGTTGTGGGTTGCAGGCGATTGCCCGGTCAAATTCCCGAAACGCTTCTTCAAAATGCTGAATTCGGAGATAGAACTGGCCTCGAGCGGCATAACCATCGGCATTTTCTGGAGCCATTTCAACGGCCCGATTGAGTTCGGACAGGGCCATGTCCAGCGCATTGAGTTCCAGTAACGCCAAACCCTTGAGTCGACGTGCCGCTGGATCTTTTGGATCAAGCGAAATCGCCCGGTCGAAGCAGCGAACCGCTCGTTTCAAACGGCCCTCGCGCTGCACCATCTCGCCCCGCAGCAAATGATAGCGCGACTCTCGGGGTGCCAGTTTCAAGGCCTTCAGAACGTCCGACATCGCATGAGAATAGTTCCCATTGAGGAACAACGACATCGCCCGATAATACCGAACCAAATGGTGAATCTTGTCGCGATGAATAACGTACGAGAAATCTTTTACGGCTTCGGCGTGTTGGCCTTGTTTCTGCAACAACTGCCCTCGTCGAACCCGTGTTTCTAAATCGTTTTCCGCTTGAAGCAAAACAGCCGTGTAATCAGCGATTGCGTTTTGAGTTTCGCCGAGAAACTGGTAAGCCATTCCGCGATCGCGCAAGAGTGCCGGGTCTTCATTTCCGCGTTGGATTTGATGCGTCAGTTGCTTGACACATTTTTCCGCAACGGGTCGCCCCAGCGTCATGTATTGTTTGGCCGAACCCGGTCGACTGGCGATGGCCCGCTGTAACGAGTGAATTGCCGCCGACCATTGCTCACGCCGCGCATCGACCGCGGCCAACCAAATCCAATTACCGGCGTGATGAGGCCTCAGTAACGAGGCAGTTTCGAAATCGCCACGTGCCAAATCAAATTGGCCCATTTCATAATGGGTGGTACCCCGCAGGAAGAAACTCCCTGCCTTGAGTTCGGGTTGGCGCGACAGCTCGATTGCTTTCGAGTAATCCTCAATTGCCGATTGATAGTCGTTCCCCGCATTGCGGATTTGCCCGCGAATTTCGAAAACTTCATAGTTGCGTTCGTTTAAGGAAATTGCCTTTTCCACCGCGGCGTTGGCGAGTTCCAATTGGCGACGCAACAAATAGGCTCGCGCTTTTCCCATATGCGCCGGCACATAACGCGGTTGCTCCTTGAGTGCAGCCGTGAAATCCGCCAAAGCTCGATCGGGCTCATTCAATGCGAAGAGAGCCATGCCCCGTTCGGTCAAACCCACACAGTGATTAGGAAACGCATGGACGAACTGTGAGAGATCCTTCAAGGCCAATTTCGCGTTACCAATTCGAGATAACGCAGAACCGCGGAGCAAGCGACATTGGATATTATCTCCAGAAATTCTAATCAGGGTATCGCAGTCCGAAACTGTCGCCGGATACAGTCCCAATTTGAATTTCAGTCGAGCCAATTCCAAGATGTGTTCACTGGAGTTGCCGGCCAGTTCAGCGAGTCGGTCCAAGTCGTCGTGACAGGCCTCCGCCCCGTCTATTTCGGCCCAAGCCTTGGCACGAATCGACAATGCGCCGCGGACGACATCGGTCGATTTATCACGGATCGCTTTCGTCGCGCACTTCACCGCATCCTCGGGAAGGCCTTTGTCCAATTTCAAATTCGCCAAGCCGACCCAAGCCCATCCGCAGGACTCGTCGATTTTCAGCGCGCTGACGAAATCCCTCTCGGATTTGTCCAGAATCAGGGATCGCAGGTAAACCCAGCCGCGTTGCCAGAATCCATTTGGGTCCCGTGGATGGTTTTTCAAGTAACCGGCGTAATAGTCCCGGGCTTGGTTTAGGAACCCGTTCATCATCGGCTGGAACGTGTCCGCTTCGCCGTTCGCGTTCTCCATGGCATCGGTCATGTCGTCGAAAGCCAAATGGTATTTCTTTAAACCACATCGCGCAGCCGCACGCCAGGCATAGGTTCGTCCGTCAGTCCAGCCTGTATTGATTGCCTCGGTGCAGTCTTTTTCGGCCGCCGCAAATTCGTTTTTTTTCAAATGGGCGTAGCCGCGAAGCGCCAGCGTCTCGCAATGCTGTTGAGCGGTCGCGTTGTTCATTGCCCGCGCGATACTGCGGAATGCCGCTTCAAAATCGCCAGATTCGATGGCGTCGAAAGCCGACTGATAATGCAGGTCATAGCCTGTCATTAAGTCGTCTTTGGGGCCGGCGGTCACTGCCTGTTGCCGAATCGCACTCGTCAAGCTCCATCCACAGCGATCACATGAAACAGCGAACTCCGCCAGCGGTTGCTTGCATTCTGGACAGGATTGATTCATGGTTCCGCCAAAAGTTGTGCCGTTTCCTCATCTCTTTCGCGTTCAGGCGGCCAAATTAAACAGACCAAGCGAAAAGGTATCGAGCGCGAAAATGCCTTGATTTTTGCGTAGAAGAGGATGTCCTATTATCGATTGCCGTGAAGA
>JBEBGH010000490.1:0-3091 GCA_040081565.1 Pirellulaceae bacterium
AGCTGCAATTCAACCTGCCGAAACCTTTGGAAAACAACATGGATTTGAACCTGCTCGATGGTCCATTTCCATCAATCGCACGGCTAAGGCTGATTCTCAAGCCACTGGAAAACATTGACGTTCCCGTTCAGCAGTACGGCATGTTCTACGCTATGCTGTGCGATGCGATGTCAAGAAATGAAGGAGCCAGGCGAGCCATCCCAGATGGCGTTTTGTTGGAAGCACCCGACCGGGGTCGGCACAAAGCGGGTCCGGAATTGCCTCTTGTCCTTGGACTGAACGCCCTGGGGTACGACATTTCCGAATGTCACATGAAGCTTGACCAGGTGCTAAAGGGTCTGCGCGATCTCGGCCGTCATCCTGCTCGCCGCCAAATCCTCAAGAACTTTGACGTCGTCTTGATCGAAGACTTGATCACAGGTTGCCCGATCAAATCGGTCGCATCCGCCCAGCCAATTACGCCCGAAAAAATTCAGCAGCAGATAGCACGCGTCCGCTCGGCCCGTCAAATTCGACTCTATCTTCAGTCACCCCATCGAATTCTTCGTTCCCGCGCTGCCCAGATCGACGGACATCGGTTTATGGACCGCGATGGTCTCGAAATCGAAGTCCTCATCAAAAGTATTTTTCGTCGGTTGGCTGGACTTGGTAAAGATGTTTCGGGTATATCGACGACAACGACCGCCCGACTCGTCGACAAACGACTGGAATGGCTCGACGTTGGCTATGGAGTTGGCCCCAACCGCAAAACGCTGGGCGGCTGTGTGGGCATTGTCGAGATTGGAGACATCGACGAAGTTGCAGCAAACTTTCTGACCATCGGCCAGTACCTTCACGTCGGCGAGAACACGCGGTTCGGATTCGGAAAATATCGCATCCTGGAACTTGAGGAAGACGACTGGCCCTGCTGGCGTCATCATTCGTATCTGCACGAGGCATTTCAGCCCGCTGCGATTGCCGACGTTGCGAATGAATTCAATATCGAGTCCGGAGAGCTAAGCGCGACCGCAGAAACCATCGTCCGCGGCAGTTTCACACCGCAATCTTGCGTCAAGATTGAGATTGAAAAGCCCGGCGGCGGAACCCGCGTGCTGTCGATTCCCACTAGGCGAGATCGGGCAGTACAGCGGTTGATCCTGGAGCCTGTCGCTGCCGCCATTAACGGTTTCCTGGAGGACTCGGCGGTCGCCTATCGCCACGGGCTGGGCCGTGAAGACGCCGCCCGAAAAATCCAACGAGCTTATCGCGACGGATTTGGCTGGGCCGTGCGAGCCGATTTTTTGACTTTTTTTGATTCCGTCAATCATCGCTTGCTTGAAGATCGCCTCACGGCCTACCTCGATGACCCACCCACGATCCAACTCATCATGCAGTTTATCATTGCCGGTTCTCCGTTCACGGGCCGAGGCCTTCCGACCGGTGCTCCACTCTCGCCGGTTCTTTCGAACATGTTTCTCGACCACTTCGACGAGCAGATTCTAGCGACCGGCGCAAGACTGGTGCGTTATGCTGATGACTTTGTGATACTTTGCCGAACGCGGGAGGCTGCTGAACATTTATATTCGGTCGCCGCGGTCGAAGCCGCTGCACTCAAGCTTAAACTCAACGGAGACAAGTCAGGAATTATCGACATCGCTGACGGGTTTGACTTCCTGGGGTTTCGTTTTTCGGTCCGCACGTCTCAATCGTTTGACCCTTGGGACTGCGAACCGACCACTCAGCCACAACCGGTCGGCGAACTGGGGTGGAACTCGGCCAGGAAATCAAATTCGGAACAATTTCCCGATCAGCCGTTGCCGGGCGAGTCCGAGCGTGAACTGAACGTCGCCCCGCAAGTGATGATTGTTGGCCCGGAAATTCACCGAATCGAACGGACTTTGCGCAACCTCTGTTTTCATTCACAAACGGGTAGTCGAACTGTCCGCGCGCGACACGAAGAAGTCGAGCAGATTGTGATCGTAGGTGGTGCCAGATTCGATTGGGCAGAACTTAACCAACTGGTTCGCGATGGAGTCGCAGTCCAGGTCTTGAACGAATGGGGACGTATCGAAATGGAAATACTTCCCACGGCGACGGACCCCGAATCCGGTGCGATCCGAGGCCAGTTGGCTCTGGCAGATGATCCCGACCGCAGTCTCAACGTCGCGCGCCAATTGATTCATTCCAAGATCGTCAATCACGCCGTACTCGCACAGCGGTATCACGAACGGGAACGGCGCATCCCGAAAAAGCTGTTTGAGGCGGCCCAGGAAGCGGCTCGCGCACCTTCCATCGAAAGCCTGTTGGGAATCGAAGGATCAGCAGCGGCAATCTGGTATTCACGCTTCGGGACACTATTAGGAAAAGATTTTCAATTCGAACGCCGAGTTTCGCCCGATGCATCGGACCCCGTGAACGTCCTCCTCAATATCGCGCATACGATCCTTTATCGACTGATCGGCGGGATGCTCCACGCCAACAGGCTGATACCGACCGTCGGAGTACTACATCAAGCCCGTGCCGGTCACGCCACGCTCGCGTCCGATCTTCAGGAACCGTTCCGCCATCTAATGGAACGGGCGGTCATTGACATCACGAAAAAAATACGCGCGACCGATTTCGTATTCGACAAAGACGGCCCCTATGAACTCAAAATTCTGCCCCGCGCCCTGCAGCGGTTCATTGCCCTGATCCATCGACTGCTCACGATTCCAGTGCAAGGGCAAAATCAAAGCGAACCCCATGCCTATCGTCGCCAGATTTATCTCTTGGCCCGCTCCTACAAACTTCATTGTCTGGACCCAACAACGCCCCTTCGAGTCTTTATTCACCCCCATGGCTGATGTCGCAGGACTTTCACCCGGAATTTTCCATCGAACCCAAGGCCAGAAATGTTGGGGCATTAGGCTGACGACTCGGTCATCGTGAGGGATTGTGCCGTAAGCCGAGAAGAAGACAATGGAACGAAATCCGGCAAGATTTTACTACCCCATACGAATACCAAAGATCGTGATCTTCAGCGACCAAATGTGGCGCTCAAGTCACTTTGAATCGAATCCGGTCGGAAAGGGAATTGCACTGGTCACCGCAGATCGGTGGCGGCAAGGAAATT
>JBEBGH010000491.1:0-3078 GCA_040081565.1 Pirellulaceae bacterium
CGTGCCTTTGTGCCTTTGTGAGAGGCCGGTTTACAGGATTGCGGGTTTCTCGACGTTTCTCACAGAGGCACCAAGACTCGGAGGTTTTCTGGCTGGGATACTCTGACGTGCTCGGCTCGACACCGATTTTCAGGTTGAGAAGCACTCACAATATGGCAATCGATCATTGACTTGCAATCCGATCATGAATTTAGCTCCGTGCCTTTGTGCCTTTGTGAGAGGCCGGTTTACAGGATTGCGGGTTTCTCGACGTTTCTCACAGAGGCACCGAGGCACGGAGGTTTTCTGGCTGGGGTACTCTGACGTGCTCGGCTCGACACCGATTCTCAGGTTGAGAAGCACTCACAAAATGGCAATCGATTATTGACTTGCAATCCGATTGACCGAAGACGTCTCGGCATGGAATAACCAAAGACACTGGCATAGCCAGTGCCACCCAGCCGAGAATAAAAGCCTTGCCTCGCTAAGGGCGCAATAAAAAACCCGAACCAGGCTCGGGTTTGTTGTGGGTCAATTGTCGCTATTCAATCGTCTTAAATCCCAGTCATTTTAGTCAATGCGGTTGTTGCCACCGCAAGTTTTTAATCGTGAATCCTTCGGCCGTGAATTCTTTGCATTAGCCGACGTGCGCCAAGTCGAGGACAGCTTCAGTTCGGCGATTGTCTTCCACTCCGTATGGCTTCAATTCACCTCGCAGTACGCGAACGTCTGAGGGTGCATTAATGCCGATCCGAATCTGGTTGCCCTTGATTTGCAAAATCTCCAAGGTAATCCGCCCGTCGATCACAATTGTTTCGTTTGTCTTTCGCGAAAGGACCAACATGTTTTGACTCCAATTTTTTTCAAATTTCCAAATTCCCTGTCGCCGGACACCCAGCCACATCGGGACTGTATCAGTATCGAAAGCCAGCGGACACGTTTGGTCCGCATTGGAAAACCGTTTTTTTCGGCCCAAAACAACAGATTTTTCGCGGTTTTTATGCCAGCACTTTTCCGGAAACAAGTTCACGGTCCGGCCCTCGGTTTGCCCCGCGAAGGGACTTAGAGGCTTGAGCCTTCCCCAATGACGCACCGCGTGGTCAGAAAGCGAACTTCGACGATAATAGACCTGTCATCCGCATGACCGGTGGAACGCGACAAAAGTTCGGCGGTTCCTTTAACTCTGCTATCAGGATTAGTCTTTGAGCGAATTACCTCTGGCCTCCGAATTGCCGCGACTGGTGATGCAACGCGATTTGTTTCGGCTCCAAAAGTCACTCGCAGCAATTGGGCGCAATCCAACCCCCGAGGCCATTGCTGGTTTTCAGCAGGCTTTTGCGGCAAGCCGGCAACGTCGAACCGATCGAACGACGAAAATGCCCCGGCCACTCCTTGACGAGACCTTGCCGGTTTTCGAACGTGCGGCCGAGATTCGCGAATTGCTTCAGCGCCACCAGGTCTTGATCCTGAGCGGCGAGACCGGCAGCGGCAAGTCCACCCAGCTGCCGTTGATTGCTTTGCAGGCTGGGATTGGTACGGCTGGCTTGATCGGCCACACCCAGCCCCGCCGAATCGCTGCCCGCAGTGTTTCCGAACGAATCGCCCAGCTCATTGGCACGCCCTTGGGAACAGATGTCGGGTTTAAAGTGCGTTTCTCGGACCAAACCAGCGAGGCCACTTACGTCAAACTAATGACGGATGGAATCCTGCTGGCAGAAACACAAACCGACCGCTTTCTCGACCAGTACGAGATGTTGATCGTCGACGAAGCCCACGAACGGTCGCTCAATATCGATTTCGTGCTGGGCTTTCTTCGCAACCTGTTGCCCCGGCGACCGCAGTTGACGGTCGTGATCACTTCGGCCACCATCGACACCCAAAAATTCGCCGAACACTTTTGCGATGCAGCGGGCGTACCGGCACCGGTGATGCATGTCGCCGGCCGAACCTTTCCAGTGGACACCCAATACCGCGAGCCAGGTGATCCAGATTCGGAAAACTCAATGCAACAGCTGGTTGTCGACGAATGCCGACAACTGATTAAACACCGCGACGGAGACCTGTTGGTGTTCTTGCCAACCGAGGTGGACATTCGCAACGTTGCCAAGAAATTGCGAGGGGCACTGACCGGAAGCCCCATCGAAATCCTTCCCTTGTATGCTCGATTGAGCCCATCACAACAAAGCGAGGTGTTTCGCCCGCATGCTCACGGACGAATCGTTCTGGCGACGAACGTTGCCGAGTCCTCCATTACCGTGCCCGGCATTCGCTATGTCGTCGACACGGGAACCGCACGCATCAGTCGGTACGCGGCGAAAACCAAAATCCAGCGACTGCCGATCGAACCCATCTCACAAGCCTCCGCGAATCAACGGGCGGGTCGCTGTGGCCGAGTCGCTCCGGGAATTTGTGTGCGTTTGTACTCGCAGGAAGATTTCTTAAGCCGACCCGAATTTACGACGCCCGAAATTCGTCGCACAAATTTGGCTGGCACGATTTTACAACTGCTTTCGTTAAAGCTTGGAAACGTCGAAGACTTTCCCTTTATCGATCCGCCGAACACGGAAGCGATTCGCGATGGCTACAAAACACTGTTTGAAATCGGTGCGGTCGACAATCATCGGCAACTCACGGCACAAGGTCGCAAGCTGAGTCGCTTGCCCGTCGATCCGCGGATTGGTCGCATGATTTTGGCGGGAGATGCGAACAACTGTCTTAATGACATTCTGGTGATCGCATCGGCTCTCGAATTGCAGGACCCCCGAATCCGTCCCGCCGAAAAACAGGCTGCCGCGGACGCCGCCCATCAACAATGGAATGATCCGGAGAGTGACTTTCTGGCGATCCTGAAACTCTGGGATTTCATCGGACATCTCAAAGAGACTCTCTCACGCGGTCGATTCCGCACGGCTCTGGAACAAAATTTTCTTTCGCATTCACTGGTGGTCCAATGGCAAGACATCCATCGACAACTGCTGGAGATAGCAACCGATAACGGCCTCGTGATTCGGAAACGAACTAACGATCGCGATGCCATCCACCGCAGTCTGCTGCCCGGCCTGCTGTCCAGCGTCGCGATGCTGGAAGATCGCAACGAAT
>JBEBGH010000160.1:0-11580 GCA_040081565.1 Pirellulaceae bacterium
AGTTGGGTGGGCTGTTTTTTTTCGTTTCAGTAATGGCGAATACGCGCCGCCGTCGGTAGAAGCTACTCATTGTGGCTCGCTCGAGCATGGCGGCGATCAACTAGCTATTGTTTCGCTTGCGCTTCGATCGGCAGCCGCACCGAATAGGCTAAATTGGGATCGCGGCGTTGCTGCATGGTTTCACAGAGGGTCGTTAACGAGGGCGATACTTTGCTGGATGTGGAAGCTCCATTTACCGATACCGAGACTTCGTTTGCCAAATTGACCAGACGCTCATCCAGCAGTAGCGTCAACGTGTCGGGTTTGGCGGTCTCTAGCGAGATCTGATTGCCGCGAATGCGGGCTTCGATCGTTTGGCCGCCGGCGGGTTGGGCAACGCGGAGCCAGAAGAAATCTTGCACCACCCCATCCGTAAGTTCCCAACTGATTTCACGCGGAACTGGGTTGCGGTTGTAAGGCAAAATTCTTGTGAGCAAATCGCGATCTGGCAGGCCGCCGTGACCTTGTCCAGCTTTGAACAGCATCTCGACGGGATAAATATCGATTCGTCCCTGGCGCAGGTCCGCGAGTTGTTTTGCGTAAGTCTTGCAGCGCTCGCAGCGGCCGTAGGCATTGTCCTTCTCGCCAATCATATAAGTCATTCGCGTTGTTCGCAGAGTCTTCGTCGACGTTTGTCCATCCGAGGGCGCAGCGGCGCTCGAATGAATCGCGGCGAAACGATAGGGGATCTTTGGCCCGATTGAAAACGCGCCGTAACCCCCGTGCGAATAGCCCATGATAAAGACCTTGTTCGGGTCCACGTCGCCATGAACCAGAAACTGGGCGATCAGGTTTTCGATCAACGGATACACATAGTCATCGTAAAAGCCATTCCACGTATTGTTGGGAGCCCGCAGAGCCAGATACTTGTAGCCCATGACTTCGGGGTGATCGCGATAGTACTTTTGCATCACGCGCCATTGGCTGTCGTTGACTTCGGCCGGCGCGCCGCCGCCACCATGCATCGCGATGACCAGAGGCCAACCGCCAGCCGGGCGCTCGCCTACCTCGCGCACCACGTAAGGACTCTTGTGATCGTTGAAGGTGACTTGATTCGCGTCGAAATCGGCCTTGGCCAACTCCGTTGAACGAGCCCAATCCAGGTAAGCTTGCCACACCGCCGCGCGGACTTGGGCCGGATTATCGGCCAAGAGTCGATCGAGCTCCGTTGGAGTCTTCATCGTCTCGCGTGATTTCTCGTCGGCCGCGAACACCGTTGTGGCGAAGGCCTTGAGCTGCGCGATTTGCTCGGCATTAAGCTGTGCGGCATCCGGCTGGACTCGATGGAATTCCGGCATGGTCAACTCCACCGCTTGCTGAGCCGCGTTGTCGGCCTGAAAGGGAAAATCCGTGCGCTGCCCGTCAAACTCCACCGTTAGTGTGTAACTTTCGCCACGGCGCAAGTCGAACGAAGCGATATCGTTGGTGTCGAACGATTCATCGCGGGAAAAGTCTTCGTGTTTGTCGGCCGAATCATCGGCAGCAACAACCGTTAACTTTGCTTTGATCCGTTTGGACTTGGAAGTGTCCCACAGCCTCAACAAAAAGCGAACCTTTGATTCGTCGACTGGTTTTTTTTCCGCCAGGTATCGCGTGGTGACATTGACGGCGTGCAATGATTTGTCGCGCAGAGCCCACACCATTGGAAAATGTTGACCGGTCGGCCTATAGCTAAGGGCGTAAATGCTACTAAGTTCGCTCGATGGGTCGGCTTGCGCTGCATCAGTATTGAACCAGGCCCGGTTAAGCCCCTCGGAATTGTATTCGCAGGCGCCAGTGAAGTGCCAACCGCCATCCCAAATTTCCACCCAAGTGTGATTGCCTTGTTTGTTGTTCCATTTGGGGATGCCGGCGATTCGCGCGGGAACACCGACGGCCCGGCATGCATCGACCAAGATGATCGACAGGCCCGAACAAGAGGCGAGCCCTTGCTCGATACTTTCCTTGGGGCTTTGATTCGCGCGTTTCCGGCCAGTGGAGTATTTGACGTTGAGGATGCCGAAGATCTTCGAGTTCAGGATTTGAGCAGCTTCCGTCGCTGATTTCGCGTCCTTGACGAGCGGCCAGAATTTCTCGTAAAAGTCAGCGCGCCACGAATCGCGCGGCTCATCCAGATTCGCGTACGGCAGAATGTCGTTCAGAAACAGTTCTTCGGGAATCTGGCGTTGCCATTCGGTTTCGCTGCGAACTCGCAAGGCCAAGCGGACTTCCTCGAGCAGCCGGGCCCCAGTGATTTTCCCTTGGTCCCGTTCGGGTTGATAAGCGATCAGAAACTGCAGTGGCTTTTTCTCGGCGGCATTGGCAGCCTCGAGCGCCTCCTCCAGTTCCGCTCGATATTCGCCCGCGCCATCCAAACGCTTTGCCAAATCGGCGGTGAGCGAATCGCCCTGATCTTGAGCAACGAGGGGCAGGACGATCAACCAACTGACCGAGATCAGCCAAAACAGGAAAAGGCGAACTTGCATGTTTGATAACCAAGCGATTTTAGTGCGAAACAACCGGTAAACGCACAGGGCATTCTAGTCAAAAACTCGACTCCAGTCTGCCGCGTCACTTGCCGCTGCGTCGCGGTCGTTCCTGCTACTCAAAAAAAATTTGCTGCGCAGCTTGACACCGGCCTTGGCCTTGTGTATTAATGCATTAGTGCACCACTTCACAGGAGTTGGCGACGATGAAATTCAAGATCGACCCCGACAACGGGGCTCCTATTTTCGAGCAGTTGATTCGGCAGATCAAATTTGCGATCGCTGAGGGCGTCCTGGTTCCGGGCGAGTTAATCCCCAGCACCCGGGAACTTTCGCGGCAATTGGCGATCAACCCGAACACGGTCCAACGCGCGTTTTCCCAATTGCAGGCCGACGAAATCATCGAAGCCCATCGCGGGCGCGGAGTCGCCGTCTGTCAGGGTGCGCGGCGACACTGTATCTCCGAACGACAGAATCTGGTGGCCGAACGATTCAGTGCGGCAATTGACGAAGCCCTCCATAGCGGCCTCGACGTGCAGCAACTCCGGGATCTGTTTGAAAAGCAACTGAAGAAATCCTCTCGCGACGAAGGGAAATAACATGACGAGCATGATTGAAACCAAGGGACTCAAGAAAAACTTTGGCCGCAACCAAGTCTTGCAAGATGTGACGCTGAGTGTTCCACCGGGCTGCGTGTTCGCGCTGCTGGGCGATAACGGGGCAGGTAAATCGACGTTGATTCGCGGGCTGATGGGCTATTTGCGTTTCGACAGTGGCGAAGCGTCCGTGCTGGGATTCGACCCGTATCGACAAACTCTCGAGCTGCGGAGAAGAGTCGGCTACGTCTCTGACGCGCCAGCGTTTTACGAATGGATGACCGTTCGCGAAGTCGCTCAATTTACGTCGGCGTTTTATGACGACAGTTTCCTTAGGAATTTTGTTGTCCATGCTCAGGGCTTTGCTCTTCCCGTTGAGACACGAATCAAGGACTTGTCCAAAGGCATGAAATCGAAACTCGCGTTGGCCTTGATGATGGCTGCCAGGCCGCAGCTCATGATCCTGGACGAGCCTACCTCGGGGCTGGATCCATTCGTGCGGCGATCGTTTCTGGAATCGATGGTCGACGTGGCTGGATCTGGCCGCACGGTGTTTGTGGCGAGTCATCAGATTCATGAGATCGAACGGGTGGCTGACGTCGTGGCGTTTTTGAAAGATGGCCAAATCAAGGCCGTTGGTCCGCTCGACCAACTCAAAACCGAAATTCAAAGCCTGACATTTTCTCGGAAAGACTCGTTGCTAAGGCTGTCCTTGCCTCTCGAAAGGCTTGATGTTCTCAGCGAAAGCCACGCGGGACGGACATCGTCGTTTCTGATTCGAGACCTGACTAACGAAGTCATCGGCGAATTGCGCAACGACCAAAATGTATTCGATATTCAAGTCGCTCGACCGTCGCTGGAGGAATTGTACATGGGCCTTTCGTTCGATAGCCACTCCACCCAGACAGCCAATTAAAACAACTCACTCTGTTCAAGCGGTGACCCGATGTCAACCAACACATTTACCTTTGCCAGTTCTCGCCCCAATTTGTTTGGAACATTGCTGTACAACGAATGGCGGCAGGTTCGCAGCGGCGTGCTGTGGCTGGTGGCAATTTTTTTGGTGATTGACGTATTGATAACGTTATTCAAATCGTTGGCGTTATCTTCTGCGGATTACAGCTACCTGTTTTATGTCGCCAACGGGGCAGCGCCTGTCCTCGCCATGCTTGTCGCCAGCTTGACTCTGGCTCAAGAGTTGCAGATGGGAACATGGACTTGGTCAACGAGTCTTCCTGCGAGTCCCTGGCAGAGTTTTTCGAGCAAATTTTTGGTTTGGCTTGCTGTGTCCTTGAGCACCGTGTTGCTCCTGAATCTGATTGCTGCCGTTGCCTGCTGGTTCGAGGTTTCCAATCAACAATTCGATTTAGTGGCTCAACAAAATTTCGAACAGGCCATCTTTGGATTTGCGTTGGGCATCCAACTTTATTTTGCAATCTGCATTTTCGTTTTCTTTTTTGAGCCATTGGTCGGCCTTTGCATTGCAGCTGCGCTCGTGGGCGCTCTTCAATTGCTTATTCAGTCCATTAGCGAATACGTGGGCTGGCGTTACGCTTCTATTAATCGTGATGGAAACTTTTCGTCGATTGCCACGCTGCTCGTCTTGCAATGTTTGTTGGGTGTGATTTTGGGTGTATTCGGCTACCGCATTTACCGTTGGCGCTGGGGAGCGGGTCATTTTTGCGAATGGGCTAGAAACAAGACATGCCCAGAATTATCACTCGATTCTGTGAACTCTTGGTCAACGACCAGCCTGCGAAAACCAACACCTCTTAAAGCGATGCTCTGGCTGGATTGGGCGGGCGGCGCAAAGCTCTGGCTAATCCTGAATATTTCTTTAGCAGCTCTTACGGTATTGGCGGGAGCCGCAGCGCTGACGCTCAACAATTTCTGGTATTTCAGTTGGCTTGTATCGATTTGCTTTGTCGGATTCGTTGCCTTTGGTATTAACTCGTTTGGAAAAGATCGTTGGCGAAACCGGGGCCTTTTTCTGGCTGACAAGGGCCTTTACCCGCGAGCTGTGACAGCCAAAACAACTCATTGCGCATTGTTCCTGAGCATTTTTGTTTTAGCTGCGGCGTCTTATGAATTCTACGAATTCTACTTCATTAACAGTGGGGGACGTTTTTATCAGGATTGGAAACAAGTCGCTTGGGCTATGACAAACGAGTGCCGTTTTTTAGTGTTCCCGTTTGGCCTATTTCAATTATCCCTCGTGGCAGGGGCCACATTTCGAAATCCTGTCATCTCAATCTTGATGGCGATAATTTCCTTTTCGCTTGTAACTTTTTCAGTACAACTAACAGTCGACCAACTCAATCTCTACGTGTCAGAAAATGGTAGCGATCTTGGGCAGCCAAATTTGGCGGAGACGCTGCCGGGATTCGCTTGTCTGATTGCGATTTTCGTGTTTGTTCGATTGCCGTTCAAGCAGGTTGTAACTCGGGGGAAAGTCCCGATATGGCCATTTCTAATTGCCCTGTTAATGACTTTTCTAGGCCTTTTGCTCCCGACTTTCATCCGATTCTGCAGATACCTTTGGATTAGTAATCATCCAATTGTTTGACTCTCCTCTGACAAACAGTGTCGAAACTGGCAGCGTAAATTTGGGACCCCCGAGTATAAAGGCACTCAACGCCGGCGCTCGACACCGTGTTAGCAGAAACGAACGGTTTGATTCGTTTTTTCCCAATTACGACAAGCGATTGCCTATTTTCTGAAATCAATCAATTACTTGTCGATCGCAGGTTCTACAGGCATTTTTCCATCAGGAGTCGAGGGAGCCGGAATTGTTTTGTTCGTTCGTCCGCCGTTGACTGGCTTGTCGGGACAACCGAGATTGAGACAGAGGAAACCAACCAACACCATTGCCACGCAGCATTTCTTGAACATCTTCCCGCCCCTTATTGATGAAATCGGTTCCCAACGCAAACAGGCGTCGAAACTATTTAATTCCTTACGCGAACGCCAGGAATACAGTTCACCGGTGGCTATCGAGAATTGTGAAATTTCCTTTGCCGAATAAAAAATCGGCTCGAACAAACTTGCTCGAGCCGTCAATTAAGCTTCGTATTCGATTCGAAAAGCCACCTTTAGGCGTGGGCAATTCGCTTAGCAATCGTACGAATCGATGCTCAGATTGGCGAATGCTCCATCGCGAACGGTGTGCGAAGAAATCATGACCATTCCCGATTGGTGCATCAGGGCATAATCGACGACATTGAATTCCACGGCACCGCACAGGTGATAGTGATTGCTCGCGGAGTCGGCAAGGCTCACGCCTCGAGACGCCCGCAACGTCGTAGTGCCAGTAACCTCCAATGTCGCGTTGGCCGCATCGCGAATGACGCTGGAAGAAAACAGGCTCAAGCTCCCGGCTCGATTCTGGCCCAATAAATTGAGGAATCCCTCTTGAGCAATGTTCACCAACCCGTCCGACTCAAACCGGGTGCGGCCAATTCGAGCATTGGCAAATCCTCCGATGGTAATTTCATTAGCCGCCAGAAAATGAGCGTCGCCCAGAGTCAACCCACGGTCTACCGTTTCCGCCAAAGCAATTCGATCGGCAGCTTGGAAACGCGATGGTAGTGTGGCGGTCAACCGAGTACCTTCAAGAGACGTCAGGCTTCCGGCGCTGGTGAGTTGGAACGATTTAGATGTATTAACACCCATCAGGGTCAAATCGCCAAACTGATTGACGACCACTTGATCCACGGCGTTCAAATTGACATACCGCAAACTGGCGACCCCAGCGGAACCGAGATCAATGGCCTCGCCGGCCTCTAGTGTGGAGAAACGACCGCCAATAATTGTGTTTTGGGCATCATCTCCCAAGACAATCTGATGCGCCGATTTCAGCATCAGGTCGCGACCCACCAGCAAATCGGCATCGGCTGTATCGAAAATGTTATCGGCCTTGAGCGAGAAATGCCCGGGAACGCGAACTCCCTCCAGCGATTCGACAAGACCACTGTCTGTCGAATCGAAACTGGCGTCGGTCAGCATTACTGCAGAAGTTGAAACCAGTTGAGCCGAGCCGACTCTGAGCCGTGTCGAAAGTTGCTCGAAGACATTCGCCTCGCTGGTCAGCAAGACATTCCCGCTGCTTTCTTCTTCTTGGTCGCCGCCGATCATCAATGAAAAAGTGTTGAGCGAGCCCTGGTTTTGGACGATGCCCGAACTGGCTTGGAGCAACAAAGCGAACTTGGAAACAACCTCGCCCTCCAGCGTCAAACGTCCTGCTCCGCCGGTGCCGGCAGCCAGCCACGTTCGGCCTTCAGCATTAATTTCTGCCACACCCAGATTATTAAAATCGACGATCTCAACGTTATTGGCGACGGCCTTCACCACATTGAAGTTATTGTCGTTGATCTGGTCGCCGTTGGTATCACCCCCGGACAGATAAACACTTCCCTCGCCCAACTCGAAGACGCTGGCGCCAACGACTGCAATCGCCGCATCCGCTGCCTGCAAAACCGTGGCGTCATTTTGAGATGAAATGCTCAGATCGCCGAGAACCGTCAAGCTGTCCCACTCCCATATCGCTGGCTTGATTCGGGAAACCCGCATCGATGAGTCGATTCCAAGGTTTAGATCGCCACTTACATGGCCTGAAATAAATCGAACCGTGTTGTTTGGATTGGGGAGATTGACATCGGTACCGGATTCCACAACGAGCCCAGCTACCATCAGTTCGCCATCAGGTCCCTGTTCGATCCCACCGGGAGCCTGCAGTAGTGCGTTGCGTCCGGTTTTGGCCAAACCATTGAGTTGGATTTTGTCGGCACTCAAATGAATCAGAGTCTCCGCCTGTGCTCCCTGGACATTCATTGTGCCGCTTTGAGCGATCGCGAAGACATACGTCACAATCGAAGAATCGACCGTTCGCTCGATGGTTCCAAATTGGTTGCCAGAATCTTCTAGAAAGACGTTTTCGGCGATCAACTTCAAATCATTGGCTGCCAACGGTCCAGATTGAGTGATATTGCCTTCCGTAAAAAAATTGAGTGGCGACTTGATCAACCTGAAATCGACGGCTTCCAAAAAGTGAATGTCGGTTTTCAGTGTATCTCGCAAGTCAAAGGCGAGGCCATGAACGATTCCTTCCGCAAAGAGTTGTTTGCTGACATAGAGCGTGTCTTTCACGGGGTCTGTGTACAACATGTCGTCGATTTCGCTTCCGGAGAATGTATCGCCGGAGGTAATGGTCATTGCGTAATGAGTGCCAACATCTTTGACGACGATTTCATCTGCGGAGTTTTCCCCGCCCAGTTCATTGGAAATGACCAGCGTCGAAACGTTTAAAGAGTTGATCGCAAAATCAACGGCCAACAACTGTCGATTTTCCAGGCGGGAATAGGAAAGAGAATGGTTTTTGCGAGGGCGAATCATGAGGTTCCTTGAGAAAGAGCCGACTCGAGCGGATTTGAAAAATAGCGCGGTCTTGTTCCAGAACTTCGCCCGCCGGTCAAGGGCCTTTTTTGCTTGCGGCACCTCCAACCTCGGAAACTTTTTCGGTATTTTGCCGGTCCCCCTCTGTCAGTTCCACGCGATTCCGTAAAGTGCTGGCGTTTTTCTGCCATCCATTCGCGGCGGCGCACGAAAAAACGGCCTTGGAAAAATCCAAGGCCGCTTCCGATTGTCAGATCATAGCAAACCGTACGAAGTACGTCGGTTTGAGTTAATTATCGAGTCCAAACTCGCAAGCCGAACAAGAAATTGTGTTGACCAATATTGGCTTCCGTCGTTCCGGCAACCTGGTTCGGGTTCAAGGTATCGACGCAGAAAGTGTTGGTGCCGTAGAAACGATATTCACCGTAGACGTCGACGCAGCTGCGAACTTGCTTGGCTGCACCGAACATCAATTGATAGGCGAAAGTCGAAGTTCGAGCGTCCAACGAACCGACGACTGGGTCAGCAGCTTCCAGGTCGATGAAGGCCACGCCACCACCAACACCTGCATAAGGACGCCATGGATTGCAATTGCCGCCACCGAAATTCAGGTCGCGGATCACATTCAACATGCCCGAGCGAAGTCGCAAGCGGCCAGCGGTGTCGCCCGAAACACTAACGTCTCCTCGCTCAAAGTCTGCTGTGCTGTTGTTGCGATAGGAAGTTTCAAATTCGCCGCGCCAGCAAGATGAAAGTTGGCGACCATAGCCATGCCCAACCAACCAGCCATTTGCGAGGTCGAGGTCAAGCCCACCAGTCAAGTTCATATTGTGAGGTGCGCTCATGCCACCGAAGAAAGTGTGGTAAACGCCACAGGCACAATCACCGCTGCCCCAGAAGCCACCGATACCGCCCAAACGGCTTCCGTTTCGGCCACCGCGGCCATCACAGCCACCGGCTCCGCCGTCGCAGCCACCAGCGCCACAACCACCGGCACCGCCGTCACAGCCACCGCCGCAACCGCTAGCGCCGTCGCAACCGCCCGCTCCGCCGCAGCCTCCGGCGCCACCAAAGCGACTTAGAAATCCGCGACCAAGACCAAAGCCTGAGCAGCCACTGGCCAGGCCTGAACCGTTGCCGTCGCAGCCACCATTGCAGCCACCAACACCGCAACCACCAGCGCCACCGTCGCAGCCACCGGCACCACCATCACATCCACCGGCGCCTGTACCGCAGCCGCGGCCAAGGCCCAATCGAATGCTCGCGCAACCACCGGATCGGCCCCCGAGCCATCCGCGCGACGCACCGTTTCCGCAACCACAGTTGCCGGAACCATCGCAACCAGCACCGTTACCACGGCCATCGCACCCACCATCACAGCCACCCGCTGTGTAAGTCCCGCCTGCCTCGTACGGCACGCGAGCTGGGCTGGCAATTGTGGAGTTGATCGAGGAAGAAGTTCTCATCATGGCAGGGGTTTGATTTCCCTGTTGGGCGTCAACGTTTTGTGTGGCTACCACCGCACCAAACAAGACGCATAAGGCGAATCGAAATGTGGTCTTCATTGTTCTACCTATCAGCGAAAAATGTAAAAGCGTTGTTCAATCTGACAAACGTCATTCCGTTCTTTCGACCGGCAAGCAAGGAGTTACGACTTCAACCCCTGAAACACCTACGGTTTCGCTGACCACTACATTTTCACTTGGCATCGATAGACTGAAACGATTGGGGGAAAAGATCGGGTCGTTCAGGGCCTCGGCAAAGCTCGCCAATTCAACCGTTTTGGAGGATCAACAACGAACGTTTCACATTTTTCTCGGAATCAAAGAGGTATTTTCGATACAGCCCGAAAGGCTTACCAACTGTGCTTGCAGAACCGGCAGGTTTGGCACAAGTCGTTTATTGGAAAATTTCTAACAGTTTCTGGCTGGCTGTTTGCCATCCCGCGGCGGCCGCATCGAAGTTCACCCCGCGAACTTTCAATTCGGGAATCGCCACGCGAGAAAGGGTGGCTTCATTGGCAGTGTTGAGCGGCAATTGGGCGCTTGGGCCTTGGCAAAGCAATTTTTCCACCTCGGCGGACAATAAGAAGTCGACCAAGCGGCGTGCGGCTTCCGGATTCGGAGCATCGTTTAGGATTGCCAGGGTATTCGGAATCAAAAGCGTTCCGGGCGACTCCGAGCTTTGGTCGGGGAACACAATTGCGACAGGTTGGCCATTCTCTATCTCGATGATTGCATCGTCGGTATCCGTGACACCCCAGGCATAACGACCAGCGGCAACATTTTTCGCAACCTGTTTGTTGCCTCCCTCAATCTGACAGTTGGCGGCAACCTTTTGGAAAAAGTCGGCGGCCTCTTCCGAACGTTCGGCAAAGGCCACAGCGGCTTGGGTTGCGGTCGTCCCAAACAGGGGCTTGGCCATGCCACATTTTCCTTGCCAACGCGGATCGGCCAGCTCCGCCAACGAACGCGGCCGCTGCTCTGGTTCCGGCAACAGGTTCGTGTTGACAATCAACACGCGGGCCCGCGCTGCAAACCCGTACCACTTGTGATTGGGCGAACGAAATTGCTCGGGATATTCGACCGCCCGAGGACTGCGATACTCAGCCAGTCGATCCTTTTGCTCCAATCGCAGCGTGTGCAAAATCTCGTTGTTCCAAAACACATCGGCCTTCCCACGTCCCGCCGACTCCATGAGTTCATTGGCAAGCCCCACGGTCTTGTTGCTTTCGACATCGTATTTGGCCCGCACTCGAATCCCGGTCTCGCGTTCGAAGCGTTGTAAGATGGGCTCGGAGAATTCCCGATCCAGGGCCACATACACGATGACTTCGTTGGAACTCGAGCCCACACAACCAGCGACACACAGCGAGGCTAACAATATGAAAATCCGCGACATCAAGGTTTTCCGTTTCATCGTGGGGAAGGTCATAAGTCTCCAACCGTGAAGGCAAACTGAAAAAATTGGTTTTGCCTTTCTTTCCCCCACGCGACTAGAATGAAGCGGGGGCAGACGCCGGGCGACTGTCGGCGACATACCAGTTTAGCCGATCCTATCGTCGTTTGCGAAAACGGAAGAGAGAAAGA
>JBEBGH010000161.1:0-11574 GCA_040081565.1 Pirellulaceae bacterium
TAATACCACTTGTAACGGTTTGGAACCGTGTGGTTTTCCAGCCGATTGCAATGCAAGCAAAACAGAACACGATCCTCACGGATGTGTTCATAAGTCTCAGGGAGATCGACGTTGTCGAACTCGTCGCGTTGGTCAAGCGATACTTGGGTCATCGGTCAAAGTACAAGAAAAACGGAGTGATGGAGTTCACTAATTTTTTCGGTTCCGGCTGTCAGTATAATTAAGAAAAATATGGCGGCAAAAACCCGAATAATCCGCCAAAAAATTGGTGCGAAACTCGTATTTTCAGGCATTTGCCGGTTGAAAGTCGGCCGGATGGAATGGACTCGCCCCAGAAATGCCAGCATCAATGCGCGACGAATTGTTTTAGATAAGGTGTGCCGGATGCCGTTCGCCTCGCCGTCCAGGAGATTATTGTTGTGCAAATTTGAATGGGCATCGCTCCTGCTTGTTTTTATTCAAGATTCTTGTCGGCGCAATCAGTGCAATCCGCTTGATTTCACAGCAGTGATAGCTGTCAATGCATTCAGACAAAAATCTTTTAAAAAAATCCAAGACTGACATTGACGCGCTATTTTTCCCCCGCTATTTACACCGTTCCAAAAAAATGCCGTGCGCTGACTATGGACTCGCCGAGGCATCATTGCGCTGGGTATGCGCGATGACCTCGACGACCTGCGGAAGAAATTTCGCGGGCAAACGTGGCTGTTTGGTTTGCAATGCAGATCTTGTGTTGGTAGGCAGCGATCAACTTGATTGGTTTTAAGCGTCACGATAAAGGAGAATTGCGTGAGAATCTCCGAGTTATTTAGACTCCGATTCTGGTCCGCAGGAATGTTTGCAGTTGCTATTGTTGGCAATTGTGCATTTCCGGCGTTGGGTCAGTCGCCACCAGCGGCTGGGTCCGGTCAGCAGACAACGTCTGCCGTCGACAAATTAGAAAGTTGGTTGCGTGATGCTCAAACAGCGATGCAACAACAGAAATGGGATGCGGCGGATAGCTACCTGCGGGTGGCGGAAGCCCTGACCAAGACTGCGGGAGCTTCCAATCCGGAAGTCCAGGCGCGCATTCAAAAGATGCGCGACGAAGTAAACACGATGCGCGGCAATGCGGCGACGCTATCCCCAGCATCAACTCCAGCTGCGCCCGCCGCATTAACCATGCCCGGCACGGATGGCGGAAAACAACTGCTGCTCGAGGCCCGACAGGCCTTGGCTCGCGGTGACGTAGCAATGGCCCAAAGCAAAATGCTGCAAGCCAAACAGTCCAAAATCGACTTCAACACATTGGGCGATTCGCCCGATCAAATCCAGGCAATGATCGCAACTCAAAACGAGTTGGCTGAAATGGCCAGAAAGGGTGACGCGGAATTGTACAACAGCCGCGCCGCTACATTCTTGCTCGACCAAGGCCAGCGATTACTGAGTTATGGCGATGTTACTACTGCAGAATTCCTGATCAATCAGGCAGAAAAATTCCCGGTGGATTTCGCGAAGATGAAAGTCTCGCCGTCGACCCTGCGTGATCAAATCAAATTAGCAGCGATCAAGAAGGCTCCTTCGCGAGAACTTGCTGCAGTCACCAGCTTGATGGCTCAAGCTCAATTGGCAGTCGACCAGAAGAACTGGACGGAAGCCAAACGCTTGGTCACTGAGGCTCGCAGTTACAACTTGCCAGAAACTGACTTTGCGGCAAACGCCGTTCGACCATGGCAATTGGAAATGGTCATCGACCGCGCCATGAAACAAACCGCGATGGCACCGAAGGGTGACATTAAAACGGTGTCTGCCGACTCGCAAATTCCTAAAGACGACCAGGTCGTCTCGGCAAATTACGATTCGTCACAAGACAAAACGCAAAACATGAAGGCCAGTCACCAGCAAGTCGGTTCGGGAGTCGCTGCAACGACCTCCACCGATAACGCTGATGCATCACCTGCAAAACCACAGGCTGGCTCTGAAGAAATTGACTTGAGTAACATCAAGGATGAAGAACAACTTCTGTTCCGCAAATTGCAACAGGACACTTTCCGCGGCCGGGCCGATGCCGACCGACTGATGAAATCCGATCCACGCAAGGCCCTCGACAAGATGGTCGCCCTGCGAACCTCGATCACCAGCAGTGAATTGAGCCAGGCCTCGATGGCTCCGCTGCTCACGATTGTTGATCGTGACATCACGGAAATGCAACGCTTCATCCAGGCCAACCTGTCCCAAATCCAGATCGACGAGCAAAACTCGGATCGCCTGGAAGACGTCGACTTGACTCGCCAACGCCGCTACGAAGCGGAATTGCAGATTCAAGAACTGGCCGAAACAGCCAACAAGTACCTGGAGCAAGGAAAATATTCCGAAGCCCAGGATATTGCGATGCAGATCAAGGAACTCGCTCCTGAGTCCGATGTTGCCTCGGCATTGCAGGCCACCATCCAGTTAAAATCTAACCGAATGGCGATGGAGGAAATGAAAGAAAATGGGTCGCAGCTCATTTGGAATTCACTCAAAAAGGCTGAAGAAGCAGGCATCCCATCCGCATCGGAATACGAGTTCGGTGACGCGGAAGCCTGGATTCGAAACTCAACTGCTCGACGCGAACAAGCCGAAGCACGCCGTTTCAATTCAGAATCCGATCGTCGGATTTGGAACAAGTTGAAGAATCAAAAGATTCAAGGCGACTTCATCGGCTCACTCCGCGATGCGGTTAGCCAAATTGCCACTCAGTCCGGTGAAAACATTGTGTTCGATACTTTGGCAATGACCGCTGAAGGAATCGAGCCCAGTACAGCGCAAGTCAACGCTCAAATTTCTCAGCCGATTTCCATGGAGAGTGCCTTGAAGGTACTCCTCGGAAACGCGGGCTTGACGTTTGTGGTTGAAGACGAAGTGATCAAGGTGACCAGCAACGATGCGCAATACAAACGGGTTTTTCCCAAAACGTATTACATCGGTGACTTGGTCACTCCAGTGACGGCTCCGAATTCCACGGCACCGTCGCAAATGAACTTCATCACGCCAATACCGCAGATGAACACTCAAAACGCGACTTTGGCGAATGTCGGGGCACCTCAAAATGGGATGAGCGCGGCACAAGCCGCATTGGCCCAGCAGTTGCCTGGATTTTCCGGTCCAAACGGAATGTCAAATGCCGCCATGATGGGCGCGTTTAACGATCCGAATTCAGGTGGAGCACAACGCGGTGTACCGATCTACACCACCATGGGTGCTCCGCAAATGGGTGGGATCACGATTGGCGACTTCCAACCGCTGATGCAGCTGATCACTCAGACCATTGCACCGGACGAATGGCAGACAACCCAAGGTGAAGGAACCATTCAGCCTTATGTGCCAAATTTGAGCTTGATCGTATCCCAAACTCAGGAAGTCCACGACGAAATTCAGGACTTGCTCACTCAATTGCGCAAGTTGAATGACGTGCAAATTGTGGTCGAAGTCCGCTTCATCACATTGCGTGACAACTTCTTCGAGCGCGTGGGTATCGACTTCGACTTCAAGATCAACGACAACAGTGGCTTGACGGCTGCTCAGGTTAATAACACCGACAAGTTCAACCCCAGCGTGATTGTCGGACGCGATGCGGCAGTTGACCGTTTCGTTCCGACCGCGGACTTGGACGTTGGATTCAGTCAAGGTTCTTTGGGCGGCGTTTTGCCGACCTTCGGTGGTTTCGATGCCGGTACTGCGGCCAACTTTGGATTTGCGATCTTGAGCGACATTGAGGTGTTCTTCTTGATCACCGCGTCCAAAGGTGACACACGTACCAACTTGTCAACGGCTCCAACCGTGACCATGTTTAACGGTCAAAGCGCCAGCGTTTCGGACTTTTCCGCTCGTCCGTTTGTGACATCGGTGATTCCGATTGTCGGCGATTTTGCAGTCGCTCAACAACCGGTCGTGAGCTTGATTCCTGACGGAACGACGCTCAACGTCCGTGCTACTGCCAGTGACGATCGACGGTTCATTTCGTTGGCCTTGAATCCTTACTTCACCAAGATTACTGATGTGAAGACGTTTACGTTTGACGGTTCAAAAACAACCCGCCAAACCAGCGCGAGCTTCCTTCAGGATCTGTTGAATCAGGCAAACCCAAATAACCCGAACAAGACTAAGGGACCGGACGTTGAAACCGTCACTCAAGGTGTTACGGTTCAACAACCGGTTGTCTCGGTCACCACCGTCAACACCGTGGTCAGCATTCCTGACGGCGGAACTGTGTTGATTGGCGGTGTAAAGGAATTGCGAGAGGCCCGACTCGAAAAAGGCGTGCCATTCTTGAGCAACCTGCCCTATGTCAACCGTTTGTTCAAAAACGTTGGTATCGGTCGTGAAACTGCAAACTTGATGATGATGGTAACACCACGAATCATCATTCAAGAAGAAGAAGAACGACGTCAGGTTGGTCCAGTGGGCGGCGGCAACTAGCCCGGGACAACAATCGCCCGCCAATTAATACGGGTGGGCGGATTTCCAATCAAGTACGAACCACCAAGGGCCACAGCTCTTGGTGGTTTTTTTGTTTGTCAAAAACTTTGATTCAAAAGCGAGTGTCGCCGGATTGACGCTTTCCAGCTCGCCAGTCACCATGTTACTGGGGTGTTCAATTGGAAAGTCAGACGCCCTGCGCATTGCGTCCATGTCAATGCGTTGCCCTCTAAACCTATTTTGCCTATTGGAGAACGTGCCGTGGAAAAGTGGCCGATTGGCGTTTTCGCAAGTGTCGACGCAGGATTGGGGATTCACTTGCCTGTCGCCCATGAATTGGGTATTTCAACTGTTCAGCTGCACGCGCCGCACGGTCCCAGCCGCACGCCCAAACACGCCGAACAATTCCTGGCGGAGATCAAGAACTATCACATCACGTTGACCGCTGTTTTCGGCGGCTTCGATGGAGAAAGCTACGCGGATATTCCAACCGTCGAGCGAACCGTCGGCTTGGTTCCCAAGGCGACACGGGCGGCTCGATTGGCCGAGATGAAGGAAATTGCGACGTTCGCCAAGCAACTCCATTGCCATGTGGTTGCCTTACACCTCGGCTTCGTTCCGCATGACCGCAACTCGGCGGACTATCGCGAGGTCGTGGCCGTGACACAAGAACTGTGTGATTACGTCGCACAACTGGGACAAAAGCTGCATTTGGAAACCGGCCAGGAAACAGCCGATGCGCTGATGCAATTCATTGATGACGTCCAGCGTCCAAACTTGTTTGTGAATTTCGATCCGGCCAACATGATTTTATATGGAACGGGCGAGCCCATTGAGGCGTTGGAACGGTTGGGCAAACGAGTTCATAGTGTGCATTGCAAGGATGCCAAGTGGGCGAAGAACCCTGGTAAGGAATGGGGTAAGGAAATGCCTTTGGGTGAAGGCGAGGTCGACATCAAAAAATACTTGATGACTCTGAAGAAAATTGGTTATTGCGGACCGCTGACCATTGAACGGGAGATTCCCCAGGAGCCGGAACGGCAAAAAAAGGAGATTGCCGGTGCCGTTACGCTGCTGAATCAGTTGCGCCATGAACTGCTCGACGCACCGGTCAACTGATGTCCCTCCTGCAGCGTAATTTGTTTGGCTTGTGCGGACTAGCACTTGTTGTGTTCGGCGCGATCGGGTCAATGACGCAAGCGGACTCTTCGTTCCCGTCAATTTGTCTTCGTGCTGGACTGGTGATCATGGCCATCTGGCTCGCCTTGCCGCAACTCTCGGGTAGGAACGCGTCCGTCTCGGGGTTATTCGTCGCCGGAATCATCGTTCTGATTGTCGTTTTTTCATCCCGACCACGGGCACTCTTCTTTGCGTTGGCACTCGCCGTAGCTGCATTCATATTGCAAACGGTCGGACGGCGACTGATCAGTGCGTTGACAAAACCGAGCGACCGAACGCCGCCACAATGATTGAACTTTGGGTAGACAACCACGAGTTAGGAAGACCTTGGCTACAATCGATCAATGGATTCCAACCAGCGAAGAATTTTCGCTTCGATTGTTCTAGCATCGTTGTTTAGCAAATCAACCGACCCAACTGAGATTCCAGCGTCAAACAAATTTTTCTGGTTAATCGACACCTCATCGCGGCCAGAAAAATTCGCGCTACTTGCAAACAGGACTGCCAACGGAATTTCAGGCGCCGAAACGAAATCTCTGAGCCGGTCAGACAGCGGAGAATTTACCAGAATCAGCCCCTGAAACCGGTCGCGGTTTGCGGCCGCCATCAACGACGCGACCTCGCCACTGGAATCGGCACCTCCAATGGCTACCCGGTTGGAATCTATCCGCAATTTACGAGTCACCTCCCCGAGTGCACGCAACACCGCTTCGACGTCGTCCGGTAACCATCGATCTTTTTTTGCCGATTCCACCGCAATCACAATTGCCGAATGCTGTTCTAGCTCTTTCCACTGCGCGGCAATTTGTTCTTCGGTCGATGCTCCCGGCGGCAACAACCAAACCAACAGCGGTCGTGGCGTGTCGGCATTACCGTTTTGCACCAACCAATAGCGGTTCGCAAATTCAGGCATTTGCTCGACGGCAATCGTCGGTGACGACGTTGTGTCCCTCAACGGCAAATCAACGAAGCTCGCCGATTGGCGCGCGAGCTTTACCTCTCGCTTCCGCCCCTCTCCAGACGCTGTTCGCCATCCAACGGTGACTTCGGTGTCCGGCAACAGACTCCTGATGGCAACGCGCAATTGATCCCAGGATTCGACCGGCTCATTGTTGAAGCTAACCAAGGTGTCTCCTGCTTGAAGTCCTACAGATTCCGCAGGCGATCCTGGCATTACGAAATCGATGACGAGTCCTTTCCCGTCGCCCCGCGAGGGAATAATCCCCAACCCCGCTGGCAGATACTTGGGGAGTTCTCCGACAAGTTCAATCTCCAGTGATCTCGAATTCTTCTTGTCGTCTTCCAAAGTGAACTTCACGCGATCACCAGCGTATCGGCTCCCCATCGCAAACTTGAAATCGTTCAACGACTTGATCGATTGGCCATCAACACCGGTGACCCTTTCACCTGATTTGATTCCTGCAGTTGCGGCGGGAGAGCCAGGCGAGGAGCCTTCAACAACCGCTTGAGCAGGGATCGATGTGGATTTGCGAAAGCTCAAGCCAACCTTGCCCGCTTTCAAATTTCGCTCATTGCGCCACTTGTCTAAACGATCCATGACGTCGGCCATCGGAATAGCAAAACCGATTCCAGAATCGTACCATTCAGTTCCGCTGTCGGTGTCAACTTCGCTTTGTTCTCCGAGCGGCAAAAGAACGCCAAATACTCGGCCATCCAAGTCGATCAGGGCGCCACCGTAATTCCGCGGCGAAATTTTTGCGTCCGACTGAATTGCTCTACCCCAGAACCGATTCAATGCGCTGACGATTCCGACGGAAACTGTCGGCTTGTCGTGGCTGAAGGATTTTCCAATGGCAATCGCCGTCTGACCGACCTTAATTTCTGACTTGGGAACTGCGATGGCAATTGGCAAATTGCTGGCGGTGAATTCGAGCAGAGCCAATCGGCAACTCTCGTCATGTCCAATCAGAGTTGCCGGCACCAGACTGCCGTCGCCGAGTCGAACCGCGATGGAAGTGTAATTTTCCGGAATATTGACTGATGCTGTGACAGCCAAACCCTCGGGCGCGACAATCACCGCGGTACGTGGTCCGCTCGCTAGGTCGGCTTTGGCGGCCGTGTTATCTGCAGCGACCACCTCCAATTGCACCAAACTCGGCGCGGCAGTGGCCACAGCGGATTTGATCGCGGCCTCAAACGAAGCGGTTGAATCTGGCAATGTCTGTCCGCAAACAGTTACTGTTGCCAAGCTGAAAACCAAATAAAACAAACCGACGCAGTGCATTCGAGTCTGGCGGACCGCCGTTAGTAAACTCTGTCTCGCAAGTGGTTTCATTTGGGGCATTGCTTTATTCATTACCGTCATTCGCTCCGAGTTCAACGCACTCGGATCTGTAGAGATTTGAACTCGCCATTGCGCTGTATCGTTAAACGAACCGGGCTATCTCGACTGATCAATGAAAGCTTGGCGACCAACTCATCAATGGTCGGGACTATTTCCCCATTCAATTCCACAATCAGGTCGTCAGCCCGTAATCCAGCCGCTTCGGCAGGCTGCTCGGCAACAACACGATCGACGAAGGGTGGCGTGCGATGCACTACGTTTGTGACCAATTGAATTCCCAAAAGGCTGAGCGACATCGGCTCGTCCGGACGTCTGCCTTTCGCGATGGGACGAGATTTGCCATCGATCAATGCCCGGATCTCCGGAGCAAGCTTACTCGTCAAAAAGGCGTAATTTAACCAAGTATCCGTGAGCCGACATTCGGCTTCTTTGCCAATCATTCCAATTAAATTCCCTTCCAAGTCAGTCACAGCGCCACCCGCTGCACCTGGATTATTCGTGATGGCGTCAACGATCAAAACCTCGTCTTGGTAAGGCACCTCAAATTGACCGCGACGAGCCCGAAGCGGCGTTGTCGCCTGCACCACTCCCCGCATCACGGACACAGGTTCATCGCCAGTAGCAACGCCAAACAAGTTAGACCCAACCACGATCATCGCTCCGGCATCGGGGACTCTGCTCTTATTCAAATCAAAAAACGGCAAATCCTTTTCGTCAATCTTTAGCACGGCGATTTCAGATCGCGGATCATAGTTCAGGATCTTGGCCGTATACCGGCGACCATCATGAAGCGTGGCCTTGATGCGATCGCTATCGAGTACATAACTCCAAACCGTCAGGACATGCCCGTCAGCCGAAATCAAAATGCCGGTTTGGTACGATTCCAGACCCTGCATCCCGCCACTGCCATTGATCTTCACCAAACGCTTCTGCACATTTGCAACAAGTGATGGAGGAAGGCCAACTTGTGCGTGAACGAATGTTGCGAGCCAGTTGGTGCAGAAAATACAGGCAGCCAGTATGAATTGCCTGGACCAAGACAATCTCAATGCGTTCATTTAACTTCCTTCTCTGTCAGGAGAGGCGCCAACTCCAATTTCAGACCCTCAACGATAATCGGTTGGGCATCTGGAAATTCGAAGCGAACACGCTCAGCAAAAGGCCAGTGTTCCGGTCGCTCCGCCCCTTCGAGCAAGGCGCGACAAACAACTGCGCCTGCGCCGTCATCTACCTCCCACATCGCCAAGCGTCCGGATTCCGGATTAAAGAAGAATCGGCATTCCACCGAGTCATGTACTCCCAGCAACACGTCATGGAGCTGGCCAGCTGCAGTCAACGGCAATTGACCGACACTCGAAAAATCTCCGAAAGAAGTCGGCGTTTTCACGACCAGGCGACGCAGCAAATGCAATGCACTCAACGCTCGACTTTCGCGATTCCCCGGCAGTTCACCGGTGGCTTTCAGTCCATCAAGCACCTCGATGCTCTGTCCTAGGCGCCAACCCGATTTCTGCTCATCCAGGACCGCTTGAAGTTTGTCGTTTGCTACCGAACCGGACACCGTCCACTTCGTCGCAAATCGCTCCGATTTGTCGACCTGAAAAAACCTGCCCCACACGCGTTGGGTTTCCAAACGATTAAAGTAGAAATTCGCGAAACCACGACGGGCTTCATAAAGGTTCTTAAGTTCCGCTGGAAGATCTGCGTCTTGATCCTCCTTTATTTTCTCCGCTGGGTCGGCTTCTCTTTCCGCGTCGTCTTGCTCCTTCGGTTCGCCTTCAGGCAAAACTCCATTGACCAACTCGTCGAGGCGAAAGGGATCGTTAACTCCCGTCAGCCGCGCATTCAGCGGAACCGTTTGGCCCTCCCGCTCGACCGTTAAACCCGCAACCCAATCTCTCGGGAAGGTTCCCAAAATGTTCTTGAATTGATTGACTGAATTAATCTCGCGGCCGGCGAACAACAATAGTCGATCGTCAAAGCGCAGTCCTTGTCGGGCCGCATCGGACTGGTCAAGTAAATTGGAAACGCGAACTTCGCCAGCGTCATTACTTGAAAACGTCGCCCCCAACGAAGCATGATCCACAATTCGTCCGGCTTTCAACAAGCTGTAAAAATGTTTGATCTGATTAATCGAAATCGCGTAACCAACTCCCACGTTGACTCGTCCCCGTTTTTCAAAGGAACCGCGTCCGTTGATTCCAACGAGTTCGCCGCGCGCGTTGAACAAAGGCCCGCCGGAATTTCCCGGGTTGATGGCGGCATCCGTTTGAATGCAATCGGCGTACTCCAAAATGCCACCTTCCGGGTATTGGTACCGATTGGTACCACAAACGATGCCCCAGGTAATAGTCGGCTGATAATCATGGGCCAATAAAAACGGATTTCCTGCCGCGAAACAATTTTCGCCAACTCGCAACTGATCGCTGTTTCCCCAACTCGCCGGAACAAAGTCATCTCGGCCGAGCAACTTGATCAGCGCGACGTCACCGGTTGGATCCACACCGACCAAAACGGCGTCGTATAAACGGCCATCGTTCAAGCCGCATTTCATAAACGGACCGCAAGGCTCGACGACATGAAAATTCGTAAGCGCGTATCCGTCGGCCGAGACAACGACTGCGGAGCCGCCCCCCTGCCCTAGGCGATCAAAAACGCAAATCGTCGACTTCGCCGCGCGAGCGATCGTCTCGATCCGTTCCGTTTCAATCTGCAAAACTGAATCCGGAATTCCTTGACTCTGTCCGTAGGCCTGCCCCATTGCCAGCAGCACGCAACAAAAAGCCCACATCAGTTGTCTGGTCGGTAGATCGATCACTTCGAGACCTTGGGATCACACAAATGAATTAAGTCGCCAGTGGCACGCCCATCGTGATAATCGACTTCAATCAACAAACGCTCCACACCGTCAATTTCGAGATCGATTTCAACCGGCGCGGCGTCGGACTTTGCCGTCAAGACTTGGTCGAGCAGGCTTCGCCCGTCTCCAAAAATCTTGACGCGCACATTTCCGACCATCAACAACGGCTCGAAGCCCATGGCGGCCTGAAGGCGGCGGTACTGCTTGGCCAGCGAAAATGCGACTCGCGAGCCTCCGCGCATCGCAATCCCGTGGGCAAAGGTTTTCGTTTCCAGGCTTTCAGTTAATTCTGTCGCATTGGGAAAGTTCAATTGCAGCGGCTGACCGTTGAACGACTGATTGAAGCGCGGCATGCTCAATGCGCGAAGTTTCTCTGCGATGTTTTCCGAGGCAAACAACGGCTGCCAATCCAATGTCGTCGGCTTCAGATCACTTAGCCAAACCCATCGGTCATTGCTGAAGTCGATCTCGTTGACGACCTCCCGTTTAAACTCGATTTGAGCGCCATGCAAATTTTCAACAGCCACCCCTCCGCCTTGCGTGCGCAATTTGGCCGCATTGAAACGACTTCCATCGTTCAGCAATACACTGGCAACACGGCTGGATGGCGATATCGCATCGGACGCGGTAAACATTACGCCTTCAAACCGATCGCGTTTCACAAAGGCCGATTTGTCTTCCACGGCAAATTCAACTTGGTCCCGCTCGATCGCCCCGAGCCGACCTTCCACCCAGCGCCATTGCCCGTCTCGCAAAACACCCAACGCATCGTGTGTAGAACTCGGATTTT
>JBEBGH010000005.1:0-40390 GCA_040081565.1 Pirellulaceae bacterium
GCTTTTGCTTTTCGCATGTTTAGCAGTAGTTTTTCTCCCACTTCAAATCTTGTACTTTTTTTTTGAGAAGCGAATTGTTCTCGCAGCAATTTCGTCATTGATTTGGGGTTTCACGTCATTGGTAGCGGTAATTGTGGCCTTTTATACACTTGTTTACAGAATCACTTAGTGTTGCCCCGAAGCGTCAAAATCAAAGTCCCAAAAAAAGCCTTTACGATTCTCCCTTCGCCACCGCGGCTTTGAAAGGGAAAGAGAGGGCGGGGGGCGACTTCGGCGGAAGCCACTCAAATTTGAGGCGACAGTTTGATCAAAGCCTTGGAATTATTTTGCGGGATCGGTGGATTTGCGGCGGCAGCTCCGGATTCCATTCAAGTCGTTCAGGCGATCGACATCAATCGTCTGTGCGGCGAGACCTACCAGCACAATTTTGATCATCCCTGGAGCGCTCTATCGCTGGAATCGATTTCCACGAAGACTCTCGAGCGGTACGCCGCGGACCTGTGGTGGATGTCGCTACCCTGCCAACCATTCACCGTGCGAGGGCGGCGACGTGATATCGAAGATCCCAGATGTCGCGCGTTCTTGCACTTGCTCGAATGCTTGGCGATTGTGCGGCCGCGCCATCTGGCGATGGAAAACGTCCCGCCTTTTCAGGATTCCCGCGCGGCAACGCTGCTGCGGGACACCTTAAGTGCCAATGGTTACCGCTGGACAGAGTCTGTCGTTTGCCCGACGCAGCTTGGGATTGCCAATCGCCGCAAGCGTTTTTACTTGATCGCTTCTCAAGACCCGTTACTCGCGGTTGATGTCCCAACCGAATACCGTGGTCCATGGCGTCGAGGCATTGTTGATATCCTGGAGCCGAGTGCGGCTGATGACGATTCGCTGCGGGTTCCTGATCAGATCTTGCATGACTACCGCTTTGCCAGCAACATCGTGTCTCTCGCTGATCCCGCGTCAGTAACCTCCTGTTTCACATCGGCCTATGGACGATCCCACATTCGCAGCGGCTCGTATTTGCGAGACGCCAAGGGGGAACGTTATTTCACTCCCCGCGAAATCATTCGCTGGTTGGGTTTTCCGGATTCGTTCCGATTCCCGCCGACAATAAGTCGATCTCAATGCTGGAGCCTCGCTGGCAACAGCCTTTCAATCGACGTCGTCCGATTTTTGCTCCTGAGTGTTACTCCAATGGACTGACGGACGTGGCCTGGAACACTCGCCAATAAACAAAACGAATTAAATCTCTTGTTTGGCCAGGCCCATTCAACGAGGCGATAATCATGAACATTCAGATTCCTCAATTACAGCGCGTGCAACGCCATGAAAACCATCGAATACTCGACTGGACGTGAATCCTAATGCCGGCGTCGTCGCTTTCGCCGTCTTTCGGCGGGCGGCAAACGATGCGGCCGTCGAGCGGGATGGAATCAAGCTGGATGGAAAATCCGCCGTCTTTGTTGGACCATGCGGCCCCAATGCGAGTCCAATAGCTCTTGCCATTGTTGCTTTCACGAACTTGGTAGGCGTGAAGAGTTGGCTTCGTTGATGATTTGGTCATAACGATGTCCTTTCTTTGTTTCGAAGGCCACAATGATCTGAGACCTTACGGCAAGAGATCCAAAGCCGTCATAGCCGGAGCGTTGCGAACTTGGCAAGTTGAAAATTGGGGGCGACCTTCAGGGGCAACCAATTTTCCGCTTGCCCATTCCGGCGTGGGCTTTAGCTTTGCCCGTAAAAAGGTCAGTATGAATTGTGGGCGAAAACGAATGAAATTGGATCGTAGGCCAAAACCTAAATGGCGCCTCGGCGTGTCGGACCGAAGCAAACTTTGTGATGTTCGTGTCTGCTCTCGAACTATGAAACTGACGCAGTTTCGGGGCTCCGTGAAATGCGTCGGTTTGGCAGAGTTGTGGCGATGTCCCTGACTTGCCACGCCTACATCGGCGTCGGCCAATCGATCCGTCCAGGAGTTGTTTGGACACTAGGACGTCCGGAAGACCATGGCCTACACGCACGTTCTGAATCGTGGCGGGCACGGTGTGCGTTGCCCTGCGGACCGGTTGAATAGCGACCACCTGCCGTTGAGTGATATCCGCAATTCGTATATCCCGACTTGCCGGGTGTTGATTTGAGGTAAACTGCCGATACGATGGAGGTTGCAGCAAGTGAGAGGTTGCATGATTGGCGGCGCATTCGCCGTCATTAGGTGATACAAATATCCGCACATAGAATTGTGGATCGCGTAGAGTTACTGGCTCGGTTACTGCTGACTTTGGCCAGCAGCACACGCGAGTACCTCAACAAGGGAAGTCATGTCAGAGAAAGATAAACCGTCGTCCAAGCTAGTCTGGGTGGTGCTTTCTGGCGTCGTAAGTTTGGTCGTCGGAGTCTCCAGCTCACTCATGATTGACCAAATCAATGACAACACCGCTATTCTGATCTTTAACGTAACGTCGCTCG
Organism: Pirellulaceae bacterium; assembly: GCA_040081565.1. Lineage (GTDB taxonomy): Bacteria > Planctomycetota > Planctomycetia > Pirellulales > Pirellulaceae > BJ22. Next base: position 2,464 of record JBEBGH010000005.1, read on the forward strand.
AAAGCTTCCCTGGAGAGGCCCAGAAACTAGGAATCATTGCGCTGCATGTTGAGAACAAAGGCGGCAAAGAAGTTGAAGAGGTGAAATGCCGCATCGAAATGAGAAACGCGAAGCTCAAAGAGCCCCGAATCAGCGGGCTGTCCGCCGCCTCGCCTAAAATCCATTTCGACGAATCGTATTTCGAGATTTCCATTCCCTTTTTGAACCCCAAAGAAGAATTTTCGCTCCAGTTGCTCGTAGAACCGGACGGTGATGCACTCGAAGTTCCAATTATCGATATCCGTGGGAAGGGTGTCGTTGGAACCGAGGTAAGGAACACCGCTCCGAGTCGCTCGGTCGGATTCCTTGAAATACTCGTGCCGATCTTAATGACCATTGTGGCGGCGCTCAGCACGGCGTTCTTAAGTATCCGAAGATTGTTTGTGGGTAGCGGCGACGGAGGCCTTGGCGTCGAGCAACGCGACGGATTTGCTTTCCTTCTAGGTCTAAATGGATTCACTGAGGAGGCCCGAGAGCTCCGACAATCCAATCGGCAGTACTCGTGGTGGACGTTGTCTGATGCCCTCGCCGAACGTTTGTTGCATGCTGACCCATTGGACCTAGACGGAATTAAGCGCGGCATGGATGTGCTCAATGCGCTTGTAAGTCATCAACACCAAATGACGAATGCCTCGAAGGCAATAGTACATACCAACCTTGCACGTTTGGCAGAAGCGTCAGGCGATACCCTGTCCGCCACCCAGCACATTCAATTCGCATTCAAGGTCGACAAGAAAACTACGCACCTGCGTAACGGGGCAATACCTGTACTAAAGAAACTAACCAAAGGCCATGCTGTCGAGCAATCGGCTGGCCTACAATTGCGTGAACCCAAGTAAAACTCCGAGCATTAGATACGTCCCGCTAACCTGATTCGATCACCTCGCCCGGACGGACGCCATCGGCGTGTCGGACCGAAGTAGCATTGATTCGAACAACGCTCTCTGGATTTGCATATTTGGTAAGTGCTTTACGCGGTAGGCGGGAAAATGTTGTCACGACACCAGTGGAGCCGTAGGCGCCCCGAACCAATTCCCGAGGAAACTCGAAATCAGGCTCCGACGGTGCCTTACTGTCCTGCCACTCGCGACAACTAACTGTATAATCTATGTCACTAAATCGCAAAACGAAATGATACGGAATTCAGACCGATGACCGACCTCTATTTGTCGCAAGAAGAGTTTCAAGACATCTTCAAGAATCATCTAAAAATTGAAGTTTATTCCAAGCCAATCGAGAGTCTTTTTAGCGTGCGGTCGCGAAACAAAATCGACTTCTCGCCTTACTACCAGAGAAACTACGTTTGGGATGAAACAAAAGCAACATATTTCATCGAAAGCATTATCCTTGGCACGGAGATACCGCCGCTGATTTTTTTCAACAACAGCGACTCAATCGAAGTGATTGACGGGCGACAGCGATTCGAGACACTTGCAAGATTTTTTGACGGCGAGTTGTCGTTGAAGCGTAAAGGGCTCGGACTGCTTAAAGGATTGGATCGTAAGTCAATCAAGACATTGCCAGATGATGTCCTTGACGTGTTCTTGACGTCGACGATGCGGATCATCGAGTTTGAAATCGTCAATGAGCCAAAGCTAGACCCTTTACTTCAGGACAAGGTGAAGAAAGAGATTTTTGGTCGTTACAACTCCGGGATTACTCCTCTCAAAAAGGCAGAGGTGGAGACGGCTGCTTATATCGACGACGAAATCACAAAGTCTTTCAAAGTAGAATTCGAGAAGCACGGCGAACTTGAATCGCACGTGGAACGGTTGTTTTTTAGAGCTACGTTTGATGAACCGTCTCGAATGAAGTTAGGCGACGCTCTTTCGTTCGTCCGTAGAATGCTCGTGCAATATCGAGTTCCTGTCACCTATTTTGCTCAAGGAAAAAAGGGGGAGGTTTTAAAACGCCTATATGATCAATTCGGAGATTCAATTGACGATTGCAGCATATTGGCACCTGCCTTTTTAGCAAAGGTCGAGTTCGTCGCACAACTTACGCAGTTTCTTCGGGATTCTGGCTTACCGCATAACCGATCTTTGAACGAATGCCTGCTTTGGGGTCTTTTTGTCGTGGAAAATGAGGGGGAGGAGCTACCATCGACTCCACCAACTGAAGATTTTCTTAACGCTGCAAAGGTGTTCTTCACGGACAATTTTGCGGCATTCGATGAAACAGATCGCCATTTCTATGGGCCGGTAATTCGACGATACAACTCAACAATTGATTTCTACGAACAACAGTGTGGGATTTCACTCCACATCTATCGTGCGGCAACGGAAGAATCCAAAGACAATATGCGAGAGTTGATGAACAGTGGCGAGGCAGGCGAAACAATTAGCGAAATGGAGTCATTGCGATTGAATAAGCCGGATCCAACCCGTCTTTCAATCGAAGACATCCACAAGTTAATGACAAGACGAAAATTCCTGGTTCGTCCGCCATATCAACGTCAAGAAGTTATCAACCTGCCCAAGGCGAGTTCGATAATTGAGAGCATCCTTTTAGGAATAGCATTGCCCGTGATCTTCGTTTTCAAACGCACAAATGGTGTGTCAGAAGTAATTGATGGCCAGCAGCGATTGTTAACAATTCTGGGATTTATACAAGCTGAATACACGAACGAGCTGGGTAAATCAACTCGTTCTAAAAATCACGCATTCAAGTTGAGGTCCCCCCGAATTCTAACTGAGTTCAAAGGCGCTGCATTTCATGAACTTCCTGCAGATGCCCAAGATCGCATAATGGATTTCCAGCTGTTCGTCGTAACAATCGAAGAGCGTCTGAATGAAGCATTTGACCCAGTTGACTTGTTCATACGGCTCAACGACAAGCCTTATCCAATAAAAGAACACTCATTCGAGATGTGGAATTCATGGGTCGATAAAGAAATTATCACAGCTTTGCGCAAACTTTGCCGAAAAAACCTTGGATGGCTTTATGTGCGGGTGCCGACTCAGCGAAACTTTCGTGACCGAATGGAGAACGAAGAAGCACTAGCAATAATGTCGTACCTTTCGGCACAAGTTAGCGACAATACTGACTTCTTCAATGATCTTGATCTATACCAGAAGGATTTGAGGTTAAACACGAGAATTAAAGGGAAAAACAATGTTACAAACGCCTTGATTCGTGCGTCGGAAAGTGAAAAAGGTAAGGCAGAATTCCAAGAAGGGGTGAAAGCGACACGCCGTAATATCAAGAAACTCAGACTTGTGCTCCTGAATCGCAATATTGAAGACGAAAAGGAACTGAACGCATATTTAGAAGCCCGGCTAAACGAGCTTTGTCACCCAGATAAGTCATCGAATGTACGGCGTGCCTACCAAGACTATTATGTTTTGTGGATGTGTCTCGACCCTTTATCGCTCGAGATAACGCAATTCAACAGGCTGGAGATGTACGACGAAATTAGATCCATCTTTCGTTTCTTCCGTGAAGTCCCAAAGGACACAAGCGATGGTGCTGACGCATTTCGCAACGTTGTGTTGGCGTTTCATCAAAAATACAAAATTGAACCGCGTCGTCTCAAACTATCTGAATTGGAGAAAGCAAATCTTATTCGAGATCAAGAAAATGAATGCTCAATTTCAGGTGCACCAATCTTTGTCGGCGATGAAATACACGTAGATCACGAGCAACCTCTAGCAACGGGGGGCGCAGACGATGCCTCAAACATGGGAATCTCACACCCAGATGCGAACCTAAGAAAGGGTGCCAAAGTTTCAGATAAGTGAACTGTTACTAGCTGAACCAACGATGAAATATTGGGAAACATCCTTGTTTTGACATTTCGACGACACCTTTCGGATCATCGAAATTGCTTCGGTCACATCGACGTCACATCGACCGACGCATCCAAACAGGTGGTTTCGCTCCCACCTCGGCGTGTCGGACCGAATGGCCAAAACGACCGACCAGTCGCATATTTTGTATGTGAATGCTGGAATAACATTTCGACCTTTTTTCGGAACGTGAGTGGACATCGTCAACATCTAGCGCGACAATTGGACACTTGCTGAAATGGGAGAGCTAATGTCTGACCACATTGAAAATGAAGATATCACCGACATAGGCGACGGATGGGATGAGTTCCGCTGCGAGGACCAAGATCCGATCCGACTCAGCGAACTTGCGGCACTCGACATGGCGACAATGCCGGAAGATGTGCTGATCCGAGTGATGGACGACTATTTTCCCGACGCCGCAATCACTCGCGTCGGGGACAAACTCGTCTGTCACATCGAAGACCACATGTACACGAAATACTGGGAGCACCGGTATTCGGCCTACGCGTTCGCCGAAGCGATGGAACGAGCGATCGTGCGCCTGACCCGTGAGGGACATCCTTTCGCGAATCCGGAACGCGACGACGATGACGTCCACATTTTCGTCCGCTGGGATCTGATTCTCTCTGGCGACACCCCTGCGGCAGAAGTCGGCGAGTCGATCCGGGCTGCGAATGAACTTGTTTCGCGTCGAGCCGACAGCATTCTGGAAAACTCGGATTCCGTGCTTGTTCTCGGGAAGGACACGGGGCCGTCTCTCGATCTCTTGAAGCGGATTGCTGCACGGCTGGAGACACACGGTTACTTCACGTACATCATCAAGGAGCAGCCAGACAGGACCGGCGAGAGCGTGATCCAGAAAGTGATGCGGCACGCCCTCATGTGCAAGTTCGTGATCGTTGAGAACACCGAGCCATCGGGTCACCTTTACGAGATTCCCCACGCAGCGAAGGCGGCTGAGTGCGTCACCGTCGTGTTGCAACAGGAGGGGAAGGGTGCCACCTGGATGTTCGAGGACGCCTATGGCAAACACCGCCACTGGCACAAGGTCGAATATTCGGACGTTGACGCCGCCGTAGACGCGTCGATCGATTGGGCCGAACACTTCATAGCGGAGTTCGGCAAGTTCCAGCAGAGTGTCCTGCCGTGGATGCGAGCGAAGCCGTAGTCATGCGGAAGAACAGCGCCGCCAATGCGTCCGAACAAGGACATGCGGGATGATACAGTACGTTGTATGACGAATGGCCAAAGGCCCACCATGTCGCTCGATGACTTTCCAACCCGTGATGACAACAGTGTGCTTGCCACACGTGCGGAGACGTCCTTTGAGCGTGCGATTGCTGAGGTCGGTCGTTTCGTCGTTCAGCAACGCGACCGCAAGGACTACGGAACCGATTTCCAGATGGAGGCTGGCAACGCAGGGGGCATGACAAACTTCCGCGTCCATGCGCAGCTCAAAGGCACTGAATCGGATGCCAACAAGGACAAGTCGATTGGCGTTTCCGTGAAGCGGACAAACCTGAACTACATGCTTTCTCAGCCGCATTCGATCTACGTGTGCTATCACGCGCCAACTGATCGGCTGCTCTCCCAATCGGCGGACGATGTCTTCCGGGATCTGGAACACCAGGGAGCGGAGTGGCGCAGTCAGGAGTCCATTACAGTCCGGTTTCGCGATCCGTTCAATGCCGACTATCAGGCTGCGCTCCATGCTCGGACCATTGCGGGGTCTTCGTCGCGCAGGGACGACCGGCTGGACTGGGTGACTACCCCGCCGCAGGACTTCCACAGTGAGGTCGTGACGCACGTTGCGAGCATCCATGTCCCGGAATCACCGGAAGATGCATTTGCGGCGCTCCAATCACTCTACAACGAGGGACACGACGACATCGTTTCGAAGGCGTTTCCGCAATTCGTGGCGTCCATCGGGCAAGACGATCCGCGTCTGATCTTCGCGTACCTGTCGGAGATCAACCTCGCGATGCGGCGTGCGTCATTCGATCGCGATCGGGTGAGGAAAGCCATCGCGTTCATCGAAGCTGCGCGGCCTGACAACGGCGCGGATTCACTGTACTGCCGCGCCAACGGCCACGCCGCACTGGGTGAAAGGGACGAAGCCAAGCGACTGTACCGGAAGGCCATCGAACAGTTCAACGGTAACTTACCTGAGGTCGAAGCGCAGTGTTGGAAGAACCTGGGATCGGAATGTGAAGCTGAAGGCAACCATGCCCAAGCCCGTAGATGCTACGAGCAAGCCCTCACGCTCTCACCGCAGTTGATGGAGGCGCACATGGCGCTTGCGACGGCCGAGCGCGAGGCAGGGAACTTGGAGTCCGCTCTGGAGCACTTCGATCAAGTGATCTGGTCGGTGGACGATCCCGCATCCACAATCGCCGCTCGCGGGCACAGACTCGAAGTGTATTTCCGACTGAGGATGGCCGACAAAGCATTCGATGACATTGCCGTTCTTCTCCCGCACGCACCTCGTCACCCTTGGATTCTCCCGTGGTGCGCTCGGCTCGTTTTCAACTTCGCCCGAACGGATGGCGAAGCGATTGGGAAAGCTATCCGATTCTGGGATGCTTACTTGCGTGTGGCATCCAAGGACACGACCGCGAGAGAGGAACGCCTGAAGTGCCTCGCGTATGCCAAGATGCACGGGCAGCCGGTGCCAATTGGCCTTGCACAGTACGAGGCCCAGGTTGCTGCCTGCATTGCCGACGATGCGTCCGTGGATGTGGCGCATCTGTGGGATCGAGTCGGCCATTGGGCACAGATCGACGGAAATTGGAAAGCGGCTGAATCTTACTACTGGAAAGCCTACGTCCTAGAGCCTGACCGGTACGGATTCTGTCTCGGAACCGCGCTCAATTCACTCAAGCGGTTCGACGAATCGCTGCCAATGCTTCTGGAGCAGGCGACAAAACATCAACCGGATGCCCTGAGCTGGTTTCAAGTCGCCATCGCACGAGAGGGCACACGTGATATCGAGGGCTGCAAGGACGCGTACCGCCGCGCCCTCGAACTTGATCCAGACCACGCTGCCACGATGTTCAATCTCGGCGGAATTCTGTGGAACTCTGGGGATCGTGGCCGAGCGATCGCGGTGTGGTCAAAGGCACTTGTGCGGTTCCCCGAAGATCCACTCGCCACACGCCTCAAAGAACAGTTTTCGCCGCTTTTCGATGTGTCCGATGACGAAGTCAACTTCGAAGGCTGATCATCTCTCAAGAATACTCTGGCTGATGTGGTTTAATATCGATTAGGAGGAGTAGGCTTCTTCTGCGATCTTCCGTCAAGGAAGCGAAACGAAAATCTGCAAAAGGAACTCAAGCCAAGTTAGCTGCAGCAAAAGTTGCGACGGAATTTGAGCGGCGTTTCGTTTTTTTAGTTGCGGATGCATCGACTTCGGTGTCGAATAGTCGGCATTTCGTCTACTTTACCTCGCGACGGTCACATCGCTCGATAGGCCACTACCGGCCTGTCCGGCCGATGAACATTGACGGGTGTAACTGCTTGTTGGCAACGTTTGAATCCGTATAATTTCATAGCGCGGTGAGCATGAAATTGCCACAAAGCAGGAACAATCGCCAATGACCGTTGCGTCGTCCAGCCCAGACCACATTCTCATCACGATTCACGGCATTCGAACCTATGGCCAATGGCAATCGCGGCTGGCTGATCTCGTTCGACAAGCAAAACCTGATATACAAAGCAAGGAATACCACTACGGCGTCTTCTCCGCTGTTCAGCTGTGGATTCCGCCGATCCGATGGATCGTGGCTTGGCGTTTTCGGCGATGGTTGAACACCCTATTGCGCAACGAAGCGCACCCTATACAAGTCGGCACGCGGATTGACATCGTTGCGCATAGTTTTGGGACGTACGTTGTCGCAAGGGCCTTGACCGATTGGAGGGGACGGCCGATTAGGAATCTGACCGAACGGATTGACACGATCGTGTTGGCGGCGAGCGTCCTCAAAGCGTCGTTTCAGGCATGGACAAGCATATCCCGTAGACTGATCAATGAATGCGGCACAAGGGACAATGTGCTGGTCCTCAATCAGCTTGTGAATCTTGGTCTCGGCCTGGCTGGTCGACACGGATTTCAAGGAGCTCAACAGCCAGACAAATACTTAAACCGCTATTTCTCTTACACGCACAGTGAATACTTTGGCACCGAAGGTGCCGCAGACGCGGACGACTTCATGTTGCGGGAATGGGTGCCAGTCCTAACCACACACAACTCCGTTCGGCGGCAGCTTCTCGTCACGCCCCCGAGTCCTTTATTCGACCGGGTACTGGCGAATTCAAAGCCTCTGACGATATTCGTTTACTGCCTCGCCCTGTTCCTGCTTGCTCGCTACGTCAGCATCGCTGCTTGGACTCAACATTACCGCAATGTTCGAGTAGTCGCTCAACGAGGCGTAACGGAGATGGAGGCGGGGCGACTTCTCGAAGCTGTGCCCTACTTGTCCGCAGCCGTGGAGGAAGAGCAGGCTTTCACGCCCCTCGTCTGGTTTGCAAAAAACATTCTCCGCCGAGGGAATGAAGAAGTTTCGCATCGGCTGCGATTGATTGCGTGCATCGATCAGTGTCCCCTGATCGCATGCATGGCGCAGGTCGATGTCAGCGGTCCGCATGCTCTGAAAAACGTCAACCTTATTTTCGCAGAAAATGACAAGCAGCTTCTCTTGCTGAAAAATGGGGTCATTGAGTCGTTCAAGGTTGACGAGGCGGGTGGCATTTCAGGACCGCACGCATTCGCGGCGGTAAATGGGACGGTTGATTCGCTGTCGGTCGATAGTACGAACAGCGACTTTGTGTCGGTAGCATTGCGCGAATCCTCCATGATGAAACTGGTGCGGCTTAATATCCGGGACGGGAGCATCGTCTGCAAGCTTGAAATATCGCCTCCGTTCCCGCGAGTTCGATATCAATGGAATGCAGATGCGCGGCGTTGTGTGCTGTTGTCTTCAACAACGCCAGACGCCCAATCGAAATCTTCCAGTTCCGAGATAATTGTCGCAAAACTGAGCGAAACGCAAGGTTCAATGGAAAGGCACCCCTTGCCACGCAATACCATCTCCGTATTCATATCGAACGATGAGCGATACGTTGCGATTGTGACGGACAATTATGGGTTTAACGCTCCCTTACCTCCAATGAACGATGATGTTCCTTCGTGCGCTGGTTTTAGGATCCAACTCAAAAAGGGGGATTTTTCAAAGGACATTGGACCGCCAATCGACGCCTGGATGCCACATGCAACATTCTCTCCAGACGACAGCTTCCTTTTCACAATTGGCCCTTGGGGGCAGGTTTGGAAGCACAACCTAGCAACAATCGAAGCCAGCGATGACAAAAAGCCACCGAAACCTGTAGTGCTTTTGCTCCCGAACAGTGCACCAACATGGATGAACTTCGGAGAAAGCGGCCGACTATATGTCGCAGGAACGCAAGTCGGCGGAAGCGATGGCGCTATTTCGGGACTTGCAGTGGCCGTTGACAATCGATTGTCGATACGTCGGCACGGGAAAAGTGTCACGGAGATTCTTTCGGCTAAGGCGGCTTCGCAATTGCTGGTCAAAGGCGATGAAGGAATTTTAAGTCGCCGGTTGAGCCTTGGCGTATATACAGCGGGACTTTCTCGCGCGCTCACGCCGCCGATTGGTGGATTGGAGGAAATCGTTGCCACCAATATTTCGAACTCGGGACGCTTCATTGCCACTCTAAGTAGCGACGGGCTATTGATTATCTGGGACGTCGGTTCACGGTTGCCTGCACTTTCCGACGTCAGTCCCGAACTTGCCATCGATTCAATCGTCAGCGACGATGGCAAGTTTTTAGCGATGAAAGACACGCCCTATAGCCCGTGGGTCGTATACGGCCACGACGCGAATGGGCTGCGCAAAGTGCAACCATTGACTGCCAAACCTGACGACGAACGGCCGTCAAGTGATCCGATATTTGTACCGGGGGGAAAACTGATTGCCGCGCCGGAGTACATAACCGACAAGAAGGGGATTGTTCGCGAGCAATGGAGGCTCTACAACACCAGTTCGGTTGGCTCCGGGCTTGTCCTTAACGTAGCTGAAGAAGGATGCGAACGACCATCGTTCTCACAAGATGGTCGCTGGGTTTTGGCAGCCAATCAGACAATGCTCGAGCTAACCAATCTCGATTCAAAAAATGGTATACATCTCCAATGGAAGGTGGAGCCGCCAGAGGCACCCTCGACTCGGCGAGTTGTGTTGTCCCGCTTGGGACCTGGCACTAAGCGAGTCGCCGCAGGTGTTTCGACGAATGATCTTTCGCTAAGTCCGCTTGCACAAACGATTCTTACCGAGGTCCGCGTCTGGAAAGTTGGTAGCCCGAATTCTCCGCCAATGATCTTGCCGTTGGCGGACGTGAAGGAGATGTCCGAGATATTGTTCACGAGTGATGAGGGGCGACTTATCGTGGGCGCCGATTCGTCGATTACGATCTTCGATCTGACAAAGCCGGGATCGCCACCTCTCTTTCTGGACCACGGCGAACAAGTCCTGAGGGCAGAACTCAGCCACGATGAGAGACACTTACTTACCGATGGCGAAACCACTGTTCGAATGTGGATCCTGTCCTCCGGAGTGCAGCTAATCGCAGCCCCTCATGAAAATCAGCCTAATCCGCTGTCGACAATAGTTGACGCGACGCACACATTGATAGTGCGCAACCCGTTTTCGGAACAACTTTGGGATATTGCGACAGGATGGCCAATTACGCCGTCTCCGGAGTACTGTTATCGCAGCCCAACGAGTTTTCGTCTATCCACTGATGCCATTCAGCCTCGCTTTCACACGGGTGTGAATCGTGCAGTCTGGCACTTGGATGCGTCTGATCGCACGTCCGAGCAAGCGCGTAGAATCGCGCGAGTTGTAAGCGGCGTCGAGGTTGATTCGGACGGTAACCTGCGGTTTCTTTCCGCAGAAGAGAGAACGGCGGCATGGCAATCACTTCGAAACACAACGACCGGCACGTCGACTGCAAATTAGGACAACCTAAACGTAGGCTCCTTTTGGCTACACCTGGAAGCCAATCACGTTGTGCGGCACGACTGGGTGTACACGCACTCAGCCGCCTCGGCTGGCCACTGCAACTTGCGAGACTGAATTATTGCTTTCCAAGCCCGGCTTCGGCTTTACTTTGCCCGACAAAAAGTCTGCGTGAATTGTGTCAGAACTACTGGGAAACGGGCCGGATGCCAGGGTTAGAATACCCATCGCCCGATATTTAATACAAAAATGAAATGCGTCGGTCACATCGACCGACGCAATTTCTTTCTAATCTCGGAAAACAGAGTTTTGGACGACAAACAAAGGAACCGGCCCGCGAGCAAATCGCGGGCCGGAAAAATTTGCCTTGTGATTTATCAGACTTGCAAGCCGAGCAGTAATTCGGCGCCTTTGGATGCGTGTGATGCCGCCGTAAAGATCGCTCGTTTGCCGTCTTTCAGGACCTGGAGCCAATTGCCGATGTAGTCGGCGTGGTCGCGGCGGATTTCGGGGGCGATGCCAAGGTCGGCACATAAAATAACGCTGCACCCATTTCGGCAACGAGTTCTGCCAACGCATAGCCTGAGTCGCCAAAACGCTTGCGGCCAAGATCTCGATCAAGATGCTTTCGAAAAATGGGCCAGAGGCAAGCTCCTTTGGACGGCGGAGTTGAATCGACTCGTGAACTTAAACGAACAGGTTGATAATGTTTTCGAAGAGTTCTTGGCGGCCGCTTTCGTTGGGGTCTGCGTCGCCTTTTTCCAGCATTAGTTTCGATAACGATTCGAAATCGTGTTTGCCGCGTTCGATTTCTTCACCCAGACCAGTATCCCAGCTGCGGTACCGATTCTTGACCATTTGATCGAGTCGACCATCGGCGCGAATCGCGGCGGCAATGCGTAAGCCTCGCGCGAACGTGTCCATGCCGCCAACGTGGGCATGCATCAAGTCCATCGGGTCAATGCTCTCCCGCCGGACTTTGGCGTCGAAATTCACGCCTCCGGGACTCAACCCGCCGTACTTGAGCAACACCAGCATCATCTGAGTCGTCAAATAGATGTTCGTTGGGAACTGGTCGGTATCCCAGCCGAGCAACTCATCGCCGGTGTTGGCGTCGACCGACCCCAAACAACCTTGCGAGGCGGCGTACTCCATTTCATGCATCATCGAATGGCCGGCGAGAGTCGCGTGATTGGTTTCCAAATTGAGCTTGAAAAAGTCAATCAGATCGTACGCTCGCAGGAAATTGATACATGCCGCGGCATCGCTATCGTATTGATGTTTAGTCGGCTCCTTGGGTTTGGGCTCGATTAGAAATTGGCCTTTGAAGCCAATCGAACGCGCGTAATCGACGGCCATGTGGAGGAACTGGCCGAGGTGGTCGACCTCCCGTTTCATGTTGGTGTTGTAGAGCGTCTGGTATCCTTCGCGGCCACCCCAGAACACATAGCCGTCCCCAACGAGATGATGAGTGACCTCCAAAGCTTTTTTGACTTGAGCGGCTGCGAAGGCAAAGGCCGATGCATTGCAACTGGTTGCCGCGCCGTGAATGTAGCGGGGATTGCTAAACAAGTTCGCCGTGCCCCACAACAATCGGATGCCAGTTCGTTCCTGTTCTTCCTTCAAAACTTGCACGATGGCGTCCAGGTTGTCATTGGTTTCCCGCAAGTTCTTGCCTTCGGGCGCCACGTCGCGATCATGAAACGCGTAAAACGGGACTCCCAATTTTTCCAAAAACGAAAAGGACACCCGCACCCGGTTCTTGGCGTTCTCCAGCGAATCGCTGCTGTCATCCCACGGCCGGTGCATGGTCGGGGCACCAAAGGGATCGGCCCCGGTACCACGAAAGGTGTGCCAGTACACGACGCTGAACCGGAAATGGTCGCGCATCGTTTTTCCCTCAATCACTTCGTCGGCGTTGTACCAACGAAACGACAAGGGATTCGTGGAATTAGGTCCTTCGTATTTGACGGGTTCAACAAATTGAAATGGGTTCATTGATCAATCGATTAAAAAGGAAAAAGTTAAAACAAAATCTTCGCAACGAATATGGAAATTTACAACTAGTGCAGTGTCAAATTTTGATTTTGGGGTTGATACCGGACGGCTTGCGCCGTTCCGCTACCATTTTAAGATGATACCGGACGGCTTGCGCCGTTCCGCTACCAATTTTAGGATGATACCGGACGGCTTGCGCCGTTCCGCTACCAATTTTAAGTTGTCACCCAGAGCGAATCACAACAATCGATGGTTTTGGTCAACTAGTTTTGGCAAAGTGAAACCCGAGCGCGCGACGCAGTTCATCGGGCAATTTTGGGAGCGAGCTGCGGGGCAACAAAAAGGTCGACAATGCAAAGAGGTCCAAAAAGACCCGATTCTGTTCCGTCGTTTGATTCAGATATTCATGCCCTGATGAGCCGCCCGTACCGATCTTGCGACCTAACATGCGCTGCACCATCAAAGCGTGACGCGACCGCCAGTTGGTGAAATTTTGATCGATTTCCAACAGCAAAGTCAGGTAGCGATAGGGCAGGTACATCATCGGTTCGTCGCGATACAGATTGATGAACAGGGCTGCCAGAAAACCGCGATGGGAAAGACGGAATTCGCCTTTTTCCCGCAATTGATCAAAGCGAGTCTTCTCCAGGAGCGATTCGAATCGCTGTTGGGTGGCCTCGATCGCCGCCATTTGCCACTTACGATTTTCTTCAGAGATCGCGGGATTCTTGGCAATTATCAAACGATCAGATTCCAGCATTTTACCGACGGCCAGTTCGTATTCTTTCCAGAATTCAAAATCGCCAAATTTCAGAAACGGCATCCGGGCCAGCCACGCGTCGGTCAATTCCAACAGACTGGGTTTGCCTTCCAAGCTTTCGAGCGATTGACGTTCGTCGACCGACAAACGGGTCAAGAAGAAATCGCGATCCGCCGGAATCCGTTGATCTCGCTTGATCCCCAGCATGATTTCGATCTGTTTGAACTGGATGCTTTGAAAGCCCGAGGCCGGCACCAGCAAATCGCGAAATTCCAAAAAGTCCAACGGGGTCATGGTTTCAATGACTTTGATTTGCTGCAAGAGAACGACTTGAATTTCGGTGATTCGGGACAGCCAGCCAATGATCTGCCCCATTTCGCGATCTTCGACGGTCGAGTTGTCAAAGATGTCGATTACCGACTGCAGTTCAAAAACGATCTGCTTGAACCACAACTCATAGGCTTGATGGGTAATTACGAACAGCAATTCGTCGTGTGCGGGATTTCCGTAGCGGGAACTTTCCAGCGTTTGGGCCGAGAGCACCTGATTGAGATTCAGATATTCGGAATATTGGATGGGGCGGGGGAGCCGTTTTTCCGTCGGATGATCGCTCATGGGTTGTCCAAAAAAGAAAACTCGGCGTCAATTTGCGCCGAGTCATTTTAAGGTTTGCAATCGAAACAACAAAGCGGCAACGAATTGCCACTTGTCGGTGATTAACTGCGACGGCCGGGGATTGGCACTGGATCGGGTTTGTAATTCTTGTCGCTCAAATCGGCGGGGCCGAGTCGAGTTGTGTCCTTGAGCAGGGCATCCCAGGTGATTTCCTGGCCCGTGTAGCAAGCGTTTCTGGCCATGATCGCCATCAACGTACTCTTGCTCATGTAGTCGCCATTATTGATCTTCTCACCGCTACGAATCGCGCGGAATAGAAATTCATGCTCGACCTGATACATCGATGGTTTGGGGCCGGTGTACTTCCAAGTCCCTTTATCGTTCTGGACTTCGTTGGCCAGGACTTTGGCCTTGCCGTTGGTGCCCCAGACGTGATCTTCGGTTTCGTTAAAGCAATCGTTTTGCTGACGGCAATACGAGAACAGGCGAACACCGTTGTCCCATTCATAGCAGGAGGCAAAATGGTCGTAGACATTCCCCCACTTTTCGTCGGTTCGGCGTTGGCGGCCACCAGTGCCGTAGCAGCGGGCTGGTGGAACGTCGTCCATCAACCATAGGCCTTTGTCGAGGCTATGGATGTGTTGCTCCAGCGGAATGTCGCCGGACAACCAGGCGTAATACAACCAGTTTCGCATTTGTTGTTCGAGCGGGCTCCATTCGGGATTGTTGCCGCGATGCCACAGTTCGCCGGTTAAGTAGTTTTCCTGAATGGTCACGATCTGTCCGATGGCGCCGCTCTTGATTTGGTCCATCGTCGCTCGGACCCCAAGGTCATATCGCCAACAAAGTCCGGAAACAATGTTTACGTCTTTGGCGTTCTTACAGGTATCGATCACCGACAGCACGCCGGGGACGTCCACCGCCACTGGCTTTTCGCAGAACACATGCTTCCCGGCCTCGACCGCAGCCTTCAGCGCCGCAGGTCGGAAGTAAGGGGGCTGGGCCAAGATGACGACATCGACATCGGATGCGATCAGTTCTTTGTAAGCATCCATACCGGTAAAGACTCGTTCGGCGGGGACGTCCAGTTTCTCTTTCGCTTGATCCTTGAATTTCTCGGCGAAGCTTCGATTCAAACCTTTGAGGCAAATGTCGACTCGATCCGGAAACGCGTCGGCGACTGCAGTTAGTGTGGTGTTGGAATCGGCAGAACAGGCATCCATGGCTGCTCCTGTTCCGCGGCCGCCACACCCGATCAAGCCGACGCGCAGCCGATCGTTGACCGAGTGGTGGTACCCAGCGGCCATTGCGGTTCGGCCGAGAACCGTTGCTCCGGCAGCGACGGCCGCAGTTTGCTTGATAAAGTTTCGTCGGTTGGTAGATGATCCAGACTTCATTATTTAAAAACTCCTCGAAACAGTGGGGCAGGGTGGTGCCTTGATTGGTCGAAGGCCCCAACCGCTCGCGCCGCCGGTAATTGTTGAAAACCAGCCATTGATCGTAACCCAAATTACGAGGGATGGGTATTATCGAACCGAGTTTCCGTTTCCCCCAAAACAGCCGTCGATTCTGGCCGCGAATTGAAATAATCAGCGTTTTACACCAAATCATGGCTGGTTTTGTGGGCTTCACCCTTGGCGGTTTCATCGGTTGGATGGAACTGTTATTGGCCGCGGTTACTTTTGGCATTCCAGTCTCGATGAACGTGCTGGGCTGGGCTTACGAGAACAGTGGTGCACCAATTCCTGCGGGTGCGACTAATGCCGTGTCAGAAACCAGGCACCGCTGGTGTTGCTGCCTTGGCAATGCTGGCGGCAGGTGCAGTTGGTCTTCGCCGTCGACGGGTCGTCAAAGAGTAATTGAGACCGAACGCGCATTCTGCTTGAATTGCTAGCAAACGCTTGGATCGGATTCGGAACCAAGCTTTTTTTCTTACGCAGCTACTTTGAATGCGAGGTCGTTTGGCAAATCTCAGCGCCTTCGAGCTTCCGTTTTAACATTTCTATCTGGGATGCCGAATTTTCTATTGAATGGACTAATTGCGCGCTTAAGTAGTTTCCCTGCGGGAAAGGGCGCCATGGAATCCTAATCTGGGAGTACAGTATGGCTAGCAGTTGGGAACAATACCGAATCGCTGCGTCGACAAAACAATCGGCGTGGATGCCAAGAGCGGTTTCTATCGGCGCGGTTGCGATGAGCGGGCTGATGGCGGCGAGTGACCTGGAAGCCGACATCATCTATTCCGGTCCCTTGAACACGGTCATCAATCGTGGCAGCCAATTGAATTTCAATTTTGATAATGACTCATTATTCGACGTTAATCTAGCGGTGATTGGCGGATCATTTGATGCGGATCCACTAAATGGAGCGATCATATTTGCTAACCTGGGTTCATCTAATTACGCCCAGAAATTTGACTTCAACGACTTGATTTCCAGCACAGCTGGTTCAAACGGACTTGGGTTCATGGGTTGGTATCAAGGGGGAATCACAACCGATGCTTGGGGTGCCTTGCAGGCCGGCATTAATGCAACAGGCCCGGTGACTGGATTCTTGGGCTTTCAATTTAATGGCAATAATGGCTGGATGGAATTGTCTTTAGCGGCAGACAATCTGGGGGATCCGTTGTCGATGACGGTCAGGGGTTGGGCATTCGATAACACGGGCGCGCCCATTCGTGCAGGCTTCACTTCGGTTCCCGAGCGTAGCTTCGGCGGACTTCTGGCATTGGCGATGCTGGCATCAGGTGCGATTGGGCTGCGCCGCAAACGAGACGAAGCATAAAAAACTGAAATCCAAAATAATTTCCGTACAACGGGCGGTTTCGAACCGACCCGTTTTTTTTGGCTGAGTACTTTCGATTAAGATACTGGTTCGAAAGTATGAGACTCACGGAACTAGAAATTTGGTATGGCCAAAAGAAAACTGCTGCTGGTTGGTTGGGATGCCGCCGATTGGAAGGTCATTCATCCGCTGATGGACCAGGGCCTGATGCCCAATCTCAAACGCTTGGTGAGTGGCGGCGTGATGGCCAATTTGCGAACCTTGCATCCGGTCCTGTCTCCGATGCTCTGGACATCGATCGCAACCGGGAAACGGCCTTACGAGCATGGCATTCTCGGCTTCATCGAACCGACACCAGATGGTTTGCACGTCCGGCCGGTCACAAACCTGTCGCGAAAAACGAAAGCGGTTTGGAACATTCTCAACCAAAACGGCTTCAAAACCAATGTGGTCGGGTGGTGGCCCAGTCATCCGGCCGAAACCATCGACGGCGTGATGGTCTCAGACTTGATGCATAAGGTACCGAGTACTTTTGTTGAAGCGAGCAAGTGGCCGATGGCAGAAGCAACAGTTTATCCGCCGCGGCTTTACAAAGAAATCAAATCCCTGCGAATGCACCCGGGAGAAATGACCGCCGATATCCTGTTGAACTTCATTCCGCTTGCCGCCAAAGTTGATCAGAAAAAAGATCCCCGCTTACAAACCTGCATCAAGATCATTTGCGAGCTGACTTCGGTGCATGCGGCAGCCACCCATATCATGGAAACCGAGCCATGGGATTTCATGGCGGTGTACTACGATGCGATCGACCACTTCTCTCATGGATTCATGAAATATCACCCGCCGCAGGTGACGGGTGTTTCGAACGAAGAGTTCGAGATTTATCAACATGTGATCACCTCGGCCTATATCTTTCACGACATGATGCTCGGGCGTTTGCTCGAGTTGGCAGGAAGCGACGCTACCGTCATCGTGATGTCCGACCACGGCTTTCATTCTGATCATCTTCGTCCCAGGTACATTCCCGCCGAACCCGCAGGTCCAGCGGTTGAACATCGCGATCATGGAATTTTCGTGATGCATGGACCAGACGTGCGACACGACGAACTTTTGTTTGGCTTAAATTTGCTGGATGTTGCACCGACCGTTTTGCATGCGTTCGGAATTCCAGTGGGGGAAGATTTTGACGGGCACGTCATCGATCAGGCGTTTGTCGATTTTCGTGAACTCCCACGGATTCAAAGTTGGGACTTAGTTGGCCCTGCACCCACGGCTTCATTGGCGAGTGTCACTGTCGCGGTTGATCATGAGGAGACTCAACGAGCGCTTCAGCAATTAGTCGAGCTGGGATACATTGGTCGCCTCGATGAAGACAAAGAAAAAGTCATTCGAGGCGCAATTTCCGAACAGAAATTTAATTTGGCTCGCTCCTATATGGATGCCGGACTGATTGGCGATGCATTGCCAATTCTGGCAGGAGTTTATCGTGAGTCGCCGGGAGAATACCGTTACGGGATTCAATTCGCCTTGTGCCTAAAAGCCATGGGGCAACTAGAAGACCTGGAAAAACTAGTCAAGCAACTGAATGAGCGACGTATCCTGGACGCTTCAAATGCCACGACGAAGTTGTCCAAGTACTCTTCGATCATGCGGCAGCGGCGAAGCGATTTTCTGGGCAACCATCCAGAGTCCAATGAACCGGGGATGACTGATCTCTTTGCGGAAGAAGAATTAAAGGAACTACTGGAGCTGCGGGCCAAGGCTAACTTACATAATTTCGCTTTGGATTTTCTGGAGGGCTATGTCCTTGTCTCGCAAAAGCGATTTGCGGAAGGAATTCGTTTTCTGCGGCGAGCCATCCAAAGTGGCGGACCGCGGCCCTCGTTCTACGGCATGTTGGGGGAGGCTTTACTGGGCGCGGGCCAAATCAACGACGCGGAACAGGCTATCGATAAGGGATTGTCGCTGGACCCGCACAGCTCTTCGCTGCTCCTGTGCAAGGCCATCGTTTTTTTGCGTCGCAAAAAAGCCAACGAGGCTGCTGACCTCGCCTTGCAGTCGATTGCGAATCGATATTTCCAGCCCCATGCACATTATGTACTCGGTTCCGCACTCCATCGACTCAATCGACTGAACGATGCAATGGCGGCGCTTAAAGTCTGCGTTTCGCAAAACCCGAATTTCTTTAAGGCTCACACACGGATGAGCCTGATCGAACGCCAACGTGGAAATCAGGCAGAGTCGCTTCGCCTGGCCACATTGGCTGATGAACTTCGTGAGCGAAACAAAAATCTGCGGGTCAAAGGCGAGAGTTTGATTGCCGAGGTCGTCATGGACCCGGTCGAGGAATTGAGAATTCTGCCCGAACGTTTCCGGCCAACTCGCAACACGGAACTATTGCCGATTTTGGGCGACGCCGATCTCGCCAAACTGCCCGAAAATCCGACGGAACAAGTCGTCGTGGTGACGGGACTTCCCCGTTCCGGGACGTCGATGATGATGCAAATGCTGCAAGCCGGCGGGATGGATGCGTTTACAGACCACAATCGCGCGGCCGACGAAGACAACCCCGAAGGCTATCTGGAACTGGAACAAGTTAAACATTTGAACGCCGACAACTCCTTCATGTTGGCGGCGCAAGGCAAGGTTTTGAAGGTTGTCGCGCCATTGATTCCTTATTTGCCAGCCGAACTCGGTTATCGAGTGATTTATCTCGACCGGGATTTTGACGAAATCATTGCCTCACAAAAGAAAATGCTTCGTCGACAGAACAAGCCTTCAGCCGACATGGACGACGATACGATGCGATTGTTGTTGGCGCGACAGAGTGTCGATGCACTGAAAGTCCTTAACGAAAAACGTGTTCCTGTCCTGCGAGTTCCGTATCGCGCCGTGGTGGAAAACTCCGCAGAGGCTGCACGCAGAATTTCAGTCTTCCTGCAACTTTCTCTCGACCAAGCAGCCATGGTCGGCGCAATCAAACGAGATTTGTATCGCAACCGTGCGAATGCGACGAAAGAAACCAGATGAGCCGCACTGAACAACAACCTGGCCGAATTCGTCGCGTGGTGATTCTCGGGGGCGGGACAGCAGGGCTCCTAACCGCAATTGCTTTCAAGAAAAAACTTGACCCGACAATCGAATTGGTTGTCGTGCGATCATTAAAGATGGGCGTCATCGGAGTCGGCGAAGGAACCATTCCGTCAGTGGTTCAATTCTTGCACCGTTATCTCGAAATCGACCCCCAACAGTTTCACGCCTACGCTAAGCCTGGCCTTAAACTGGGCATTCGTTTTTTGTGGGGCCCACGGCCGTTTTTTCACTACACGTTTTCTGGTCAGCTGATGCGACCTCACGAGTGGTTTTCAGTGGCCAAAGGATATTTTTGCGACGAGGACTTTGAATTCGCAGACTTGAGTGCTGCCTTGATGCAATTCGACAACGTTGCGATACGCCGTGGCGACGGCAGTCCCCTGTTCGATACCAACTTCGCCTATCACTTGGAAAACAAAACTTTTGTCGGTTATTTGGAAAAGCTGACCGACGAACTGGCGGTTGAGAAAATTGACGACGTTGTCGCGTCGGTCACTCAGAACGACGACGGAATTGAAAGCTTGATTCTGGCTGGCGGACAGCAGGTCTCTGGCGACTTGTTCATCGATTGTTCGGGCTTTCAGTCCTTGCTGTTGCATCAAACTCTGGGCGAGCCGTTTGAGAGTTACGAACGGGCCCTGTTTTGTGATCGAGCTATTGTCGGTGGCTGGAAACGAACCGATGAACCCTATCATCCCTACACGACCGCTGAAACGATGGATGCGGGTTGGTGTTGGCAGATTGAGCACGACGACTTGATTAATCGCGGCTACGTCTTTTCGTCAAAATTTCTCAGCGATGACGGAGCAGCGCGGGAGTACCTTGAGAAAAATCCAAAGGCATCTTCCCCTCGCGCGATCGATTTCCGACCCGGTATTTACCGCAATGCGTGGGTCAAGAATGTTGTGGCGATCGGGAATTCGGTCGGTTTCGTCGAACCGCTGGAGGCCACTGCGATTGGCATGATTTGCGACTCGATTCTGCATCTGATCAAAGGCCTGGCGGCATCTTCCTACACCGTGCCCCAAATCCAACGCGATATCTTCAACCGCATCCAACGGCGGAATTGGGAGATCATTCGCGACTTTCTGGCTTTGCATTACAAATTCAATTCGCGACTGGATACTCCCTTTTGGCGCGCGGCCCAAAACGACGTTGACCTCGGTGCCTTGGTCGAGCTGGTGGACTACTATCAGGAAGTCGGTCCTGATCTAAGCCTGTTGACCGTCGAACTCAAACGGGATTTTTTTACCGCGGAAGGCTACCTGGCGATGCTCGTTGGTCAGCAGGTTCCTTATCGAAACCGATTGCCCGCGAATGATCCGCAACGTGCGAAGTGGAAGATGTTCACGGCCCGACTGGAGGCCTTTGCAAAAAACGGCGTGCCCATGCACGAATACTTGGCTCTGGCTCGAAGCGGAAAGCTCTTCGACAATCAAACGGGTCGCCGCAATAATGCTTTGACGCCCAATGCTTCAATGGGCGAACTAAACTGGCATTAGACGCTCGCCAAATTCGTCACACCAGTTCCGAAAGTGGTTCCGAAACGTCGCTCAACGTAACTTCAATTTTCCAATCGTTTACGCCGATTTCTTCGTCGTAGATCATGCCCGGTTCTTCTTCCGCATTAACGATGAACTGCCGACCACCAACTGCGGTGAACACATAGTCCATCCCGGCAGTGTCAACTTTTCGAAGCAAGCCAAAGGTTGGATGCATGATTGCCACCACCAGAGCATTGCGAACTTCCGAAGTCGTTTCAACACTCGACGCTTTATTGAAAAAAGCCAATTTCTGGTCCAAATTCTTCGAACCGTGTATCACGTCGAACCAAAATCGATCACGCTGACCGACTTCGATCGATTGGTCCAGACGATGCCAACCAGGTTTCCACACGGCTCGGACGTGATGTCCTGTGGGATGCTCGTTCACCATTTTCTTGCTCTAAAAGGAATGTCTTTCGAAGGTGAGATCGTACACTGCTGAGCCGAAAATTCCAACCAAGCCTACAAAATCCCCTCGGTTTCAAGAGCGACTTTCAAATCTTCCACTGACGAAAACAGCCTGGCGTCGAAGCCTGCATCGCGGGCACCCTCAACATTATCAATGCGATCATCGACAAACAAGATTTCGGCCGGTGGTGTTCGAGCATGCTCGGCTGCACGTTCGTAGATTAACCGATGCGGTTTCATTACGCGTTCTTCAAAACTCAGGACCACCGTGTCAAATAAAGTGAGATGCCTCGCCAACAGGCCTTGTGCGAGAAATTCCCAATGGGCGACGCAGGTATTGGATAAGATTCCGGTTCGCATTCCGCTCCGCCGCACTCCTTCAATCAATGGAAAAATATCGTCATTCAGCCAAAAAATGTCGCTCACCGCTTCGACCAACTGCTGTACTGGAGCCGACGTGTGAAACCGACGATTGAGTTCATGGCAGAATTCGCTTGTCGAAATCAGGCCCGTCTCATAGCGAGTTTGCAGGTCGCTGTCGAAAACAGCCTCGCGGACTTCACCGGCGGTGACTCCTAAAACCGCGGCCAGCTGTTGGCACTCACGTTCGTGAGAAAAATGGGCGAGAACGTTGCCTAAATCGAAATAGAAAAAACTTGCCACCGAATCCAACCCGTCGGACCTGAAATGAACAAAAGTTAACACCGCCCTTCAAACGCAGTCTAACAAGTGCGGGAACTTTCAAAAGTGTCCACAATCGCTGGAACAGCCGTTTCAGGCTTGTTCGTTTCTGTGGACGGTGACTTCAACGGCATTTGATATAATCTGCGTCTGGTTTTTGTATTTTTTGGAGATGGATTGGTTCATGAGCAAAATGATTGCGGAACGACCGGCAAACCTGGCAGAATTGCGCGAGTCGGGTTGGAAATCGAAAAAAGTCAAAGACGAAATTCGCGACAACTTTCTGCGGGCCTTGGAGCAAAACGAAGAACTGTATCCGGGTATCGTGGGCTACGAAGATACGGTGATTCCCGAAATCAACATCGCCATGTTGTCCGGTCATGACATGCTGTTCATGGGCGAGAAAGGGCAGGGGAAGAGCCGTTTGATGAGGGGCTTGGTCCGATTCCTTGACCCAGTTGTCCCGTATCTGGACATTCCCGGTTGCCCGTTTCACGAAGATCCCTATCACCCGATCAGTTCGGTCGCCCGAAAGTTCGTGGCCGAAAATGCGCCGGAAGATATCCCCGTGAGTTGGTGGGCTCGCGAAGATCGTTATGCGGAACGACTCGCGCCGGGCACCAAGTTTGCAGATATCATCGGTGAGATCGATCCCGCCAAACTCGCAGGTGGGGCAAGCATGTCTACCGAAGAGGCGCTTCACTTCGGCTTGATTCCCCGCATGCACCGCGGCATCTTCGCTGTGAACGAGTTGCCTGAACTGGACGAAATGGTGCAGGTCGGGCTCTTCAACATCTTAGAAGAGCGCGACGTGCAGATCCGCGGCTACCCAGTTAAATTCGATATCGACGTAATGATCCTCTTCTCGGCCAATCCCTCGACCTTTAATCGTAGCGGCAAAGTGATTCCGCAGTTGAAGGACCGAATTGGCTCGTTGATTCAAACCCACTACCCGCGGTATCGCGATTTGGGAATTCAAATCATGGAACAAGAGGCCAATCTGGACTTGGACGGCGATTATCCAGTCCGGATTCCGTTATTCATGAAGGAAATTTGCGAGCAAATCACGATTGAGGCTCGCGGTTCCCGTTACGTCGACCAAAAGTCGGGAGTCAGTGCTCGCTTCAGCACCGCCAACTACCGCACGATGATCTCCAGCGCACGACAACGAGCCGTGTTGCTCAACGAGCGACCGTCCGTTCCTCGAATCAGTGACCTTGGACATCTCTATTCCTCTTCTTTAGGCAAACTCGAACTCGATTTGATGGGGACGCATCAAATGTCGGAGCGTCAAGTTCTGGATGCTGTGATTGCCATGGCCGTTAAAAAGGTCTTCGACGAGTACGTTTCTCAGCACGGGATCGCCGAGATCACTAGCGTTTTTTCAAAAGGCGTCAAAGTCGAAGTGGGGGACCTCGTTCCCTCCGCCGAGTACGAAAAACTCCTGCGGCGGGTCCCTGAAGTCTGGGACAAAGCCTTTGAGGTCAATGCTTCAACCGATGTGGCCACTCGCGCTTCGTGCGTGGAATTCGTCCTCGCGGGCATGTACGCCAACGACATGATCTCGCGAGCTCAAAGCCACGGGCGTGTGTCTTACGAAATCTAATGTCAGCGGCAGGAAATTCAGCAACTGATGGCTAAAATCAAACGCGATCAAATCGGCGGTGTGGTTCACACCTACCAAAAATACAACCCGTTGGAATTTCCCAGCCCAACGCAGCCGCCTCCAGATTTCGTCTCGCCATTGATGAATCACATGTTGTCGTACGGCAGTTTGCGACAACTTACTGAAGAGGAAATGGCCCGAGCGGTCCGATTGGACCCCAGCCAATTCCGCAATCTCGGTCCCAGTATCGATATGATTCGCAACTTGCTGCTGGAACGCAAACGACGAATTTTGGAAACGTATGAAACTGACTCAGTTGTGGAGTTGGCAAAGCGTACTTTTCAAAAGACCAGCAAGAACGGCCCGCAGCCCCCGGATCGCTTGCGTAATGTCTTCCGAACTGCAATCGCCGAAGAACAGCTCTACGACCTGGAGCAGATTTGGTACGCGGTTGGCGATGACAACGATCGCTTTGCCCAGCATGTCGTGAATTTGATGGAACGACTCGGCGACAAATACCAAATCGATGAACTCGCGTCCAAGTACACGTTCACCGGTCGCCAATCGATGACGATTCCCGAGGCTTTGGAAATCAAAGCCGAGTTGGCGAAAATCGACAAGCTGCTCAAGCAACTTGAGGAAGCCGAAAAGACAGCCCAAATCGGTATTATCGACCTGGATGAACTTTCGGAATTCGTCGAGCCGCAAGACCTGCAGTCGCTCGAGGAAGTTCAACGAACTGTCGAAAACTACATGCGCGAAATGGCCGCGCGGCAAGGTATTGAGTCCGACAAAGGCCGTTTTCGTTTGACACCTCAAGCCTATCGGGTCTTCCAGGGAAAACTTCTGGAGAAAATTTTTGGTGATTTGCAAGCCGCACGTAGCGGACGCCATTCGGGCGAAATTGTCGGCGATGGTGCAGTCGAAATTCCGGCAACCAAAGACTATGAATTTGGCGATTCGCTGGCGACGATGGACGTCGCCCAGACTTTCGTCAACGCGATGGTGCGCGGCGAACGTGAATTTCCCATTCGATTGAAGTCTGAAGACTTTGTGATTCACAAGACCCGCAATAATCCCAAGTGTGCCACGGTCATCATCATGGACATGAGCGGATCGATGCGCTACGACGGCCAGTACATCAATGTCAAACGCATGGCGATGGCAATGGATGGCTTGATCCGCTCCGAATATCCGGGCGACTTTCTGGGCTTTATCGAAATGTACACGTTTGCGAAAGTACGCCAGCCAGGCGAAGTCGCGTCGTTGATGCCAAAACCAGTAACACTCTTCGATCCGTTTGTGAACTTGCGTTACGACATGGGGCGTCCTAATGCAAGCGAGCATCTGGTTCACCAACATTTCACCAACATTCAACATGCACTGAGTCTGGCCCGGCGAATGCTGGCCAATCAGGCGACACCCAATCGACAGATCGTGTTGATTACAGATGGATTACCGACCGCTCATTTTGACGATCGGATTTTGCACATGATGTACCCGCCGCATCCGATTACAGAGCAAGCCACCATGCGGGAGGCCCTTCGCTGCCGTGACGAAGCAATCACGATCAATATGTTCCTGATTCCCAGCTGGTCACAATCCGACGAGGATGTTCGATTTGCCCAACGTCTCTCGCAGCAAACCGGCGGACGAGTTTTCTTTTCAGCGGGAAAGGACCTCGATCGCTTTGTCGTTTGGGACTATGTCAAACGCAAACGCGAAATCATCGGCTAACCATACCCTCCGATGAGTTTTTTCCGGCGCGTTTTCAGTACTGCGACTTAACGGCGTCCTTAAATCGAGCCGATTCTATCGCTTCAAGTTGATCACTATTGCTGTCATTTCGGTAAATGATCCGGACGGCCACTTCCGGCATGGAGTCGGCGATTTGAATAGCTCGATCTGGCTCAAGCACCGAGAACGCGGATGCCAATGCGTCGGCGGTTGCGCCGTCGGGAGCAATGACGGTTACTTGAGCCGACCGTTTGCACGCCCAGCCGGTGCGAGGATCGACGATGTGCGAGTAGTGAACGCCATCGACAATTAAAGATTGAAAGGCGTCACCGGAAGTCGCGACCGCTCCCTTCTTCAACTGCAAATTCAGCGCGGGAACCGAATTGACCGCCGCGACTTCAAGATTCCAATGCTCGCGGTTCGGTGGCAAACCCCGCACGGCAACATCGCCACTGGCATCAATTAAAGCGTTTTTAATTCCCAGTTCCGCAAGACGATCCAGAATCACATCGGCCGCGTAGCCTTTGGCGATTCCGCCAAAATCCAGCTGCATGTTGGCGGCGGCAAGCTGAATCTCAAGGTCCGGCAAAACGTTCAGGTGTTCGAAACCCACAGCCGTTTTAGCAGTAGCAATTTTCTCTTCATCCGGCAATCGATTACGTTTGATGGCGGCACGCCACAAATGGCTAAGCGGACCGATCGTAACATCGAAAGCGCCATCCGTCGCTTGGGAAATATTGTTGCCAAGACTGCAGAGTCTCCACAGATGATGGCTAACCACGACGGGCTTTGATTGCGGAGACGACTTTGAAACACGGTTAACTTCGCTGTCCTTCCGGTAATCACTAAGTGCCTCCTCAAGCTCGCCCAGGGTTTCGGCGATGACTTGATCTGCCTTGGAAGCCAACGCTGGATCCAAATAGAGTTCATATTTGAATTCGACCCCCATCGCCGGCAACTTGCCGCGATGAAGTACAAGCGTTTGAGAGTTCCCTTCCGGCGCAGTGTATTGACAGCCAAACGTGGCCAAACCGGCCAGCAAAAGACAGAACGAACGCCAGATGCAAAAAGTTGGAGTCATGGACGATCTATGTTATGCTATTGCCCTGCGGTCAGGCCAATGTTGCACACCTCGAATTCAAGATCATGATTCTGTCATCGTCGTTAATTCAGCCGCCAAAGTGGGGCGTTCTTTCGCGCTGGCCTGTTGACCCAGACGACTGGGTTCACCCCGAAGATGTGGCGATCGCGTCGGAATTAATTCCGAGTTATCGAGTTGTGCGGCGCGAGATCCATGATAACGAATACAATTTGATCCGATATGGGAAACGCGCGTTCCGCGCCAAACCAGTTTTGTGGCTGGAAATTCGCAATCCTCCGTTTGAGCTGGGAGATTTTGTGCAAGTCTCGGGGCTGCTTGGCATCGAAGATCCAATATTGGGCACAATCAGCGAAGTCATTTGGAATCCCCGCCGAAGATTTTTTGAGTTTCAATTGCACACTGTCGCTGGACGCCAGCCAACAAAATTATTCCGAGAGCAAGATCTCTTGAAGGTAACCCGGCTCAATGCCTATCTGGCGGAAAAACGCCCGCTCACGACACCAGAAAATTTGAACGCGAAACTGGTTGGAGCATAAGCCAGAAGTCGATGTCGTTCTGGAAAACGAAAGATTTTAATCGATCCGATTGAACCACTCGTCGAGTGCCGTCGGCAGGTCGTCTAAACTTTTGCGATTTTTTTCTCGTTGATACTCACGCAACCCATCGGATCCCTTGCGGGCACTCCATTCATGAAATTTTTGACGTGTACCCTGAAACTCATAGCGTGGCACACCGAACCCGCAGGATTTCTTCACGCCCAAGACCTCAACCACGATCAACTGGCGTACGTATTCTGGAACGTCGAAATGATGGATCAATTCGCTCCAATCGGGGCCCGAAGGCAGCACCGTTGTACCGCGTCCGTAGATTCTCAAGATCGCGGGCGTCTCATCGAAGGAACAAAACATCAACGTGATTCGACCGTTCTCAAGAAGGTGCGCCGAGGTTTCATTGCCACTGCCGACTACATCCAAATAGGCAACTCGGGTTGGCGAAAGAATTCGAAAGCAATCCAGGCCCTTGGGCGAAACATTGACATGCCCCTCTCGGCTCAAGGGGGCGGTCGCCGTGAAGAACATCTTCTGCCGGGCAATAAATTCGGCGTGTGCGTCTGAAATAAAATCGTTCATTTTACACCTGGTCGAGCTTGAAGTTTTTTCTGACCAGCCCGAGCGATAATTTCTGGATTGGTGAGGTTTAGTAAATGTCCGTGATCAGCGGTCACGATGAGTAAGGTTTCGTCCCAATTTGAATTCGTGTCCACCCAATCTACGATTTTCTTGAACGCCGCCTCGCCGCTGAAAACCGCGCCAATCGAGTCGTCCAGATTGTTGTTATGGTTGGCCCAATCGACATCGCCGGCTTCCACCATCATCCAAATCCCCGCTGCTTGCCGCGACTTCAATACGGCTAAGGCCGACTCGGTGCAATCGGCAAGTGTTGGGTTTTCGAGAATATCCTCGTACGAATAGACATCTACGGAATTGGCCCCGCGGGTCGGATTGAATTCGCCATCCGCCGTTTGATACGGCAAATGAGCTCCCCCAAAGAAACCAAACAGGCGGTTGTTCGTCGCGACTGCTTCGCGGACCCCAGCGGCAAGCACTTCGGCGCCTTGTGTGCCTTTTGTCCGCTGGGCCACGACATAACGTCCTTTTTCGCGAGTCTGGATAACCGATAGATCTTCGTCAGTCAGGTACCGATTTCCAGCAACTAAATTCGCCCCTTGTTTGTCCAGTTCCTCCTTTTCAAGACTCTTAAGCTCCCCCCAGCCAGCTCCGATCAACACATCAACACCGGACAAAGCAGCGGTTTGATGCGTGATAGAAGGGAGCCCCAACAAGTCCCGAGTCAAATCTTGATAGTCATCGCGATCAGCATTATTGGCGTAGGTAGCGGCTGGTGTGGCATGACTGATTGGGACACTGGTCACGACGCCAATTGCCCAGCCCTTTTCTTGCAGACTCCGGGCGAGAGGCACGACATGACGTCCCGCGCTATCGACGTTGATCGCCGAATTGTAAGTCTTAATTCCAGCAAACATCGACGTGGCCGAACTCGCGGAATCGGTAACCAAATGCTTCGGCGTCTTCGTCTGGCCGATCAAGTAGGCTAGGCTGCCTGGTTCGCTCCATGGAAAGGCACCGCCATAATCGGCAGAATAGCCACCCAAATTTTCTCCTTGAAGCGTCAAGATTTGCCGGTCCCGATCAACGACTGCATCTGGGAAAGTTGCACTTGTGACCATCGCACCGAAATCGGTTTCCGCCTGGTCATAATCGAGAAACGCCAGACCTGTCCCTCGCCCTTGGCGAAACGCAACCCGACCAGTGCGATAAATCGCGGCCGCTTGAGTCGTTTGCCAATCCATGCCATCGAACACCATGACGAATACGTTTTTTTTCCCAGCGGCAACCGCCTCAACCTGAAGGCGAAAAATGTCCGTTTGATCAAAGTAATCCGCTTTCGGATTCAACGTAGCATCCGGCAGCCGACCAAAAATCTCTGTCAACTTGTCTTCATTGCGATACACACTTTTCCCGCCGGCGAATTGTCGAAGGTTACCGCCAAATGTGTACACCGGAATCAGTCGGTTAGAGTGATTTGTCCACTCGGAATACACCCTTGGCCTCGTTCCCCAATGACCCCACTCGGCTCGCTCCGTTACCACCGCAACCAATTGAAGTTGGCGCATTTCATCAGGAATGTCTTGCGAATTCAGCGGCAATGCACTACCGATGAAAAACAGCAGGTTGAAGATTCCAATGACCTTGCGATCCATCACGACTCTAACTGTGTTTTGGTAAGAGGCTGGTAAACTGCTGGCCGTCGATCCAGCAAGCGATCGATTTCATGCTCGCCCGGAATCAGCACCAATCGCTTTTGTCTGGCGACGGCAGGATCGATCGTTGCGTACAAAATTGTTTCTTGCGTGCCATCTGCGGCAGCCAACTCACCGCCGCGGGGATCGACAATTTTACTTTTGCCGATGAAAGTAAATCCTTTTTCCTCGCCTACTCGGTTGATTGCCATGAAGTAAACGTTGTTCTCCATGGCACGGGCAATCGGAATAATATCAGCGGTTCGACCCGAGGTGACCGGCCAGTTCGTTGGCAACACAATCAAATCAGCCCCTTGCAGCGTGAGCACTCGACTGGCCTCGGGAAAAGCACAGTCGTAGCAAATATTCATCCCTACCTTCAACGAGCCAACGTCGAATACTTCCAGGCGATTGCCGGGCGTTGTAAATCGATCAACGCCCAAATACGGCAGATGAATCTTTCGGTAACGGCTGACCACTCCCTGGGGCCCGACACAAACCACGGTGTTATGGACTCGAGTCGCATCTCGTTCCAGCAGGCCAACCACCACAAACAGTTTCAACTCGCGACACAATTGATGCAGGGCGCCGATTTCCGGCCCTTCAATATCGATGCTGTTTGCCCGAGCCTCATCGATATCGCGAAAGCAATAACCGGAAAGGGTACATTCCGGGAAAACGACGAGCCGCGCGCCCTCAGCCGCCGCGGTTCTGGCAAACTCGCAGACTCGTTCCAGGTTCGCCTTGCACTCGCCAAGACGAACGTCCATTTGCACGCCAGCGACTTTCATTTCTCCCATCGTCCCTCTCGACTCATAAAGCCTGTCCAAACCAAACCAAATCCTGCCGTGCCTTCTGAATTGCAGGACTGGTTGGTAAAATCCCGCATCGCCAATCACCAGATTCAGCCAATTGTTGGCGACGATTATACCGAAGAAACGCCACAAAAAAACCTCGTGAACAGGAATGTCTCAGGTCCGTGAATCGAATCAAAGAAAACAACAGTCGGTGGCTCCATACAGCCTTGCAAAACGGCATGTTGGCTGCCAGGAAGAATATTTTGGCCGGCCTCATCTTGTGGCTCTTTGGATCGGCAATCGTCGGCAGCTATTATCTCGTGCCTGCCGCACGCGAACAGTTTGATCGGTTGGCCGAAATCAAAATCAGTTGGGGTTACATTTTCAGTATTATTTCAACCGCCATTTTCGGCGGAGTGATTCCCTCACTGATCGCGGCAACAAACAATGGCAAGACTCTACGAAGAAACTTGTTTTTAGGAGTCACAAACACTTTGCTGTGGGCATTAAAGGGCTTGGAGATCGACTGGTTTTATCGAGTCCAGGCAACCTTGTTTGGTAATAATCAGGCGTTCTCGACGATTGTAACGAAAACTTTTTTCGATCAATTGGTCTATGTTCCAGTCTTTGGGCTGGTAAACGTCGTATTGTTTGTATTGTGGCGCGATAATAATTTTTCTTGCCGTCGCTTTCGGGCTGCTTTAGGACCTCATTGGTATGCACAACACGTTTTACCGGTCCTCATTTCAAATTGGTGCGTTTGGATTCCGGCAGTGCTGTTGATTTATGGATTGCCCATTGGCCTGCAATTGCCCATCCAAAATCTCGTACTGATCTTCTGGATCTTGATTCTGACGTTCTTTACCTCCAGCCGCCAAGATTCGCCGGTCGAAACGGCGAGTTAACGTAAACGCATCGCAATCTATGCATGGTTTCCGCTGATGGGCGTGGTTTGGTCCGAGGTGGTCTTTACAACTGGGGCGAGTTAGGTCGGCGATGCAGTCCATTTCGATCTGGCAACGTGGGAACTTGGGCTGGGTTGTTGACGCGTCGTCGGGTGCCCCCGGCTTCACCGAGTCCTCGAAGGTAACGTCATCGACTGCTGTGGCTGATAATAGTTTGCGACAGGCTTGCAGTTAAGCCTTGCGGCGACTGCCGTGAAAGCCGCCGTAGCAACGGCTGCGCGCGACGCCTTTCGGTAAAACGTGCAGGGCGGGTCCAAGAAAGGTGCAGAAAGGTGGGTGGCACATTTAGATCAGACGAACAGGAGTTATTGAGCCTCAAGACTCTCTGGGCATCGCTTGCCCGTCTTCGTTGAACCGCCGGATGCGGACCCGCATGTCCGGTGGTGTGGGGAGGGCGCCCTCGACGGGCGCCTTTACCCGATTTATCCAACGTTCTGGTGTTGGTCACTGGTCGATGCCACGGTAAATCCCATCGGCAGGAAGGCCGTTTTGAACGTCAGTCATGTCGATGTTGGCAATCGATAAATTGTTTTCTAGTTCCTGTACGACATGAGGAAGATGCCGAACAGATCGTAAATCAGCCGCTGGTACAGCCGATGGCGGCCGTTCGTAGTCTGCGGGATTAGTGGAATTAGGGTAGAAGTATATCAGTGTGATTGTGTCTTCGTTGTCTGGTGTCGTGTCGCCGTCCGCAACAAACACGAACCCGCCGGGATAGCCAGCGGGCAAAGCATTAACGAGATCAATACCAACTAGACCGTAGTATTTCGAATCGTCAACAAATTTGACGTTTGCGCGAAATCCGAATAACCCAACAGGCGCAGCGATACGATCTTTCAGCGAATTCCAAAGTTCGGGTCGGTCGTCGAAGGTGCGAATCACCCACGGATCGTGGGCAGTCAAATTACCGTCAGTGTCCTGTGGCATAGAGCACCCTGCTACGAGCGAGAAAAGCAAAAGTATCGCGATAGACAGTCTCATCGTCTTCAGTCGGATAAAGAATCCATGTAAGTCCTGGGTTTGGGTTGGGAGTCATTCGAATAGGATCTGGCGACTCGAACCCGTGATCTTGGGTTGCGGTAAGCGACTACTGTCACATTCATACCAACCCCAAACCCAAGGACCATCAACGATGAAAATTCTCGCACTCGACCTCGGCAAATTCAAGACAATGTGTTGTTTTTTTGACACAAAAACCCGGAAGCATGAGTTTCTCACCGCAGCGACCGACCGCCACTACCTGCCGTCTTCAAAACAAACCAACTCGATCTGGTGGTCATGGAAGCCTGCGGACCGTCGGAAAGCAGCTTGCTGCTCACGGTGATCCAATCACCCGGAAGCCTCCAGGCAAGCTGCCCAACCACAGCGGAACAATCATCGAATCAAAGATGCTTGACCCGTGCATGGATAACTGAGGGAACGCAACCTGCACCAGCAGGCACACGAGAATGAAATGCGTTCACACCTCGAATAGTCGCCTCAACAAACATCCTTGTCTTCAGTCGTCGTCAGCAGCAACCGCCCCACTCCCTCGCAGCCCACCAACAAAAGCACCGTCATGTAAAAAACAAAAAACTGCTACACCACACTTGTAAACCCAGGACTTCATAGTCGAATTGCGATCACCGAGCCGGAATCAGAAACCTATCCATCTCGAGAGCCGTGCAAGTCCGGCTTCGGTGTATCGGTTTGTTCGTCCGTTTTACGCCCGATCGATCGAGGTGGTCGAGTAATGTATGTTCGCCCGTCAGTATTTTGACGTCGTCGAAGGTCCTCGATTATAGCGGACAAATTGTTGTCGAACTGCGCGGCTAGTCTTCTTCGCGTAGCGCGGATTTCATCATTGATGCTGTCGATCGACATTTCAAGATTCCAGTAATTCGTCAGGTGTACAAATCATCGGGGGAGAAAACCCTGCCTCTTCGCATACCCGTTCTATTGCAGCTCGTGTTTTAGGATTGACGATGTGTTTGAAGTTCCACGACACAAGGTATTCTATTCCATTGACAGCCGATATTGCAATGTGCAACGCGTCACGGGGTTCTGTAACGGGAACCGCGTGTCTCGCAATTAGGGCAGCAGCGAGTTGGTCGGTGATTGGCGAAATCGCCAAAAACGAGAGAGAATTGACGATTTCCATTCGCTCCTGCGCCGCATCGGCATTACCCGCGAAACACTCATCGGCGACCACGGACGAGACAAATAGTTCGTATTCTTTGACTGCAATCGGCCACCATAGCCGAGTTACCTTCTGCCTGCCCGCTATGATGGAGTCGTCAAGGATTCGCCCGGTTAGGTGACCAACGACAGTCCAGTCGTTTCAATGTATGCGGATGGTTTTGGCATTTATTTACAAGGACAACGTATTGCAATCGATGCGTCGGGGGAGTTGGGTGGGTACCCTTTGTGAAACTCGAAGCCACGACGTATAGATTGTGCGTTGAACTGAGCCGACGGAGCGGAACATGCGGTACAGATGGCTTGCGAATGCCACGCGGGTCACTCAGTTTACGCTGCCGTCAGTCTATCCTGGAAATCGTCCGGTGACAAGTTTTTGCCACGCTGTGGCTCTTTGAGGCAGATCGGTTGTGGCGGCTGAAACGCCGTAGAATGACCGGTCTTTCCTGGCCGCGCAGCGGACACTCAACACGCCCCAAGGCGCTTCGGTTGGTTGAACGAATTCGGGCAGGTCAATGCTATCGGCATACTACATAACTTCCTGTCAGCTCTAACTGTCACGGAGCCTTTGCGGAGAGGCGGAGAGCGAGCCAATCGCAGATTTTCGAAATGACCTCCGGTGCGAGCGTTTCGGAGATCCCCGCATATTCAGCGGGCAAACCCGTTTTGCAGGTTTGAAATAAATGATTAACACCTTTCATAATCACAATCTCGAAATCGGCATTTTTCGCTTGCTCGAGCGCAGCCTTCATCGGGGGAATATTCAACTCGGCCGATACCTGAAGGTCTTTTTCGCCAAACAGGGCCAAGACGGGCGTCTTGAGTTTTGTGAGAGAGTCCGCCGGGTCATGATCCAGGAAAAACGCCATCCAAGGCGTTTTGAATTGTTCCAACATTGCTTTTTCAGTTGCCGAATCGGTCAGTTTCTCCGCAAGTTTCTCCATCAAGCCGCCAAAGAAATCCGAACTGGATTCTGGCTTCTTTGGCGAGTCTTTGTCAGTTGGTACAGCAGGAGGTGAATTCTGGCCTAAGACTTTTAACATCAATTTCTGTTGAGCTTCGATGGAAGCTGTTGGCAAACCCGAAACCTTGGCGATTTCGCGAGTTTGATTCAGCACAATTTGCTTGCCAGTAACTGCGGGCCCAGCCATCAGCACAATCGCCGCGAGATCGCCGCGCTTCACTGCTACCATTGGGGCCACGATGCCCCCTTCACTGTGGCCAATGATTCCCATTCGTTTCGGATCGACCTCTTTTTGCTTGGCCAAATAATTCAAAAGTCGCGAAGCATCCTCGGCAAAATCTTTGGTGTTTGACGTCGCGTAATTGCCCGTTGATTTCCCGACCCCTCGTTCGTCATAGCGAAAAACTGCGATCCCGCGTTTGGTCAAAGCCTCGGTCAACACCAAGAACGGTTTATGATCCAAGATCGTTTCATCGCGGTCTTGTGGCCCAGAACCAGACACGGTGATCACGACGGGAAATGGACCGGTGCCCTTAGGCAGTGCTAAAGTTCCAGAGATCGTAACTCCCTCGACGGTGGGAATCGAAAGTTCTTTGGTATCGAAAGCAAAAGGGGCCTTGGGAGTCTGCGGGCGGTTTCCGAAAGACGTTGCAACTTGATCGTTGGGAACCGAATCGAATTCCAGCGGCAAACGCTGACCGCTTTGTATCCAAGTCCCCGTGATTTTTTTTCCATCGGCGGAACGCACTCCCTCAAATTTTCCAGCGGAAATCGGAACCGCGAACTCAACCTTCGCGTCCTTTTCTTGCAACTTGACACCCAACCCCATGGCACCTTCGCTAAAGCTGTCTAGCAATGCAACCCGCGCGTCGCGTCCCTCGTCTTGAAAAATGCGCAATTGAAAAGGGAATTCACGAGCACCAGCTTTCAGCGTCCCCTTCCAGGCCTCCGCCAAGACGCGTGCAGGGACTTTTGCGACTTTGCGAAGCTCAATCGGGTAGGTTGGTCCACCCTGCGACCAAGTTCCTTTAACAACTGATTTTTGTTCCGAAAACTTGCCGTTGAACTTTGCCCCGACTTTTTTGAAAGACAGTTTCATTTCTTCTTCTGAAATCATTGCCGAGTCGATTTCGATCTTGGCATCGTTTTGATCATGGCTGATCAAGTATCCGGACCAACTTTCTTCTTCCTGCTGAGACAGGTGAATGCTAAATCGCAACTCACCGACTTTCACATTCAAGATGCCGTACCAGATCTGTTTTTCGACGTCTTGACCCATTGCTGGGTAAGCCATCAGCGAAATGAACAAAACGAACAGACGCGGAATTAGCCAGGTTCGTTTGTTTGGACCGAGATTCGTTTTCGCGCTCATCTTGTCGTCACACTTTTCAATTGAATTACGTTCAGACCCAACCGGCAAAAAATTCTTCTGCTCGATTATAGACTCGGTGAGAAGAGCTCGCAGCCAGAGACGGCTGAGCAATTGGTCGATTCCAATTCAATTTGCGGGTCTTTGAAACGGTGCGCGCGCATAAAAAAACCGTCGCATTGGGTAATGCGACGGCGTGTGCGAAAGACGGCGAAATCTTGGAATTTGATCTAGTGCGGCGTCGATCGAATTCCTTATTTGAACTTAGACCAACTCTTTTCGGGAGCCAATCAAGGTTCGCAACCGTTCGGCCAACAGGCTGGCATCGAAAGGCTTTTTGAACGTCTCATTGATTGCCGAGCGGTCGAAGGAAATTGGATTTCCATCGTCGGGCAGCAACGCGATCAGAATCGTTTCACCAAAATCCGAATTCTTGCGGAGGTTTTGGCAAATTTGCATCGCTTCAATCTTACCGATCGAAAAATCGGTGATGATGCAATCGGGATGAAAACTTTCGGCTTGAATGCCGGCTTCGAAGCCGCTTGCCGCTACTGCAACCTTGAAACTTCTTTCAGGGGGCAGTTCTCGTTTTAGATTTTCAATCAACACCTGATCTTGAGCAACTATCAGGACTTTAGCCATCGCTTCGTCCTCAAGGTCACCCAATGGCATTCCATGTTCTTTTAGGAATTTGATCAGGTATTCGCGTGGAATACGACGGTCTTGCGAACCGGGGATTCGGTAGCCTTTGAGGCGTCCCGAATCGAACCATTTGCTGACCGTGCGTGGGGCCACTTTACAGATCTTCGCGACCTGTCCAGTTGTGAACACCTTCATCGCAGGCTCTCCATTTTGCTTTTTTGACTCGTCTTTCGCTACAGGACTACTGACAATCAGGTCGTGGCAGTCGTGTAACTGTTCGCCCAAATTTGGGAGTGAAACGTCCGGCGAGACATTCCATTCCACTCTGGGTCAGGGCAAACTTTTTCGCATTATTGACACGGTTGTACGATTTTTGCCGTAACAACTAAGTTCAAGCATCGACTGCGGCAAAACGGTTTCGTTGGGTCAAATCACAACAATCATTGAAATGATGATAACCGTGATCGGATAACCGTTAAGATCGATAACTCTTGCCAAATTGGTCAGGTTTCAATCGTGAGAAGAAATCCGCGAGAGAATCAGTACGTCTTATTGGTCTGGATCATCCGTACAATTCTCAGCGCAAGGATCAAGACGATCCTTGCCAGCAATTCCCCCCATTAGACTTCGACCTCACTCTCGGCAACTTCAGCGGCAATTTGTTGTCACCGTTTGTGCACGTCGTTGTCTGCTATTAAATTCGTTAAAAATCGATGTAGACTTTAACCCTATTTCAGCGGTCGTAGGATTAGATCTCGATGTGCTGATTGCTAGCGGCAATCTGCGTTGACTTTGCGGAAGAAACTTGCTCCCGACCGCAAGAAAACATGAGGTGCGATTCTAGAATTGGCCGGTTAAGCTGCCGGTTGATTCCCAGCGGCAACCTCTGCCTCCGAGCGTTTGACGGCCTCTTTGGAGATTTGACCGTCCTCGCTGACATCTTCGAAGCGAACGCTGACCCGTTTTGAAATTCCGGACTCTTGCATCGTGATCCCATAC
>JBEBGH010000162.1:0-11548 GCA_040081565.1 Pirellulaceae bacterium
CCTGCCCATTTCTTGAATTGGAACCGCCCATTTGATAGTTTCTCCATCCCGGGAAAACAATCGTAAGGCGACTCTGCATGCTCACGAAAAATTTCCATCGACAAACCGGCACTTAACAAAGACGAAATCACATCGCTAAGCGGGTGATTCCAACCGTATTCAGTTAACGGTTCGTGTAATTGCTGAGGACCGGTATACGTGCCTTTTGTAATCGTCTCGATCACTCGATCGTTAAAATAGCTATGCTCGATCTCAACAAATTGATCGTCCAGCATCCAGACGAAAGGATGAAATTCCGCGAACACGAATACGCCACCGGGATTCAATGATTCGGCGACAACCGCGGCCCAACGTTTCAAATCCGGCAACCAGCCAATCGTTCCGTAGGACGAAAAAACGATGTCAAACGTGTTCGATACAACTTCACGTGTGTCGTACACATTGCAGCAGTAAAAATCTGCTTTGAGATCCAGTTCGGTCTTAAAGTGATTCGCCGCCTCAATCGCCGTTGGCGAAAAATCTATCCCGACGACATTCGCGCCCATGCGAGCGAACGACAACGTATCCTGTCCAAAATGACATTGGAGATGAAGCAAACTCTTTCCCTGGACTTCACCGACGAGATCCAATTCGTAAGAATTCAAAGACGATTTGCCCAAAAGAAATCCGGTCACGTCGTAGAAATCAGATTCAACATGGGACTTGGTTCTGCGATCCCACAACTCCCGGTTTGCGTCGAGCATTCTCCGAACGTTTTCATCGATTGTCATTGGTCCGTATCCAGCAATTAGGATTCAGTTTAAGGCTGCGTCTGAATCACTTTCAGGAAACGTATTTCCACAACAGGGGAGTACCACGCTTCAAACCTTCGGTCGCAGTACGCCCTAGAATTGTCGGAAAATGAAGCGGCTCCAAACCGTGCCCGGGACGAATTGAGCGAATGTTTTCGGGAGTAAATTCCTCGCCAGCCTCGATATCCCGAACCACGAACAACGATCGGCGAAAGGCTCGATTGTTTCGATCAGCGTCCGTCGTACCATAATGTACGACTCCCATGATCTGTTCGGCTAAGCGAACACTGCGCACCATTGCCGAAAACTCTTGGGGCTCAAGCGAGAAGGAACTGTCGGGGCCACCGGCACTGCGATCCAAAGTCAAGTGTTTTTCGATGATGCAGGCTCCCAGCGCTACTGCCACTACGGGTCCCTCAATTCCCATCGAATGATCAGACAGACCTACCGGAACGTCAAACGTTTGTTGCATGTCGCAAATCGTTTTTAACATCATTGATTCGGGGCTGGCTGGATACGCACTCGTGCATTTCAATAAAGCAATCTGATCAGCACCATAATTTCGCAGCGTTTCCAGGCCACGTTGGATTTCCTGTTTCGATGCCATCCCAGTTGATAAGATCACCGGCCGGCGCGTCGAGGCAACCTTTTGCAACAGCGGGATATCTACCAGCTCAAAGGACGCAATTTTGTAGGCTGGAACATTGATCGATTCCAGGAAATCGACGGCCTCGGCATCGAACGGCGATGAGAACAGGTCCATTCCCAGTTCCTCAGCAATTCGCTTGAGTTCTGGCTGCCATTCCCAAGGCGTGTAGGCTTCCTCATAGAGACTGAAAAGCGACTGACCGTCCCAAACCGTTCCCTGAGAAATCGAAAAGAATTCGTTGTCACAATCGATCGTCAGGCTTTCCGGGCGATACGTTTGCAGCTTGACGGCATCGGCTCCGCATTCGTGTGCCACGTGTACAAGCTCGACCGCTGTCTCAAAACTCTTGCCATGGTTGGCCGACAATTCGGCGATAATGTAGACCGGCTGCCCAGCACCAACCTTGCGGCGTTGAATGGAAATAGCATTCGCCATGATCGACTCCCTTGATCGTTCGCATCTCAACTTCCGGCCAGCAATCACCGCGAATCAATTCGCCCAAGATTGACAGCTATCGAAAACGCAAATTTAAGGGCAAATGCCACTTTTTACCAAGCCCAATTTCGATCAGGCCGATTCTCGCATCCAACTCGGGCAGACGGCCCATTCAAGTCAGGTTTTCGGTCGGCTTACCGAGGTTTTGGGCGCGAGAAGGGAAGTCGTTCTTTAGGCGGGAGTCGCAGACCGGTTTCTTCGGCCCATTCCCGACGTTCGTCATCGGATGCATAAAACCGCAGCCATGATTCTTCATCCGAAACTGGATCAAGACATTGCCAACGCAATACGGACTCGGCCAAACCAACGCGCTTTTCCTGAGCAGGCAAAATATCACGGGCAATCAAACAATACAGTTGGCGATCCGACAAATGTTCGGTCATCTCCAGAACAATGTTTTTCTCATGCAGCCTCTCAATCAGCCACTCCAATCGCTCGCGGACCATCTGATCATTCAGAAGTTCGTGATGCTCCAGAACCAATCTCGGTTCAAACCAATCCCGGATCGGCAGTACCGGGGCGCGCTCCCAAGCCAGTAACGACGCCAAATAGGCGTTTTCCTGATCGGTAGGAAGTCGTTCCAAGTCAATGACAAAAACCGACTCGTCCATGAAGGGTTCCAGCTCATCGCGCAATTGGGCATTTTGCAGCAACAAATCGATTTCGTTCATCAAATGACTTTCTCGAACAAAAAAAGCAAGGACGGAGCATCCACACTGAGATTTGGTTTCTCGACGCGTTGCGATTGCCAACTTCGATCCGCAATAATAATCGTCGAACTCAATTCCGCAGTTGACTGTGAGGAAGTCTATCCCGAGTCTTTCTAATTTAAAGAACTGAACTTGATGAATAGTGATCAAATCAAAAAACTTTCTTGGCGTGACGTGATGTTTACCGAGTATTCGGCAAAGCTTAACACGGTAAGGTTTCACTGGTCCTAAAAGTCATTCAGGTGTGCTGGCAGTCCAAAAACCAGTGAAGGGCAACTGGAGCATTTCCGCCTTATTCCAACATCGTCGCCGCGTTTTGGCGGTTCACCATTTGAGAATACAAGCCTGATTTCGCCAGCAATTCATCATGGGTTCCAGTTTCGACGATTTGCCCCTGATCCAACACGACGATTTGATCTGCATGGGCAATCGTGGACAGACGATGAGCAATCATGAACGTCGTGCGGTGTTTCAGCAATTCTTCGATGGAACCCTGAATGAGCTGTTCGCTTTCGGTGTCTAGATTACTGGTTGCTTCGTCCAAGATCAGAATCTGCGGATCAGCGAGCAGAGCTCGAGCGATCGACATTCGTTGGCGCTGCCCCCCTGACAACTTGACGCCGCGTTCCCCGATTACTGTTTCATAACCCAGTGGCAACTTTTCGATAAACTCATGAGCGTTGGCCCGTCGGGCTGCATCGATCACATCGTCCAAAGTCGCGGTGCGGTCAGCATAAGCAATGTTTTCTCGCACCGTTCCATCGAACAAAAACACATCTTGTTGCACGACCCCCAACAGCTTGCGGAATGAATCCAGACGAATTTGTTTCAAGTCCATGTCGTTCAGCAAAATTTGGCCGCGATTTGGATCGTTAAACCGAGCGATCAAATCCGTGACCGTCGTCTTTCCTGCCCCGCTTTTCCCGACTAACGCAATGACTGATCCACCGGGGACGACCAAATTAAAATCGCGAAGGACAAAGTTCTCGTTCTCGTAGGCAAACCAGACATTTCGAAATTCAATCTGTTCGACCACTGAAGGTGCAAGCACTGCGGAAGGGGAATCGGGCTTATCTTCGGGAGTTTCCAGTACTTCGAACACTCGCTCCATCGCCGCCAGGGAGCGTTGCAATTCAGAGAACGAATTGACGATCTGCCAAACCGGACTGAGCAACATGAAGGTATACACCTGGAAGGCCGTAATATCGCCGATGGTCGCGCGACCCTGAATGTACAAGTAGCCACCAACCCAAAAGATCACCAGCCCGATCGAAGCCATCAGGAAACCCCAACTGCTCCACAGAACGAGCTCCTTTTTTCGAGCAAATAACTTCATGCGAGTTATCGTGTTGTGCCCGACGGTGTATTCGTGCTCTTCTCGCAATTCGCCTTGAAAGGCACGGACAGCACGAATTCCGCTGAAAGCCTCACCGACTCGCCCGTCGACGAGCGACACATCGTCACGAACCTGACGATAAATCGGTCGAATTCGTCGAGACGCCAGGAAGCTGATTCCCATCACAATTGGAATCACTGAAATCGCCGTCAGCGCCAATTGCCAGTTCAAGTAAAACAGTATTCCAATCGAAATCAGGAGCCGCAAACCCGCGACGACGGGCGACACAATCGCCATTTCAAACAATCCAGTCGTCGTGTTCACATCATCGGTCAAGCGCGAAATGATCCCGCCCGTTTTCATCGTCGACAGATTTTCCAGCGGCAGTCGAATTAGCCGATCGAACAGATTTCGACGCAGGTTGAGGATGACTTTGACGTTGAGTAAATACTGGCGGTAATTTTTGAAAATCCCCAAAACTTGACTTACTACGACGATGAGCAAAGCGACAATCCCAAGCGTATGCAATTGACCGAATCTTGAGGCATTGTCCAATTCTGCGTTGAGCAAAATTCCATCGACAATCTCGCGATAGAAAAGCGGCTGGACCAAGTCCAAACCCGCAATCACAATTGACAGGACAATCAACAGGGAAACGCTGCCCCAATACGGCCGCAGTTCGCGGAGGTAGAGACGGAGGTACCGCCGTCGCCGACGTTTCTTGGTTTGCTTGTCGTCGTCCTTGGAATGGTCGCGACCGTTGTCAGAACGTCTGCTTTTCTCTGCTAGCTGGGCTTTCTCATGGTCGTCGAGTCCCACTTCGCGACGTCGAAATTTCCCAAGGAAAGCTTGGAATCGCTGTCGAGAGGTTGATAATTGTGCCATGAATTCTTTGAGACCTTCGATTGCCCGAATCCGGAAGAAACACGCTATCTTATCGAAGTTCCGTTTGCTCAAGGGGGCATCCGTTCAATCGATTAAAGATCGCAGCAGCTTTTCAAACAGCTAGCAAATTAACGCCCAGGAGCAACTATCTATTTGCCGTATTGTCTTAATTCCCAGCTTTGTTAAGCAAAATCGCTTTGCTTGGACGATTATCCCGTTAGCTGATTTTTTTAGGCTTCCGAAAAAACAGCTAAAATGGGGGGTATTTCCAATTAGGGTCTTTGGCTAAAGTAGAAGTTACTTGTCTTCTCTTCTGGTCATTGAAATTACCGATTTTACGCGAATTCTCAACAAATAATTCGTAGACCCTTATTTGTTTCTTTTCGTGTAACCAATTTACTCCATGAAATCTCGGGTTTTTTCCGCAAAACGACTCAATGGATCGCGCGAACAGGGTTTGACGACCCAATTCGGGTTAGCCATCCTTTTCTTCGTAGCGATTTCCAACTCGGCTTTACGTGCGGATGAAGTCGTGATCAATCAATCTAATTCGCAGCCAGTTCGTGCCGGGGATTTTTCGCTTTCGTTCCCGTCTGCTGGTGGTTTTAGCACTTTGCCTTTTGCCGACAAAAATCAAGAAACGACATCAAATCTCAATGTCACTATGACTGCGGGTGAATTATGGAAGTTCTTCAAATCCCAGGGCATCGAGTCTGTCGATCGACTCACGCTGCAAATTGATTTGGACAAAACGAACGGCTGTTGCGACATGGCCTTGGATTCGGTTAGCCTTTCCATTCATGATGGCGAGTCCAAAATCACTGAGGCTTTTTTGGGCGTTGATAACAAAGTGGTCATCAAGCACGCCGATATATTGCAATTCAAGCCCGAGGCCCAAATGGAGATGGGATTAGGTTTTGACTTCATGAAACGATTCTCGGCCGACAGCAAAGAGATAATCGTACTTCGCACCAACGTCGTAGGTGCCGATCCGCAAAAGACTTCAATTACGATTCAGGGCAGGCGCAGATATTTTACTTTTCCAAATCTCATTGCCGTCACCGGCTTTCTCGCATTCTGGGTGTTTATGTTTTTGGTCTTGCGCAAGCTCGCCTTGCCCGATCCGGTAATCAAGCCCGTCAAAGTAACCCAAAGCGCCGCCTAGCTCGATCCGCCATCGCCGCGAGCTTGTACAAATCGTTGCCTTGCAACTTCATACGCCAGGATTGCTGCCGT
Organism: Pirellulaceae bacterium; assembly: GCA_040081565.1. Lineage (GTDB taxonomy): Bacteria > Planctomycetota > Planctomycetia > Pirellulales > Pirellulaceae > BJ22. The sequence continues at coordinate 6,103 of JBEBGH010000162.1, forward strand.
ATTTGAAATATTCAGGCTATCGGCGACGCCCTTCATTGGCAAGCTGATTCCGGTCACGCCCTTCCCAGTCCACGTTGGCCCCAGGCCATTGGCTTCGTTCCCCAAAACAATCGCGCTCCGCGGCGCAAAATTAGCCTCCCAAAGGACTTTCCCGGCACCGACGATTGCGGAATAAATCCGGAATTCGTTTGCATTGAGCCACTCGAAAACATCGGTCGAGGAGCCTTCGGCCACCGGCAGGGTAAGCACCGTGCCTAGACTGGCGCGAATGGAATTCGGATGATAAAAGTCCGTTTGCGGGTTGGCGGAAATCAGGGCAGCTGCCCCTGCTCCGTCCGCAGATCGCGCAACCGCCCCTAAATTTCCAGGCTTTTCGAGTCCTTCCACGACCATTACAAAGGTGGAATTCGTTGGTAACTTGAGTTGCTCCAGCGACACGTCCGGTCGAATTGCAATCGCCACGACGCCGTCCTGCCGATCGCCGTAGGCGAGCCGGCGAAACAAATCCAACGGGAGGGCGAAACCGGGAATGTTTTTTTGCAAACAAGTGTCTTCAATTACGCCCAAGTCGGCACCATTCAATAAATCCTGACAAACAAACACTTCGGTGAATTCCAACGCCGCACCAAAGGCACGCAACAATTCACGCACGCCATGGATCGGAAATCGCCCTTGTTGCTTCCGTCCTCGAGAGGAATCTAACCGCAATGCCGACTTGAATTTGGGATTGTTCGGGCTGGTAATTGCAATCATTCTTTTTCCCCTGGCGGCAATTCACGAGCCTCAATCTGTGAAAAAAAACATCGTAATTCCTTCCAGTAGTCCTCTGGTAAACGTGCCAGGTGATGACCTCCCGGCATTTCCAAAAACTTTACCGACTTCGCTGACGCAGCCAATCGGCGACCGAGAGCAAGCGGCACCAATTCGTCTCCGGCAAAATGCGATTGAAACACGGGCAAATCCAATTTAGAAATCCGTCCCACGTTGTCGAAACGATTCCGCATGATCAGCGGCACCGGAATCCATGGGTAATTGTAAAAGGCGGCGTTCACCATGGAATCGAAAGTTCGATCGAGTACTAACACGTTTGGCGGATTTCGCTCGGCAACACCGAGTGCCACCCCGCCTCCCAATGAGCACCCGTAATAAATGACTTCACTAGCCACCTTGCCTTCGTGTTCGAGCAACCATTCGAGGGCCGCGTTTCCATCCTGAATGACCAAATTCTCTGACGGGATACCCGCCGACTTGCCAAAACCACGGTAGTCAAACACAAACACGTTTGCATCCAAAGTCGTCCGCAATCGGTCCCCATAAGCCGCCGAAGTTGTCGCCACATTCTCCGCATTCCCGTGAAAAACCAGCACCGTTCGTGATGAATTCGCCACCGGCAAATACCAGCCCACCAATTCAGTACCGTCCTCCGAACGAAAGACAACCTCCTCCCTGACAAAACTGGGGTTCCAATTTCCGACCGATGCGGCACGCCCCGGATAAACCAACTTCGTTTCAAAAACACTCATCAAAATCACGATCAGCAAGTACACAACCGCTAGACTAAAAAATGTTCTCTGAACGTAACGTGCAATTTTCGCTCGTTTCCGTACAATCGCTTGCTCGGAAACGTTTGGATTTTCATCTTGGGCCATAACTCCTCATGACTAGGAAAATTCTGGGAGCAAAAACCCCACTCTCATTCAATCGCTAATAGTCTAACCAGATCGCAAGCAATTCGAAATTGACCCAGAAGGCAAATTGAGTTGAGTAACGACAACCAAAAGATCGAAAGTCGAACCGTTATCATCGTTGCGACGTTAAACGAAGCCGAAAACCTGCCGGCATTGCTGGCGAAGATTCGCGAGGTCTTGCCGAAGACTTCGGTAATCGTCGTGGACGATAATTCTCAGGACGGTACGGCCGAATGGCTCAAGGTCTATCAGGAGCGCGATCCAAGCTTTAAGTTCTTAATCCGCAAGTCAGACCGCGGCTTAGGCTCGGCAACCATCGAGGGCTTTCGTGCTGCGATTCGACGAGACTCTGAATGGGTCGGCACATTCGACGCCGACGGCAGTCACGACCCGCGTGTTCTGCGAGAGATGCTCGACCAAATACAAGCAGGCAAACTCGAAAACGTCGACGTCTGCATCGGGTCCCGCTATGTAAAAAATGGGCGGATCGAGGGATGGCCGATGACGAGGCTGATTGCCTCTCGCGCGGTGAATTTCGTTTCTCGTTGGTTCGTCGGGCTGAAAGCCTACGACAACACCAGCGCGTTACGGCTATATCGCGTTTCCGCACTTCGAGAAATCGATATCGATTCCATCACCAACCTCGGTTACGGTTACCTTCAAGAAATCCTTTTTGTTTTACAAGAAAATGGCAGCTCTTTTCGCGAATTCCCCATTACCTTCCGCGATCGTGAAAAGGGAAAATCAAAAATGACATTAGCCGTGGCAATCTCGGTTTTTTGGAGTCTCCTCAGATTGTCGCTACGGCGTATTCGCAGGACTTTTTCTCGTTAACAGCTGAGTCAACGCCAACTCGATCTCCTTCCTAACATCCACATTCGTTTCGATTCGCACTTGTTGAACCAGAGTCGGAGTGACTTCCTCATTCGAGAATCGTCCCAAGGCCCATGCGGCTGCGCCTCGAACAAGCGGCTCCTCGTCTTGCAGCGCTTTCACCAACGCCGGAATGGATTTTGGATCGCCCTGATTTCCCAACACCAGGCAAGCGTTTCGCAATAACCCGCGCCGCTTCGCCCGCCACATCGGCGTGTGCCGAAAACGTTGGCGAAATTGCGGTTCATCCAGCGACAGCAATTCCTCCAGATCGATTTGCAGGCTTTCGTTAGTTGAATGAAATTCGACGTTGGTTGGCGCCTGAGCAAACCGATTCCATGGACAAACGTCTTGACATACATCACAACCAAACAGCCAATCGCCCAATTGTTCTCGAAACTCCAACGGCACCTGATTCCGCAGTTCGATTGTCAGGTAACTGATACAGCGACGGGCGTCCAATCGTCGATCCTCCAGAATCGCCTGGGTCGGGCAGGCTTCAATACACCGACGGCAAGTTCCACAATGGTCGACCTCGAAGGGGCTGTCGTATTCCAGCGGCCGCTCCACCAGTAGCGCAGCGAGAAAAAAGTAGCTGCCTTCTTGCGGATGAATCAGCATCGTATTCTTGCCTTGCCAACCCAATCCAGCGAGCTGCGAAAATTCCCGTTCGAGCAAGGGTGCCGTATCGACCACTCCACGCCAGACGCCGCCTTCGACTTGTTGTGTATAGAAGGCTCCCAAGCCATTGAGGCGTTCGCGAATCAAATCGTGGTAATCGATCGTACCTGCAGCGTAACTTGCGATCTGACCGAATCCTTCATTCCGCTTCCTGTCGCGAACGCCGGCATAACGCATTCCCAACATCACTAGACTCACGGTGCCATCGAGAACCCCGTTCGGATGGGAATAGGCTTCCTGCCGGTTGCTAAAATAGCTCATTTCCCCTGAAAAACCCGCTTCAATCCAAGCCACCAACGAATGGAATCCCGTGGGCTGAACCGCGGGACAAACCCCAAACAGCTCGAACCCCAGTCGCCGGGCTTCGGTTCGTAACGATTGGGTCAGTTGTGCGGCGGTAGGCACGTTGTCTTTTTTCCTGAATCTGGACGACTTCTCCTCGGCAGCTATTGCAAGTCAACAACATCCATTTAGTCTCGAATCTAGGAACGCGATTTACGAATTGATCGCCGCATCAGATCTGAGAGGTTGAAATGAAACGATTTTTATTACTTGTTGCAGTTGCCTTGTCTTTCGCTACAGTTGCCGATTCGGCAAACGCCCAAGGGTATCATAACGGATACGCCTTTGGATTAGGCGTAAACAACTCTTTCCCAGTAATTGGTCAGAGCTATTTTGTTCGGGAAGATATCCCTTATTTCGCCAAGTTCCCGCCGGTTTACTACAGCCACATTGTCCGCCGTCCCTACGGCGTCAGCCCGTACGCAGCACCTCCCGGCATCGCACCTATCGAATTGAGTATCCCGGCGATTGAGCCCCAAGTCATTATGAATCCTTACGCCGCTCCAGAAGTTGCACCCGGTATCGCCAGCGAGGGGACAATTCCACCTTCTGTGGAGAACAAGCCATTAATCAGAACCGAAGAAGTGAAACCGATTGCACCCAAAACGGACAAGGCTCCGGCTAACAAAACTAAAGAACCCGCCAAGACACGCGCTCCAACGCAAAAGTAATTGCTCTCTGACCTCTTCTCTCCCACATCGTTTGGTTGTCTTGTACAGCCAAACGATTTTTTTGTTTTCGAGAAAATCTCGCGTAGACTATTTGCGATTAGCCTTTTCTCGACCACGCAACGACTCAATCTGTGATTTGATGTCTCGCTTTTGGGCTGGATCACTCATCAAGTTGTGAACGCGATTCAGATTCGAGCGCGCCATGCCGTATTCCTTGGCGGTAACCGATTCAGCAGCAAGCCCCAGGTACTTCTGAATCTCGGCGGCCGTGGCCGCTCGCTCACGTTCCTTTCTTGCTTTAATTTCGGCAACGCTTTCGACCGCGGTCTCTGCCGTAGACGAGCGAACTACGTATGAAGCCTCCGGATCACTTGATCCACTTCGAACGTTTTCTCCAAGGTTATTCAGATCCAGTTGCCCGCTTGCTTGTGCCAACGTTACGCCGTTGGTCGGTTGGGTAATAAATGTTCCGCCCCCACCATTGACTGGAAAGACTCCGGTTACAAACGGTTGAGTCTGTCCATTAAACAGCGAACCACCAAATCCATTTTGAACAATCAGACTTGGCGCAGTTGAGGTCATGGTGCGGGAACTACCTTTGCCAAAATTCATCCCCAGTGAATAGCCGCCGCCACCTCGCCCAAAAACGCCGAATCCAAATGACCCCTGCGATCCTGGATCAAATCCACCAAAGGGCGGAATGGCGCCTCCTGCGGATCCTTGGGTAAACGAAATGTTCGGAGCGAATTGACCATTCGGCAGCAGGCCAACGACTCGGCTGCCTCCTCCAAAACCATTGCCTCCGCCAGGCAACCGAAAATTGAAATTCACACCGAAGTTCTCATAAAACGAATCGCTGTACCCTGTGAACGGGGTTCCAACTTGAAATTGTTGTGTGAAACCCACCAAAGGGAAAAGGGAATACCAGGCAAACGTGATCGCCAGTAATCGGACGATCATTCGAGATTGGTTCGTCATCGGCAAATTCCTTTTGAGTGTCAAGCCCCGCCGAAATTGTATCGGATTAACGGTTGGTAGCAAACTAAAAAAAGGGCATATTTGAGTCTCGACGGCGACAGCGGTTTCTTGCTACGAGTTAGGGCAAACGAAAAAAAACCCGATCAAACGATCGGGTTCGTGGTTCTACTTAGGATAACATTGTCAACGGAATCAGTTCTTTTTTCGTTTGTT
>JBEBGH010000492.1:0-3066 GCA_040081565.1 Pirellulaceae bacterium
AACCTGTTGTCGCTCTGCAACTCTCAGGCGGGTGGGACGGTTGTCGCCGACATTTCTGCCTTACGCGCCGAAATTGCAGCTGACTTGGGAATTGTTCTGCCCAAAGTTCGCATTCGAGACAATTTGCAGATCGCGGCTAACCGTTTTCGAATTTCCATCGACGGCAACGTGGTTTTTGAAGGCACGGTTGAACGGGACAAGTCGCTGTTTTTGCACACGCGAGACACGTTTCCCATCGGCGAAACCAAAGCGAATTTTGTTTGGGCACCTTATGCCGTTTGGGCCGATGCCGAATCGGAACAAAACCAGTCGGCGGCCGCACAAATTAGCGCGACCAGGGTCATCGTTTATTCACTGCGTTGGCTGGCGTACGAACATGCCGATCAATTGCTGACGCGTGACGCCACGAACGAATTGATTGAAGAAACGCGCAAATCATTTCCGCGCCTGGTTGCCGACACAGTTCCCGAAATTATCACCATCGGCCAATTGCAAAAGACATTCCGGCATTTGCTGCGCGAGGGGATTGCCTTACGCCCCATGCATTTGATTCTCGAAACCATTAATGAAAACAAAGGCGAAAATGGCGATATTCAGCGGTTGACCAGGTTGATTCGCGAATCGATGCAACGCCACACGGCTCAACGGCTGGCTGGTCCTGACGGTCGCGTGACTTGCTTTGGAATTTCAGACGAACTGACCGACTCGCTGGAGAACGCGGTCCTCAATCAAAAGGACGAAAATACGGTCAGCGGCAAGTTCAACGCCGGGATCCGTCGCAACCTGCGGGTTGCGGTTCAATCGGGCGCGCAACATCTGTTGGGCTTGGGCTTCCGCCCGATCATGCTTGTTAATTCTTCCATTGTAGAAGTCGTCAAGAATACGATCTTTGAGATCCATCCACGCGTGGTGGTACTCAGTGAAGAGGAAATTCCAAATCCCGCAGTACTCAACATGATCGCTGAAATTACCCCGGGCGGCGTGGGCAACGCGTCAACAAACTCAGCGGCGGCCTAGAAAATAGAGACGATGATTTCGACCCTGTCGCTCAACCCATTCCGCGAGACAGGCCTGTAAATTGCTTTCAGCAAAACGGTAGCCGATTCGGCGACTTCAACTTCTGCCACCTGATCAATCCTTGCGGGAATTGACAAATATACGGGTGCCATCATTCAGCGAAATGCCGATTGAAAAAACTTAATCTTTTTCTGCGTTCGGCCAAAATTGTTCAAGGTTTCCTGCGGGTTTTTTCGATAAACGAAATAAGGTGGTTTGCGCCTGCGCAGAAATAACCGGGATCACGCTACCAAAAAAATAATTTTGAAAGTTGTAAAAATTTCATTGACGCGGGCTTGCTCCTTCTGTTAGACACCCTTCCTCACTGAAGACGCGTTCCGATGTCGGACGCGATTCATTGTGGTTTGTTCAATGTGATTTTTAAACAATCAGGTCAGTTGCCTTAGCGATTGACTGAACATAATTCGCGACAATCACGGAGGATTGCATGGCGACCGCTGCCCAAGTCTCGGATGATATTCAAGCAGTTTGGATTCAATACAAAAAGGACCCCAATAACAAAGATCTTCGTAATCGTCTGATGGAACGGTATTTCCCGCTGGTGAAATACAACGGTGAACGCATTTGGCAACGCCTGCCGGACGGCGTCGAACTCGACGACCTGGTTTCCGCAGGCGTTTTTGGTTTGATGGATGCAATTGAAGCTTTCGATATGGAACGCGGAGTCAAATTCGAAACGTATTGCGTACCACGTATTCGCGGAGCAATGCTTGATGAATTGCGAACGATGGACTGGGTGCCACGCCTGGTACGCTCCAAAGCAAGCAAATTGAATGATTCGACCAAGCAATTGGAAAACAAACTGGGACGCATGCCGACCGAACTGGAACTTTCGGAGTTCATGGGCATGTCGGTCAAGGATCTGGAGCGGATGATGATCGACGCGAATGCCGTCAATCTCGTCAGCCTAAACAAGAAATGTTACGAAACCGACGGCTATAAAGATGTTCGCGAAATCGACATCCTCGAAGACCGCAAAGGCGAAGATCCCACGCGGCGGATTCAAAAAGCCGACTTGATGCGGCTCGTGACCAAAGGCCTTAATCGCAACGAGCGACTCATCATCATTCTGTACTACTATGAAGAACTGACGATGAAGGAAATCGGTGCAACGCTGGACCTGAGCGAGAGTCGCGTCAGCCAAATGCACAGCAGCATTGTGCAGCGCCTCCAGTCTCAACTGGAACGTCGCCGAGGCGAATTCGCCAGCCAACAGTAGGCTGCGGAAAAGCAACTCAACCCAAAATCACCCGGTAGCAATGCCGGGTTTTTTTGTGGACATTGGGGTGCCCATGAAATTAGATGTTCACCGGCTTGAACTGGGATTTGAGTGGGCGTGAAAAGCTGAACGAACAACGGTGCGATGCCGGTTCGTATTTGGCGACCAGGTCGGCCAGCTCCTCGCTAAATTCCTGGCTGAATTCCAAGAAGGACAAAAAGCCAACCCAAACGGGTGGACGGCTGCTATTCGATTCGAGATTGATACGGGCGAGTTGTGGGTTGATGGCTTGCATGATTTCCTGACTTTCTCGTCACCTTGAGCGTCCAAGCCCGGGGCGATTGATCTGCTGGCAGGAAATCCCTATCCCTTCACCGTTTGTCTGGCAAACAAAACGTAATCTCAGCGGAAAAGGTTCATCGAGCCCGTAATTTTTCGATTTCATCGATAGCATCGCCGGCCGACCTCGGAGCCAAACAAAAAAAGGGCCCAAGTTTTCACTTGGACCCTTTCAGTTTGTCAGTGGAAGTGGACGCTTTTTTGAGGAGCGATTACTTCTTTACTACGGTAACATCGGTTGTATCTTCTTCACCGAAGTAGGCATCGATTTCCTCGGCGATGTCGCCGGTGCTCGTCGATGTCGTTCCAACTGGGATTTCGCCCAAGTACTTTGGAGCAAGCTCCAGCATTTCTTCTTCGGCGTCGATGCGGCAGCTGATTTCGTCAATCATCTTCTGGGTTTGCGAAAGTTGGCTCCCGTTGAAGTTGAT
>JBEBGH010000163.1:0-11543 GCA_040081565.1 Pirellulaceae bacterium
GGCAAGATTTTGGACGTAATCGACGATGCCGCCTTGGTTCATCAGATTCTTGAAGCAATTGCCGCAGAAGAAGATGCCGCCGAGACCAATCGCGGCGCCGCAAATCGTGACAACAAAATAATCGATCGGTAATTCCGTCTTTTTTTGGTCACGACTTTCCAAGCTTAATACGAGAAAAACATTATGGATACTAGCGATGCAATCCAGGTCGGACGCGAATTGATGATGGCCGCAGTCTTGCTTTCGACACCCGTGGTCGTAGTTTCATTGATCGTCGGCTTGATCATCAGCATTGCCCAGACGGTGACCAGCATCCAGGAACAGACGCTGTCCTTTGCACCGCGCATCCTGGCGGTTTGTGGAGTCATTGTCTTTCTGACGCCGTGGTACCTGCAGACACTCACGACCTTCACGATGCACATGTTTGATCGAATGGCCAGCGTTGGCAAAATCGGGTTCTAATTAAAACGGACAGGTCTGCACCGAGGAGTTTGAGATATGTCCGAGTCTGTCATCTTCTCATTCGTCTTGGTCTTGGCCCGAGTCTCCGCTTTCGTCGGATTTTTCCCCCTGTTTGGAAAACAACAGATGCCCGCCATCGTGAAGGCTGGCTTCGCTACGGCGTTAACTGTATTTTGGTTTGGCACAAGCAACGTTAGTCCCGGTGCGACTGCTCCGCCGCCATTACTGGCGTTGATGTTAATCGCTAAGGAAGCTGGAATTGGTTTCGTGTTGGCAATGTTAATTGGATTCATGTTGGTTCCGGCCCGCATCGCTGGTTCATACATCGGTCAGGAAATTGGTCTATCGATGGATCCAGTGACAGGTTCGGGAATCGATCAGTCTTCGGCCATGGCGACGGTGTTCGAAACTTTTGCGGTGTTGCTTTTTTTAGGCCTTGACCTGCACCACCTGTTGATACTTATTTTGCATCAATCGATGAACGAGATGGCGGGCAAAATTGACTTGATGAACCTGCCGACGGAGGGCTTGGTACAGATTTTAAGTGGACTGCCAGAGAAGGGGTTACTGGTGATCGCGCCGGTAGGCGTCCTGAGTTTTGTTGTCATGATTAGCCTGTTCTTTTTGAACAAGGCTGCCCCGACGTTAAATCTGTTTTCAATTGGCATGCCATTGCGAGTTGGATTGGGACTGGTGGGGTTGTTCATTTTCCTGCCAGCGATTTGGCGTTCCGTCGAGTCTTACTTTCGTGTCATGGCTCGCGAATTGGAAATGTTCCTCGGCTATTTTTAACCAACCGGCACCTGATGCCGTCCCACACCCTATTTGACATCTCCACTTTAACCGTTAGTTCGCTGCGATGGCCGACGAAAATACACCTGACCAAAAAACAGAAGAGGCGACCCCGCGGCGGCTGGAAAGGGCCATGGAGGAAGGCCAGATCGCCTTCAGTTCGGAACTGGTCAGCGGCTTGATGCTTTTAACAGGACTGATGTTTTTCCTCATTGCTGGGAGCTGGTTTTTTCAATCGCTGCAGAATTTGATACAAGTACGTTTCACTTTCTTTAAACCGATGATTCAGCATCCGGAGACGCTTCTGTTGGCGATTAGAAGAGACTTCGGCCAAGCGCTCTTGATTGCACTCAGCATTGTGGTTCCGGTCTCGGCCGTGGTATTGTTCATTTCATTGATGCAAACCCGGTTCAACTTTTCCACGAAACCGTTGGTTATGGACTGGAAAAAGACCAATCCGGTGGCAGGCTTTAAGCGATTGTTTTCTCTACGCGCGGCAAACCGCGGTGCGGTTGCCCTCGCCAAGGCTGCGTCGATTGTGCTCGCCGCTTATTTTCTCACCAAGGCGAGGACTGGCGAACTTGCGTCTGCCGGACGGGCCTCGCTGGAATACGGGTTGGAGGTCGGAACGGAATTGTTGTTTTCGATTGGATTTCTATCGGCCGGATTGATGCTGGTTGTCGGTGTTGCTGACTATGGCTTCCAATGGTGGAAGCAACAGCAGGATCTGCGCATGACCAAACAAGAGGTTCGGGACGAGAACAAAGAAACCGATGGTGATCCGCAACTCAAAGCGCGGATTCGCCGGATTGCCACTGAATTGAGTCGCAAAAGAAATATCCGCGCAGTTCCCTCGGCGACCGTGATCGTGACGAACCCGACTCACTATGCGGTCGCCTTACGCTACGACCCGAATGAATCTCCGGCTCCGATAGTCGTCGCCAAAGGTGCCGATTTTCTGGCGAAACAAATCATTCAAGTAGCCAAAGAGAATGGCATTGCCGTCGTCGAGCGGAAACCTGTCGCCCGCTATCTGTACGCCAACGTCAAGGTTGGTCAGCAAGTACCGTACGAAGTCTTCCAGGCAGTCGCCGAAATCTTGAATTTCATTCGCCAATTAGACGATCGAGCTGCTTAGGGCAGTTCGAGTCAAGTTGTTTGGGTCATGGGCGTCGACAATTGGCTTTCCATGACGATTGGTCCGCCGATTGAATGGGCGTTGTGAATCCCGACAATTTTCTTCATGGATCGTTGACCACCGCCGTTGCGCTTCGACTTGTACATCGAATGATCGGCTTGATCAATCAAACTATTGGGATCTGCGACATCACCTTTCTCAGGCACATAGTACACGCCGCCAATACTCAGGGATAAAGGCACAACGGTGTCGTCGGAAAGCCTCATCGCCGGAATCCGATCGCCAATTTGGTCACCGATTGTCAAAAAGTTGTTTTCGGGGACCTTTTGCAACACAATCAAAAATTCGTCGCCGCTGAGGCGAATCGCGGTATCGGTCGATCGAATTGATTTTTGCAGCCATTGGGCGACGTGTTTGATGGCTTGGTCGCCAACTTTATGGCCGTAAGTATCATTGACCGATTTGAACTTATCGATGTCAATAAAGTAGAAGGCGACGGAATCCTGCTTGTCAATTGCAGCTTGGAGAATCTCGCCAAATTTGTCGTTTAGATAACGGCGGTTGTAAAGTCCGCAGAGGCTATCACGATAAAGCAAGTCAGGGTCAATCTTGTTCTGCTGCTTTTTCGCTTGTTGTATCGACTCCATCTGATTCTTGAAACCAATCTCTTCCAGCAGTTCTTTGGCTTCATTAATGACTCGATTCGCACAGACACCCTCACCGATGTCGAATGAAAACATAACTGAATATTCGCTGACACGGTCGGGCACCATGTCCACAATTTCCTTCGCCTTCTCGTAACTCAAACCGAGTTGGCTGTTGACGAAGTTCCCCCAATGCGACACAGCCGTTGCCAAATCGGTAGGAGAATTGCGATTGGAGAAAAGCATTTCCGTGCCTTGGGTTGCTGCCTGGAGCACGACTCCAAGGAGTTGATGCCGGGATCTATTTTGCAATAGAATTCGGTCATGGTGTTGTTTGATGGCATCGCCGAAACATTCGCTCATGCCCCATTGCTTCAGAATGTTCTCGGTCACATTCACATGGCTGAATCCAAAGAACGCTCGCTCTGCGGAAACGACTTCCGGGAAGATACTGCGAATCAGTACATTATTTTTGTAGACCTGTGGTTCTGCGGAGATCATCGCTAGAATCCCGATGTCTTGCAACATTGCAGCCAGAAACGCCGATCGCTTATCGATTCCTTGCAATCTTTCAGCTAACAACTCGGCAAATACTGCTTGAGTCAATGAACTGCGCCAATGGTCCTGCAAGAGAACTGGCTGCAGGTCGTCACGCAGGTCGGAGTTGTTCGACAAGTGAAAGCCCAGCAAGATGGTCCGCAACAGTGACAAACCGATCTTCTGAATTGCCTCTTCGATCGTCTCAATTTTCTGTTTGAACCCAAACAGTGCGGAATTTACCGTGCTGAGCACTTTCCCACAAATCGCTGGGTCGGCCCGAATGATTCGGCTAATTTCTGCGAAATCCGGGGTTTCCTGTTGGGCGATTTGTAATAACCGCATCGCAACTTCGGGCAACGAAAACAGTCGTTTACGGTTGGCAAATTGTTCGACGGAGTATTGTTTGTGATTAGGGTTCTGGTTCACAGTTAATTTACAGGTTTAGGATAATGAAAAATATCAGGAACAAAAATTTAGACCGACGTATTCAGCTCACCGGCGAATTCCAAAGGTGGAATCAATCCTTGCTTCTCCAGGCGAGTGGCTTCACCTCGAATGGCCTCGAAACCCTTGCGAATTGACTCCAGCACTTTGCAGGCGTCGTCGAATTTGTGTTCCGACAACCGATTCATCGCAAAATGAAGCAGTCGCCCAATGTTAAAGGCAACTTCCGATTCTTCTGTTTTCAAACCGCCGTGAATCACCAAAATATACTTCTGTGCATCAATGAGCCTTTGCCAAAACGTATTCATTTGAACCAAGGCTTTCGCTTCTTCCGCAGCGCGGATCTTGATGATCGCGCGCTCATAAAGCGTCAGAAGCATGTCGACTCGGGTGCATCCACTGAACAGTGTATTGATGGAATGAGATTGGTGATTCGCGGTGTACATAAACTCAACGTGGTCGGGCTGTGAAATCTAGATTACGAAATTAATAAGGCTGGAAAAATGTTTTTAATTATTCTGAATTCCCGCGAGTTGGCTGGCGACAATTGACTGCGTGGTGTGCAGAGAACTTAGGGCGCGCTCAAGTGCTGCAAATTGCTTGACCAGCGATTCGCGTTTGGCATCGCTGATATTATTCACTCGAGTGATCGATTGATCGATCGACTCGATCTGCGAATCGAAACGACGATTTATTGTTGCCATGGCGCCTTTCGAAGAATCCAAAAAGTCGCCGAGCATTTGATCGAGTCGTGAGGTGATTCCACGGGACACCGTTACCTCGCCCTCGACAACCCCATGGACCTGGCTCGGAGTCAAGGTCACTCGGACTTGCAAGTCGGCTGTATTCTCGTTGTTTTGGTTGCCGATCAGGATACGACCGGTCCCGGTCGCCGTTTCGACAACGCCATTGACGATGAAAGTTCCGGCAACATCTTTGCCGACGCCCGTAGGATTTCCACTCAGGCCCAAGGTTGATAGAGATGAGCCTGCGAAAGCGGAAACTTTCGAAGAACTTCCGTAAGAATCGGAAGTGATTTTCAGTTGTCCACCGTCGACGGCCACGGTGACTTTGCGATTCCCCAACTCTTGAGATGAGTTAATGATTGACTGCAGGTGCGTGGCCAATTGAGCGGAGGTGTAACTGCCTTCGGACAGAGTGAGCACTTCGCTTTTGACTCCATCAACGGAGATTTCAAAGCCTTTATTCAGTGCATCGATCACGATGGGGTCAGCGCCGAGTGTTGTGCCGGTAACTGTTCCACGTTCCGCCGCCTGAATGATATCGACTTGATAGGGCACGCCGTTCGATTTGGTTTTGGTGCTTCCCAATAGAAAATCGATTCCGGTAATCGTGCTCTTTCCTGTCATCCCAAATAACCGGGGCAATTCATCGACCGAAACGTTGCTCAATTCGCCCTTTAGAGCTTTATCAAGACGTACGGAATCGACACTCAAGCTTCCTTTGCCGTCAATTGAAATCCCAATCTGTGAAAAACGATTTAGCCCAGCCCCCGAACCAGGCAGGATATCAGTAATCATTTCCGACATTTGATTTTGCAGGTTCGCAACACTGCGATTGCCCAACAACGGACCGGCTGTCTGCGTTGCAGTGTCAAATTTTGACTGTTCGGCAATAAAATCGATCAGCGAATTGTAACCGTCAACGAATTCCTGGATGTCCGTTTTCACTGCCTCCAAATCGCGAGAGACTGTAATCGCAACATCTTGGTTCGCGTCGACGGACAGCAGGTCGAGAACCACGCCTTCGATCAATCCGTCAACTTGATTGCTTTCAAATTCTGCGGTAATCGCTCCAGGCCCGGAGCCGATTTGAATTACTGCGTTGGTCCCCTCCTGAATGGGAGTACCCGAAAAATCGGGACGGATGGCATTCCCTGAAGGTGCTCCGAGCTGATTGTCAATCGTGATTTGATTGGCAGCACCAGAGTGCTTGGAGGTCAACAGAATTCGTTCGGTCCCATTTGCTGAGTCGCGAATGATGGCGGCCGAAACATCTGGCGATTGGGTGTTGATTGCCTGAACGAGTCCGGCGATCGAATTGTTGGAGCCATCGATTGTAATCGCGGTCACCGGGCGGTCGCCCACCTGGATCGAAAAGGTTCCGGTGGTGATCTCTTGAGCAGAGTTGTTGAATTGACTCGAGCCCAGTTGTTGGGCTGCAGCGCGCGAGGTCACGCGAATATTGTAAGTTCCGACAGCAGCATTGTTGTTGGCGGTTGCCGAAACGATATCTTCCTGGCTGGACTTGGCGAAACGAGCGGAAAACACACCGTTCGAGCTGCGATTGAGATCGACCATTTGAGCTCGCAGGCTGAAGAGCCGGGTTTCAACGCCTTGCATCGCCTGTTGTTGAATCTGGATCTCCGATTTTCGGAACGTCAGACGATCAACTTGGTTTTTTTGCAGTTGGACGAGGCCATTGATAATGGTTTCAGTATCGAGACCGCTGATGAGTCCATCAATTGAAAACATTATTTCGCCTCCTTCAAGAACCACTGATTGTTAAAAAACGACAGGAGATATGCACAACGCAATATCTCCTGTCGTTAAAACGCTATTAGCAACTTGGGGGAATTTAGGTCGCTAAAACTTTCGCCGCCGAAAGACTATCGCAACAGTGAAAGAATCAACTGTGACGACTGATTAGCGTTAGACAAGACGGACGTGCCAGCTTGAACCAGAACTTGACTGTTCGTGAAGTTCGAAATTTCTTCAGCGAAGTCTGTGTCGCGAATGACTGATTCAGCATTGACAGTGTTTTCCAAAGTCGATCGCATATTGTTGGCGGTCGACTCCAGAGTGTTTCCTTGGAAGGCACCGAGGGTACCCCGCAAGTTCGAGATTTCATTGATTGCGGCGTCAACCACAGCCATGGCGTCTTGAGCACCCGAGTTCGACGTTACATCAATTGCCGACAAGTCGGTAAATTGATTATTGGCGACTGCGATTCCGAGGCCTTTCGAGGCTACCGAGTCGATCGCAATATTAACTGTCTGGCCTTTGTTCGCCCCGACTTGGAAAACCAATGCTTGGTTTGTTACCGTAACGGTACCTTGAGCACCAGTGACCGTTTGGGTGGCGTTGGCTGAGTCTTCAGCCAACTTAACAGTTACACCTTTCGATGCACCTGCACTGCCAGTCAAGACGTTGCCAAGTCCAGTCGCGGCGTTGCCGCCGATGGTTCCCGCAATGTTGGTTCCCGATTGACTGATCAAGGTTGTACCAAAACCCGAAGAGGTCGCTGCGGCAGCTGTGTTGGAAATAACGTCCAGTTTAGCGGCTACGCCGTAGGAATTCGTACGCAAACGTGTTGCACCACCCACGCCGGCTTCAGCCACCACACCGGTTTGGTTTGAAAATTCATTGATTCGAGAGCGGACGCCCGCAGCGTTGAGGCCAGCGTTCAACGTGATCGAGACACCGTTGACGGTGAGAATCTCGTCCGCAGCCAACGCGGCACTTTGAACGGTACCGGCTGTCGCATTCGCACGAGTGGCTACAGTCGTGATATTAACGGCGTATGAGCCAGGAGATGTTGAAGACGAGGCCTTCATGAAGGTCGTATCCACGTCAGATGACACTCCGCTAACACCAGCGGAACCGTCGAGAAGCCGTTTTTCACCGAATTGGGTATTGTTTGCAATACGGTCAATCGTGTCGAGAGCATTGGCAATTTCAGCCTGGTTAGCTGATAAAGCGTCGTCGTCGTTAACACCCGAGTTAGCCGAATCGATAGCCAAGCTGCGAATTTTGTTCAGCAAGCTGTTAATTTCGGTCAAAGCGCCTTCGGCAGTTTGAACAACCGCAACGGCTTTGTCCGTGTTGTCAATCGCGGCACGCAAGCCGGCGATTTGGGCACGTTGTTTTTCTGAAATCACCAATGCAGCAGGACCATCAGCACCCCGGTTGATTTTCAATCCAGACGACAAGCGCTCGATTGAAGTGTTCAGTTTGTTTGAGGCACGACCTAAGTTGTGCTGGGCGTTTAACGCACCGGAATTGTTGATCAGACCTAGCATAGTAAGGATCTCCGCAAAGTTAAAAAACTGTTAAAAAAACATCCCTGTGACTTTAACCGGTTTCCTTACCGATTTTGCGAAACTCGCTTCATTCGATTACAACTCGACCAGGCTAACGGCCAACGATTTGCTCGGCGGCCTTTTCGACTGCGGCACGTTGGAAATACTCACCAGCTTGAACCTTGGCCTTGATCTCGACTAACAAACGGTTGCGAACTTCTGAATTGCCCTTCAATCGTTCAAGCAAGCGTTGAGGTTGAGTCTCAACAGCTCGCTTGATTTCCCCCCCCGACTTCGCTTCGCCAGCAGCTTCATTGGCTGCTGTTGAATTGAAATGTGGAGCGGGAACACTTAGGTGTTTTCCATGTTTTGAAATTTCCATGAGGATTCCTTTCGTGGATTGTTCGGACAAAGACGTGATCGAAGCGAAAGCATTCGACTTGCCAAAAATTTCTAAAGCGTCAGTTGAATATCGACGATGGATAGGTCAGTGGTACAAACTATTCCGATTGCGCAAGATAAATCGTCGAAATGGTCACGTTTCCACGGTGGTACTCAATATGTTCGAGAAACAGCGGTATTTGCTGGTAAGCGCTCTGTACGCATTAGGCGTGTTAGGAGGCCTCAGCTATTGGCTTTTGAGCCCTAAACCGCAATCCACGCCTTCTCAACCTCTCGCTCCTCAAGCTCAACATGAGCAGTCTGGCCTTAATAACCATTTCGATCCTGAAGTTACAACGAATCTCCAGGACTCCACTGCGGCCGCTGCTAGCAATCTAATTTCGGCCGGCGATGAATTATTGGCCAAAGGCATTTTTGGAGCCGCCGCCAAGAAATTTATGCTGGCTCAAAAAACAACAGGCGTCATTACTTATGAGCTCGCGTTACGAATGGGTATCTGCTCCGAGTTAGATAACCGTCCGAGAAATGCTTCCGATCATTATCGTCGTGCAATTGAGATCGGCCGAACGCCGGAACAACGCTGGATGGCGCAATCGGGGCTAAGCCGAACGTTAACAGATCTGGGAAACACGACTGACGCGATTCGCCTATTGATCGAACTCTTCTTGGAGTCGACACAATCGGAGCGAGTGCCAATTGCGCTGCAGACCGAAATACTGTTTCAACTGGCCACTGCCTTGGAGAGTCAAGCCTGGCCGGGTTACGAACCTGACCTGAGCAAACCTAACATGGTCGCACTGCACACCACCTCGCCTCGCATCGAGGAACTAACCGAGCTTATTGCCAATCTAAACACAACCTTAACGCCAGATACAAATCCATCTGCCATGGAGGGCACACCGATTGTCGACGATCAGAGCAGAGAGATATCGCAGTTGATTAAAATCAGCGTCCTCGATCGAGCTACTGACGGGTTAGACTCAATCATTGTGGACGTTGATACTCAGCTTGTGCCAATCTCCAAGCTCCTCCGCTCGCTCACTTCCGAATGCGGAATGGATTTGATGATCAATCCCGCGACCGAATTGGCCCTAGCGTGCCAGTCCAAAATTGTTAATGTGAGAAGAATGCCGTCGAGCATGGTTCTGGACAGCCTGCTGTTGCCGCAGAATTTGCTTTGGCTTCACGAGGAAAACGGGGTCAAGGTTTTTTCGTTTGATGAAGATCAACAACTAACGAGACGTTATTATCTCGCAGCTGCAGACCGCTTCTTCGGCCGCTTCCATGGCCTGTTCCCGAACGACTACCGTGTTGCCTCCGCACTAATGTCGCGCGGCAATCTGAAACAAGTCTCTGGCGATCTCAAGGCGACGGCCGAGTTTTACCAGCGCGCGTTAGAGGCCGAGCCCAATGAAGAACTGCTGGCCAAATTGTTCTTCAATATTGCGAACAATGAATTGGGGTTCGGTCACATCGAACAATCACTTCGCTATTTCTATCGTGCGTTAGACCAGTCGCGTGATTCCGGCTTGCAATCTGCTGCCTATTGGAATGTGGGCCAATTATTTCTCGCGACCCGCGAATTGCGGGAAGCGATCAAAGCCACTGGGCGGTCCCTGAAATTGGCCCGAACCGATCAGCAAAAACGACAAGCGGCGTTGACGATGGCCCGAGCCTACCTGTTGTCCAATCAGCCATTGAGCGCCAACCAGGTTCTTTTTGAACACCGCAAGTCCTTTGAGGGCTCTCAGCAGGAACATACTGCAGCCTTTTTGGGAAGCTTCTCCCGGTACATCGGAATGAGTGACGAGGATAATCTTAGGGCAGAATCAGATCGCTTGCTGGCGACTCTGGCATCGATGGAGCACCGAGAAGTTCCTACCTTTCTCGACAGTTACCTTGCCGCCAACGCATGGAGGGTGCTGGGTTTTCGAAACAGGACCATTGCGAGCCTTTCTTTGGCCTTGCAGAGTGAAGCCAACGTTTTCTGGCGACGACAGTTTCTGTTCGAGCTGGCAGGTGAACTGAAGTTAAATTCCCAATCGGACGACGCCATTGCAATTTTCGAGGCGTTGAAGAAAGAACTCGACGACACCATTGCAGATTCCAGTCTGTTAAGTCTGGCGGACCTGTATCAGCAACAAAAGAAATCGAAAGAATGTATCGCAATCTGTCAACAACTGCTTGCGCGCAAACTTGAAGAAGAAGACATCGAACGAGTCCTGCAGATAATGGGTAAATCCTATCGTCAATTGGGTGAAATGCACTCGGCAGCCCTTTGTTTTGCCGGCATGGTCCCGATCAATCGCGGCAGAGACGTCGAACATTAATCGTTAACCACCAAATCAACAGATCAACTGAACTCCCCAGGCAGTGACATGAAAGTTTCCTACCGCATTCTCATCGCAAAACAATGCTGGCCGTCCCTTGCAACCGCCTTGTGCCTTGTTCTTGCGGGTCTTCCGGGTTCGAACCTTTTGGCCCAGAGTTCCTCCCCCGCTGACGACCAGCGCGCTCTGAATCATCAACCATTAACTGCTGGCGAATCAAAGGCAGTCGACATTACCCCCACAGACAATCAACGCTTGTTCGAATTGCGAGTGCAATCAATTCAGCAACGGATCGAAGTTCTAAAATATGAACTTTCCCGTCGCCAATCGGAAGAACAACGTCAAGCGAATGAGTCTCCTGACACTGAGAGTGACCCCCACGTAATCCCCACCGAACTGTCGAACTCACCGTCTGATGGCGAGTCTGATTCGCATTCCCCTCGGCAAACTGACGGCCATGAAGGCGAAAATAAATTGGCGGGAACAAGTGGATTTCAGCTCGTTTCGATGCCAGCCAATTCCATGGAGTTGGGCAACAGCCTGTTTTCAACCGGCAACTACTCCCAAGCGCTTCGCAGTTACGAGTCCTTATTGCAAGATGAAAAAGATCCTGTCGATCGCGCTTGGATCAAGTGTTTCGCAGCCAACTGTTATCGCTTGCAGGGCAACGTGTCAGCCGCCGAAAAACTGTATCGAGAGGTGGCGGGTGCGAGAATGAATGTCTACGCCGCGGACCAAGCCCAATGGTA
>JBEBGH010000164.1:0-11535 GCA_040081565.1 Pirellulaceae bacterium
CATGCTGGTTTGGTCGTTAGGTGGCGTCATCGCTTTGCTGGGCGCGCTCACCTTTGCTGAATTGGGTGGCCGATATGGACGCACTGGCGGCCAGTATGAAATTTTACGCGACGCGTTTGGAACCGGGGTCGGTTTTGTCTATGTATTTTGCAATGCCACCGCGATTCAGGCCGGCGCGATCGCCATCATTGCCTACTACGCATCGCTCAATCTGTTCAATGTTTTTTCCGTGTTTGATGGTGACAATTCGACCCATCAGTTGTTGGTTTACGTTTTGGCGGTCATGCAAATTGCAGTTCTATCCCTTACAAATTTTCTCGGTGTCCGTTGGGGTTCTTTGGCACAGAATATTACGGTGCTCGCGAAGCTGGCAACCTTGGTGATGATCATTGCGGCAGCGCTCTTCATCACGGTTGGGACGGGGACTGAGACCGTAGCTGTGGTCGCGACGGAAAAGCCACCGGAAGAAACCAGCAAATTGTTTTTGTTCTTTGCCGCGTTGGTTCCGGTGCTGTTTACGTTCGGCGGTTGGCAACATGCGTTGTGGATTGGAGGCGAGGTCAAAAATCCCAGCCGTAATATTCCGCTGGCGATCACGCTGGGGGTTCTCGTGGTTACCGTTGTCTATTTGTCGGCCAATTGGGCTTATTTTTCCTTATTGGGATTTGATGGTGTTGCTCGCACGAAGACCGTCGCAGCCGACGCCATGGGAGCCGCATGGCCTCAATGGGGCAGTCGTGTCGTGGGGGCGGCCGTGTGGTTCTCCGGTTTTGGAGTGCTCAACAGCCAGCTCTTGAGCGGTCCTCGTTTAATCTGTGGGATGGCCCGCGACGGCAGGTTCTTCAAACCCTTTGCTCAGTTACATCCCCGATTTCAGACTCCGCATTGGGCGATTTTGTTATTGGGCGGGCTGGGTTTGACATTGCTTCTGGTATTGAAGACGGAGAAGATTGGCTCGTTATTGAACGGCGTCGTGATGATTGATGCTATCTTTTTTGTATTGACGAGTTTCGCATTAGTCATTTTGCGAACTCGGTCGCAGGAATCGGAATGGCCCTTTCGCATTCCGTTTTTCCCATTGGGTCCCGTTCTGTTTGGCATAATGGAAATCATCGTTTTGGTCGGGGCGTTTTCGATCGAGAAATACCGGGTCAGCGCTGTCGTCGGTATTCTGTGGATGATTGCCGCGACCTTGATCTATGTTGCGTTGTTCCGGCACCGCAAGGCTGGTGTCGACGAGGCCGCTGGATAGAAGTCAATTGCGGCAAGCTGACCGCCTCAAGATTTCCAGCGAACCTGTAGCCTCTTCTTGCGTCTCGAAGAGTACGCACAGGACCTAAGTTACCCGAAATGGATTTTTAGACAGAAACGAATCGTACGATGCACAGGATCTTACACCAATATCGAGCGGCTTTTTCGGGTTTGCCGCGGGAGATTTGGTATCTGTCGGTAGTGATGCTGGTTAATCGGGCAGGCTCAATGGTCATGCCCTTCTTGTCCCTGTATGTCAGCCAGCAACTCGAGATGGGAGATGTAGCGGCGGGTTTGATTATGACGTTTTGGGGATTGGGGAGTTGTTTTGGCTCTTTTTTGGGCGGAGCGCTGGCCGATCGTCTCGGGCCGTTTCGCGTGCAAATCGGTTCACTGTTTTTCAATGCGCTGGGGTTCATGCTGCTCTCGCAAATGACCAGCTTTTGGGGATTGGCCATCACTGTGTTTTTGACCAGCTTGGCGGCGGATTCGTTTCGCCCCGCTAATGGCGCCTCGATCACGATGTTGACGCCACCGGAATTGCACAAGCGCGCTTTTGCTCTCAATCGTCTGGCGATCAATCTCGGTTTTACCGTGGGGCCTACCGTTGGCGGATTTTTGGCGGCCTACAGTTTTCAGTTTTTGTTTTGGATTGATGCGCTGACTTGTTTGATAGCTGCCGGTGTGTTTGCCTGGTTACTCGGTCCACACCTGCCTGATCACACGCGGGCGCCCGCGGATGAGGCGGATAGCAATGGCGGAACTGCGGACCGATGGCCGTGGGCGAATGGCCCGTTCCTGTTTTTCCTGTTGTTGACGTTCGCGACGTTTTGCGTCTTCTTTCAACTGATTTCAACGTTTCCGCTATTCCTGCATAAACAATATCTTTTAAGTCCGCAACTTATTGGCGTTCTGTTTGCGATGAATACGATTGTCGTCGTCGCCTTTGAAATGATTTTGATTCACTGGCTCGATCAGCGCAATGCAATGCGACTGATTGCTTGGGGAAGTCTGTTAATGTGCCTCGGGTTTGGAATGCTGCCGTTCGGGTTCGGCTTTTGGTATGCACTGCTCACCGTCATGGTTTGGACGGTTGGTGAAATGTTGGCGATGCCACAAATGCTGGCTTACGTTGCGTCGGTTTCGTCGCGCAGGACGCGCAGCATGTACATGGGATTCCAAACAACTTGTGTGGCGATTGCCTTAATGCTCGGACCGCTGATCGGTACAATGCTGTATGCTCAAGATCCCATTGGGTTTTGGCATTGGGGTACGGTTGTCGGTGTAGTGGTGTGGGCAGGGTATTACTTGCTCGATTGGTTTGGTACTCGCAGCCCGGACCGCGAATTGTTGGCTGCGGTAAACGAGCCGGGCGTTGGAAGTGAAGCGGCACCACGGCTATAATCAGGACCCAGGTTTCGAGTCGTGAAGTCGCAAAGGGTCCGCGCATGAATTGCCGTCTTGTTTATCGCAGTGTTTTCGTTGCGAGATCGGTGTTGCTGGTAACGGGTTTGCTCCTGTGTGCCATGACTGGTGAACCAATCCATGCCGCGCTGCAAGAAGCCCCCGCCGCGGAAGCGACAAAAGAAAAGCCTAAGCAAGAGCCGACCGATCCGAGTGAGGCGGAGAAAAAGGCTCGCGAAAAAGCGGCGCGCGAGGCTGCCCGGAACTCGCGTGCGGCTCTCGAAAGTGAATTGGCCGCATTGCGCGATCGAGCGATGGCTCCTCGTAAAGATGAAAACATCTTTTCGCCTCTCGATCTGCCAGCTCCCTCCAGCATGCGAACCGTGATGGGACTCCCCGGACCCGACTATTGGCAGCAACGAGCCGACTATCAGATTGAAGCAACTTTAGACGCCGAAAAAGATGCGATCCAGGCGAAGTCGACGATTACTTACGCCAACAACAGCCCCCATCCGTTGCCGTTCCTGTGGATGACCTTGGAACAAAACTTGTTTCGCGAAGACAGTGACGGTTCCAAGTTCACGCCCCCTGGATCTCGCTTCAACAATCGGGAGGGTTTTAATGGGGGCTACAAAATCGACTTTGTCAAAGTCAACGGTCAAGACCGACAACTGCAGGTGTTCGATACCCTCGGTCGAATCGATCTGGAAACGCCGCTCGCTCCCAAAGGCGGAAAGGCAACGATCGAGGTCAGTTGGTCGTTCAACATTCCGGAATATGGTGCTGACCGACTCGGCATCAGTGAATCCAAAAAAGGCAAAGTTTACGAATTGGCCCAGTGGTTTCCAGCCATCTGCAAATTCGACGACGTCAACGGCTGGAACACGATGCCCTACTTGGGACAAGGCGAATTCTACACGGACTATGGATCTTATGAAGTGAAACTATCGGCCCCCAGAACTCACGTTGTGTGTGCAACTGGCGAATTAAAGAATCCCCAAGAAGTTCTTTCGCCAACGCAACTCGATCGCTGGAACCAAGCCAAGACTTCTAAAGAGACAGTGATGATCCGCGGGCCTGAGGACATCGGCAAGCCGGAAATGCTGGTTTCTGGGGAAGGTAACCTAACGTGGCATTTCAAAGCCGACCAAGTACGAACGTTTGCCTGGACCTCGTCGGCGGCAACTGTCTGGGACGCCGCGTCAATCAAATGGGAAGACGGCCAAGCGGTTTTCGTGCAGTCGGTATACCCTGAGGAATCATCGGCTTGGACCGAAAGCACACAGATGCTGCGTCGTTCGATTTTGCATTACAGCGACATGTGGTTCCGCTATCCCTATCCAACGGCGATCAACGTGAATGGTATCTGCGGAGGAATGGAATACCCCATGATCATCTTCTGCGGCAGCGATCGCGATCGCCTTGGCCTCCATGGAGTGACCTCGCATGAAATCGGCCACACTTGGTTTCCCATGGTCGTGAATACTGACGAGCGACGTTACCCCTGGATGGATGAAGGCTTCAACACATTTATCAACAACTACGATCGCTTTGATCATTACGAGCGTGATGTGTTGGGCAAGGAACTGCCGGAACAGACCGTCGAGCGTCGACGCGTTCGCCGCGATCGGCGCCGCGGAGCTTTGGTAAGCCAGCCCCTGAATTTGCCCGCAGACCAGATCAAGCCGCAACTGCTCGGTCGTTTGGCTTATTTCAAGACTGGTTCAGCGATGCAAACGCTACGTGAAACCGTGTTGGGCCCTGATCGATTTGACCCGGCATTCCGTTTGTACATTCGGGAATGGGCATTTAAGTCTCCGCAACCTGCCGACTTTTTCCGCTGCATGGAAAACGCTGCTGGAGCAAATCTGGCCTGGTATTGGCGCGGATGGTTCATGGAAGATGTCTTGCTGGATCAGGCGATCGCGACGGTGGATGTTTCACGCGACAAACAGAACGTTCGGATTCAAATTTCCAATCGCGAAGAAATGGTCATGCCCGTTCTGTTGGAAGTCGAATTCGAAGACGGTTCGATTACGTCGACCAAGCTGCCAGTTTTTGTCTGGCATTACACCAACGTTTGGCAAACCCAGGTGCCAACTGAAGGAAAGAAGGTCGTCCGCGTGACTCTTGATCCGGAAATTCGAATGCCCGACGCCGATCGCTCGAACAACACTTGGACAGCTCCCGAAGAAGATTCGGGGAGCTAGCCGGGACTAATTCGTGGGCTCGTCGTCGGTGGCGAGGCCGTATTCTTTCATTTTTTTGTACAGCGTATTGCGGTTCATCCCGAGACGGGTGGCGGCCTTCGTTTGCGTTCCGCCTGTGGCCTGCAGCACTTGGGCAATCAGCTCCTTCTCCACTTCGTTGACGATTCGCTCATGCAAGTCCGTGGCGTCGCGCTCGGCCTTGGAAATTCCGCTAAAAACAAACTCCCGGATCAGCGATTGGTCGTCGGTTGGGCGAAAGACGGCGGCCTGGGCGTCTTGGGCATCCCCCGTCACACATTGCGGCAGGAGTTTCGTTGTTAGTTCGTTGCCATCGGCGAGGACTACGGCGCGCTCGATGTAGTTCTGCAATTCGCGAACATTCCCTGGCCAATGATAATCGAGCAACATCTTGAGCGCCTCAGGCTGGATGCGATCGACCACCCGGTTGTTGCTTTGGCTGTAAACCGCCAGGAAGTGCCGCACCAGCGGCTCGATATCGCCGGGGCGACGTCGTAACGGTGGCAGCAAAATCGGCAGCACGTTCAAGCGCCAGTACAAATCCTCCCGAAAGCGACCCTCGGCGACTTCACCCGCCAAATCGCAGTTGCTCGCGGCGATGACCCGCACATCGACCTCGATCGATTTCGATTCGCCCACGCGCTCAAATTCCCGTTCCTGTAATACCCGCAGCAGTTTGACTTGCAACGTTTTACTGGTCGAGTTGATTTCGTCGAGAAAGATCGTTCCGCCTGTGGCCGCCTCGAATCGACCGGTGCGGTCGCGCAGGGCATCGGTAAAACTGCCTTTCACATGCCCGAACAATTCGCTATCAAGTAATGTTTCCGGCAGGGCTCCGCAATTCACGCGGACAAACGGACCCGTACTCCTAGCCGAAAGGCGATGTAGCGCCGCGGCGATCAATTCCTTGCCCGTACCCGTATCGCCCAAAAGCAAAATGGAGGCGTTGCTGTTCGCCGCTTTGATTGTCAGCCGATAAACCTCTTGCATGGCCGGACTGTTGCCGATCAAGCCAAAGTCAGCAGGCACAAAGCTATTTTTGGGTTGAGCGTTCATGGTGTAAGAACAATTGAGGCGGCGACATCAGTCCTTCGTGACATTGTGCCCGAAAATAGATGATCTGTCGAACACGGGGGACGGATCGCGCATAAAAAAAGCCGAACGATCGTCCGGCCTGTTGCTTTTCAAATTGGAAAACTGCCCTAGCCGGCGATTTTCGTAATTTTCACTCGCAAATAGTGTTGGCGATGGCCAGTGCGTTTGCGAATATTCTTGCGGCGACGGTATCGAACCGGATTCAGCTTTTCGCCTTTGACAGGCCCTACCACACTGGCGGTAACCGAGGCGCCTGCGACGGTTGGTTGACCAAAGCGAAAGCCTGCGTCGTTTGACACGGCCAAAACGCGGTCAAACTTAATCTCGGTACCCTCTGCGGCGTCGCGCAAATCGATGTCCAAGATTTGACCTTCTTCAACTTTGAACTGGCGACCGCTGTCTGCGATAATTGCGTACATGATGAACTGAATACACTAAAAGGTTAAGGTAGTTTTTCGAATCGCAGATTGTAACTTCCAACCCCCTTAACGTCCAGACCGTTCGCAAAAAGGGCGTCTTTTTGCGGCCTTTCGTTAATTCTTGGGGGCCACCCCTACATTGGCGGCACTTCGCGGACCAACCATCCGTTGTACCAGTACCAAGCGTTGGCCGTCACAAACCGTGGTGGGATGATGCTGCCCGGAGGGGGCATAACATTTTGCCCCTGTGTGACGATGAACGTTTGGGCCGTTGTCGTTCCGCCAGGATAAACATAACGCGGGTCGTTGGGCCCGGCTTTTTTGAATGGCTTCTCGGCCGGAGTCAAAATTTCAGGGCCGATCGGATCGGTCACTCCCACGCCATCGATTTGGTAATTCAACGTCTGGGGATTCCCGGCACCCACACTGGCGTCTGTCGCCATGTTCACAAAAATTGAATAGCTGCCGGGGCGAACAACGATACTCTTCGCGGTTCGCGTTTGACCGGGTACCGTCAAATCGCGAAAGACAACTCGACCCAGCTGGTCGTAAATCGTCACCCAAACTTGAGCCAGATTTCTGACCGAGGATGTATCGGCACTTAAGGACAGATGCAGCATCTGCGGCTCAGCGACGTACAAGGAGTGGTAGCGCTCGCGCTGCGTGCTGCTATTTAAACTCCCCTGTCCCAACGATTCGAGAAAAGTTGCGGCACGGTCAAACCGAGAAACCAAGTTGTAGTTTCCCGACTGAAAATTGTCGGCTGGATTGTCTGCCGCGACCCGCAAGAAAAATTCTTGCCCCGCTGCGATTCCATCCACCTGCACGACCAATTGACCGTTGCCGTGGACGAGCACCCTGGAGTTCAAACGCTGCTGACTGGCGTTGAACACCTGCAAGTCGGGAACCAATCGGTCTTCCTCCATCGCTTCCACCGTAATCGTCAAAACATTGCCGGCAACCAGATCACTCGGGGCCTGAATGCGAAAGAAGTCGATGTCGTTGGCATACGACAAACTACCGTTGACCTGAAAGTGTGTTCTTTTCGCAAACAACGTTGATGGCTTCAGAATTTGAGCCGCGGCGAACGTATCGTTCGTGGCCAAGTCCTGATTGAAGAACGCAGTGTTAGGGTTCAAGAAAATCTTTTGGACATCGGTTTGTTCCAGCCGCCAATAATAGCCGCGCACCACAGGTTCGACCGCGGAAGGCGAGACTTGGTTTGTATCCAGCAATGTAGTGACCAACGCATAACTGCCGATCGAATGGAGCGATGAATCCGCAGCTTCAATTCGTGCCACGTAGTTTTCACCCTCGATCACACTTGGCAGGGTGATGGAAACTCGCCCGCCACGATCACCGCTCATCGATATCGACTGGATGAGGTTTTCATTCTCGTCGTAGATTGACAACTTGCCGCGAAGCAAACTGATTTGGGACGAAATCAATTCGAACTTCACCGTGCCGGTGTAACCCGACAGCGACTGCAAATCGAAGTAGTCAATGTCCGTACTCACACTGACGTCGCCGTAAACTACCAATGGAATTGCCCCGTTTAGGCTGCCAGCGTTTTTGATGCGTGACGAATCGTTAAAGGTATTGTTGTTGTTTGATGGCCCAATGTCGTAGGCATCGATGCGACGATTGCCATACAGTTTGCGAATCTCCGAAATGTCCGAGCCCGTGAGGGTGCGGTTGAGCGCGGCATCGTACATGACCGCCGTAGCAATCGCCGAATGTTTCAATCCCAACGCATGCCCCGCTTCATGCATGGCCACGGCGAAAAAATCATTGACGTTTTGAAATACGGCATTTGAATTGAATAGGATGTCGCCGGTCCAGGTTCCTGCAATCACCGGATCGTGTCGAACCGTCACCGCAAAAGTATTCGAGTCCATCGGAATCGCTCCGATTCGAATGTCGCCAAATCGAGTATCACCTTGAATGGCTCCACTCACTCCGAATTGCAGACCATTATCGGCGACCACACCTACATTGACGTTGGTTTGACGAGCCCAAGTTTGAAACGCGCGAAGAATCTGAGTTTCTAATTGCGCGGCGGAGAGCAGCCCGCTGAATTTGGAATACAGCTCGCTGGTGTATTTGGATACTCGGGTCCCATCCGGTGCAAAACTAATCGTCAGCCGGTCCGCATTGTTCCATTGCACGGAACTGGAAGGGCTAGACGAATTGCTGCTGACGGAGTGCGATTGCAGAACTCCATCAAATGCTGGAATGCCCAGGGTCTGACTCTCCGGCGACAGCGGAGAAAAACTTGGGTTGTAACTCATAGGAAGGGCTCCGAGAAAAGTTCATCGTCTGAATTGTAGTTTTAAGTTCTCACGAAGAAGGGCAATGCGTCATTATTGCCAGCTTCATTTTTCGATCATTTGTCCGGATCGGCCATTGCTTGTAGCTCCTGCAAGCGAGCGATGGCCTTTTGTATTTCTGCGAATTCCGGTTCCGCCTTCAGTGGCTGCAGGTCGGGGTCGATTTCCAAATACTTCATCACGGTGCCCGGGTCGCGCAAGAATGAGGCGGACAGCAGACCGATCGCCCGTTTCTTGTCCGCCGGCTCCTGTTGGGATGTCAACGCGTAAATCCCGGCAACACGGTATAGGGTGTCGCCACTTTGGCTGAGCTGGAGTGCTGCTTGGGCGTCTCGGTGCGCGGCTGATCGATCCCCCGACCGTGCCAAGAGCACACCCCGAGTAGCCAGTTTCTCTGGATTATTTTGTTCGATCTCCACAACTTTGTTGAGACTTTCAATCGCGGGCTTCAGTTCTTGTTTCTTTTCCGAAAAGACGTGAGCGCGAGTTTGCCAAGCGTTGACGGAACGCGGATTAAGAACCAGCGCCGCATCGAAGTCCTGCAAGGCTTCATCGAGTCGGCCCTCTTGGATCATTGCAATCCCACGCTCGACAAGACTGTCTTCATCGGTTGGTTGAAGCTGCAAAAACTTTTCGTAGGTGGCGGCAGCCTCTTCGTTCTTTCCGACCGCCTGGAGTGCCGTCGCAAGGCGTTGATAAACGCGGGTCTCTTCCGCTCCGAAATCAATCGCCATTTTCAAGTCTTCGACCGCGCGTTCTGGCTCGCCTACTTTCAGAAAAATCTGGGCGCGATTGGCGTAGTTGGACCAGTCCTGCGGATTCAAGCGAATCGCTTCTGTGAAATCCGCCACGGCACCCGGGAAATTCTCGAGATCCCGGCGAACGCTCGCTCGATTGAAATAGCTCACCTCCTGAGATTGGTCGAGTCCAATTGCTACGGTAAACGAGGCCTCGGCCTCCGGTAATCGCCCATCGAGCGCCTGAAGCGTACCGAGCATCAACCAGACCTCGATGTTTTGCGGAGATTCGTTGACGAGATCCAGCAGCAACCGAAAGGCTTCTTCATTTTTTCCGAGTTGGTAGCGACGTCCGGCATCTGTCACATGATCGGTCAGACCCACCGCGGGCGTTGAGTCGGCGGTTTGCAGTAAGCGAAGGGCTTCGGCCGAATCATTATTGAGGCTGGCGATTTCGCTTTGCTCAAACCATCGCGTTTTGCTGCTCGCCAGCTGAGGAGCTATTTCCATCGCCCCCGTCAGATATCGTTCGGCAATTTCGCGTTGTTGCTGCTTTTCTTTCTTGTCGGCCGTCGTTCGCGTTCTGCGAAGAGACGCTGCGGCTGCTTGCAGGTACAACGATCCGATTTGGTTCTGTTCTTCCGCTTGCTGATTTTCGGAGAGGTGCTTCAATCGTGGTTGGCGACTCCATTCGGCGAACGACTGTGCTCCGAATTCCTTCAGCTTCTTTGAAATTCGTTCCTCAGCCGCAGCTAGTTCCTGGCGAGTCGGATTAACGTTGGTGAGCGGTAATCGCTCTTGAACCAAATCGGCAAGCAGTCGTTGATGCTGATCGAGTGAATCACGCATTGCGATTTGGCGATTGCGAATGAGGCCGAACCCAATCGAAATAGCCAGCATCAAACCCATTGCCGCAACCAGCGTCGACATGGACTTCACTCCAGGATGTCGTCGAATCCATTTGCGAACCCGATTCACCGGCGAACGATTTGACGCGTAACGAAGAGGCAAGTGTTCGTTGTGACGTCGCAAATCGATCGCCAAGTGCTCCGCCGATTGGTAGCGCTCGGCTGGATTGGGGGCCAGGCACTTGTCGACAATGGTGGCCAAGTCGACGTCGACTTGTGGAACTAATATTGCCAGCGGACGCGGGGCAAGCTGCCGATCACTCAGCATCTTGTTCACGAGCGAGTCGACTTCGCCGGTGTAAACGGGGTACGGAGATTGTCCGCTGAGGAGTTTGTAGAATACGGCCCCCAACGAGAAAATATCGCAAGCTGGAGACAGCCGTTGGCGATTTTGAAACGCGATAAGATGCTCCGCCGACATGAATGGCAACGTTCCGCCGAATACCTCTGGTCGCTGATCGTCGGCCAAAGACTGAGCCAGGTGAAAGTCCAGCAACAGCGGGTGTCCGTCGTCGCTGAGCAGAATATTAGCCGGCTTGATGTCTCCGTGTAGAACCTGATGTGAATGTGCGTAAGCGAGACCGGCGGCCACCTGCTCAAACATCCAGGCCAAGGTCTCGGGCAGACTTCGGGTGCCGAGCAAACCGAATTTTTCCGCCGAATGTTCGGTCGAAGCCCGTATGATTTGCTTGGCATCCGCCGTGGAGACTTCTTCGACCAATGTCGACCCGCGCATTCCGGCCACGGTGCTGATGAGTTCTCGTCCGCCTTGCGAAGCACGCGAGTCGGCACCGCAATGCACATCAATATCCGCCAGCGTCGTGACACCTAAAAACGGCATGCAGATGGCCTGAAATTCACCGACCCGATGCAACGAATAAACTGGAACGATATTGGTATGCTGCAAAAGCGCCAGACATTCGGGCTCGCTAGTTGTTTCCCGGGTGATCTTGAGGGCCACGAAACGATTCGCCAAATCGTCCTGTCGCGCCAGATAAACACGCCCGAGTGCCCCCTGTCCCAATAAACCAACCAGCTCAAAGCGAGAAAAACGGGAGGGAATTTTCGGGAAGGCCTGACGGTCTAATTGCAACGGCGCGGATTGAATCGAGTCGCGAATC
The DNA here is from genome assembly GCA_040081565.1 of Pirellulaceae bacterium. Taxonomy (GTDB): domain Bacteria; phylum Planctomycetota; class Planctomycetia; order Pirellulales; family Pirellulaceae; genus BJ22. Next base: position 11,494 of record JBEBGH010000164.1, read on the forward strand.
TGTTTTCTTGCAGCCGATACGTCGGCGGTTGATTGGTTCAAT
>JBEBGH010000165.1:0-11470 GCA_040081565.1 Pirellulaceae bacterium
AATTAGTCATACACAGACTCCAAAAAAAGAAAATAAAAAACTAAAAGACAAACGAGTAAAATCTCGTTTAAACCGCAAAAAACAAAAAATTAAAACAGAAAAGAAAGGCAAGCAGCAAACCACTGCCTGCCAATTGAACGTTCAGCATCTGGAAAACAACTTATTCAGCAATCGAAGCTGCTGTGTTGTCTTTCGTTTCTTCACCCGTCTTTGGGTTGGTTCCTGGTTTGTTCTTAACTTCCTTCTTCTCGAGGGCTGGAGTACCGCCGCTACATGCAGAAATAGTGCAAACGAAACAGCACAATGCCAAAACAGCCAGAACTTGGCGCAACATACTCAAAGCCTCCCAATAAATGATTTCTCAATTGGCGGACGACTCCGCCGACTGGACATGAATAATAAACTTCAGGTTGCTAAAAGACAAGACCGCGAGAAACTCAATAAAATTATTTTACTCATCCGGTCTTTATTTGCACACGGACGTCGAGTTGGCGGTGTAAATCGCGTTTCCTGATACATTAAGAGTACACGAAAATCGCCGTTTGCCCAGTATTTTTTTCAAAAAAACCGTTGATCCATCAGAGTTCGATCCAATAATTTCGCCTGATTCAGTCAGTTTTTTGCTTTTTTTGAGGTGTTTCGGTTGACAACAAGCGATTTGGTACAGAGCCCGCCATCCGGACCTTGGACCGGCTTTTTCCTGGAAAAACACCATCTTCAAAAGGGCTGGATGCATTTGTATCTGCAATTCCAGCAATCGGAGATTTTGGGAGAAGGAACTGACTACGTTGGCCCATGGCAGATCAAGGGAACCTTCACCGATACTTCAAATTGTGTCTGGACCAAAAAGTACCTTGGCAAACACCCGGTAAGGTATCAGGGCCAATTTGGAGAGACCGGAATTGTTGGCAAATGGGACATTTCTGGTCTGGCTTGGGGAGAATTTCACATCTGGCCGGCCGAATACACCGAGATTCAAGAAATGTATCTGCGCCAGGAAGAACAAGAAGCGTTACGGCTCCATGGCCTTGGATTGAACATCAAACCCCGAACGTGAGGATTGTGAAGGGTGCGTCACAATTGCCAAGTGTCCACTGGCAGCAAATTGGCAATCATCAACTGGATGCCCCTTAACAAACAATTCAAAAATCCCTACAATTCGCAGTTCGTCTTACGGCGATCGAAAGAAATTGAGGAAAAAAATGTCGGCAAAAATGAAGACTCATAAAGGAGTCAAGAAACGGATTCGATTGTCTGCGAATGGCAAGGCGAAACATCGTCCTTGCGGTACCAGCCATCGAAACGTTCGGGTTAGTTCCAAGCGAAAGCGCAAACTTCGCGGCAATTCCGTTGTCGCCGAATGCATGTCGCCGAAGATCCGCCGTGCCTTAGGCAAATACAGCCTGTAATTTTCCTCGATCCAGGAGCCTTGCTCCTCTGATTCGATTGGCAAACAAACACCGGACAAAAGTGCCGGGGCCAATGAACAAACATCGTGAAAGAAAATCATGCGTAAAGTAAAAGGTGCTGCACGCACCAAAGCAAAACGTCGTCTGTTTGAACGAGCCAAAGGCTACGTTGGTGGTCGACGAAAGCTGCTCCGAACGGTTAAGGAAACTCTGGTCCGCGCAGACGCTTTTGCGTTCCGCGACCGTCGCGTCAAGCGTCGTTCGTTCCGCGCCTTGTGGATCACCCGACTCAACGCCGCCTGCCGAATGCACGACATTTCCTACAGCCAATTCATCTACGGGCTTGGCAAGGCAAAAATCGAACTTGACCGAAAGTCTCTTTCGGAAATCGCGATCGCTGATCCAGCTGGTTTTGAGCAAATCGTCAAAACGGTCAAGGCTGCGTTGCCCAAGTAACAAAAACTGACAATCGCAAACGACAGCCCGACCAGTTTTGAGTCGGGCTTTTTTTTTACACGAATTGACCAATGCATTTGTGAAGCAGGCCAATTGGTTAAACTTGATATCGAAAGCAACCCTTCCTTCAGGTCCAAAAATGAGTTCCGGAAACCTCTTATCGATCGACGAATTCCTGGGCGAACTAAATCGACTGCTGAACAACGCAGAAAAATCGTTCGCGGCAGCCGGGTCATTGGACACTTTGGAAGAAGCTCGCGTTGAATTTCTAGGCGCAAAAAGCGGGCAACTGAAAGTTGTTCAAAAACAACTGGGACAAATTGCAGCCCAGGAAAAGCCTGTTGCTGGGCAAAATCTAAACCGCGTCAAGGATGCGATCCAGGCTGCTTTCGACGCCGCGAAAGAACGCATGTCCGTGTCATCGATTCGCGGCGAAGTCGATCCTGCGTTCGATCGTACCGAACCAGGAAATCCGTTGCGAATCGGTCGGATGCATCCCATTACTCAGACGATCAAGGAACTCACGGACATCATGGGCCGCTTGGGATTCACGCCCGCACGCGGACCAGAGGTTGAGGACGAACGCCATAACTTCGAGGCCCTGAACATTCCGGCGGATCACCCCGCACGCGACCCGCTCGAAAATTTTTATCTATCGCTGGTCGCCAAGCGAGAGGGGCATTCTGCGTTGCTGCGCAGCCAAACCAGCACCGTGCAAATTCGAATCATGGAAACAACCCAACCACCGATCCGGGTGATCTCGCTGGGGCGTGTCTATCGTCCAGATACAGCCGACCCCACGCACTATCCCATGTTCCACCAAATGGAAGGTCTGATGGTTGACCGCAACGTCAATCTGGCAACCCTCAAAACAGTCCTGCAGTTGTTTGCGACTAATTACCTGGGCAAGTCGGTGCCGGTTCGAATTCGGCCTTCGTTCTTTCCTTTCACCGAACCAAGTGTCGAAGCGGATTACTTCTGGAACGGACGCTGGACTGAATTTGGTGGTGCGGGGATCGTCGATCCAAATGTTTTCCGAGCAGTCGGTTACGATCCAGAGGTTTACACTGGGTTCGCGTTTGGCCTCGGAGTGGAACGGTTGTGCATGATCCGCCACGGCATCACCGACATTCGTGACATGTACACCAACGACGTTCGTTTTTTGCGTCAGTTTTAGGTTTGGCCCGCCACGACTTGTTTTAGATTTTTTTGAATAGGCAGAAGACCGATGGACGTTTCCTGGGAATGGCTTCAACAATACGTTTCCCCAAAGTGCTCTCTGGACGAGGTCACGGACCGGCTGACAATGTCGGGCCTCAACCACGAATCGACGACCGCGATCGACCACGATTTTTGCATCGACTTGGAGGTCACAAGCAATCGCCCTGACTGTTTGGGGCACTTGGGAGTGGCGCGAGAGGTTGCAATTCTGGCTGATTGTCCGCTGCAGATTCCGGAAGTGAAGTTTGCCGAAAGCGACGAGGACATCTCGAAGCTCTGCAGCGTCGTCATCGAATGCCCTGAGCTATGTCGACGATACACCGCCAGACTTGTTCGTGGCGTCAAGATTGGCCCCAGCCCGGAATGGCTAGCGCGACGTCTGAGAACGATTGGAATAACCCCCATCAACAATGTCGTCGATATTTCCAATTACGTCATGATGGAATGCGGTCAGCCTCTGCATACATTTGACTTTGGAAAATTGGCGGGGGGCAAGATCGTCGTTCGCGAGCCCAAGCCAAACGAAAAAATAGCGGCAATCGACCACAACGAATATGGGTTAGTGCCGGGCATGTGTGTGATTGCCGACGCGACGAAACCAGTCGCGATCGGTGGCGTAATGGGTGGTGCCGAAACGGAAATCAACAATTCGACGCGCGACGTCCTGATCGAGGCTGCTTGGTTCGCTCCGGGTTCCGTCCGCTCGACCGCTCGCAAGTTGAATTTGCATAGCGACTCCTCCTTCCGCTTCGAACGCAACACAGACATCGAGGCACTTGAATGGGCCAGTCGCCGTTGCGCACAGTTGATCGCCGAAATCGCCGGCGGCAAAGTCGCTAAGGGCTGCATCGACATCAATTTGTTCAAGCCCGAACGAAAACCTGTAAGCTTGCGACCCACCCAGATCGAACGCATCTTGGGAATCGCGATCCCAACTGATTTTGTTCGCAAGGTTCTCGCCGGCTTGGGCGTGCAGATTCAACAGGAATCCGCAGATGAGTTTCGTGTGCTGTGCCCGTCGTGGCGAAAGGACTTGAGTCGCGAAATCGACCTGATTGAAGAAATCGGCCGATTGTACGGATACGACAAGGTGCCGGACAACGTTACGGTAGCGATGGCTCCCTCGTACAAATCATCACAAACACGGATGATTGACAAGGTTCGCCGCGTGTTAAGTGCGGCCGGATTCGACGAGGCCATGTGCCCTAGCCTGCTGCCTGAGCCTTGGTCGAAAGCCTGTTCGCCTTGGACCGACCGCGAACCTTTCATAAGTCACCAACCGATGTTGGGAGTGTTGGAAAAAGGATCGCAAAATGTCGGTGCCGTGAATTGCCTGCGGCGGACATTGATTCCAAGCTTGCTGGAAGCCAAACGCATTAACGAATATCGCTCCAATCCCGATATCGATTTGTTCGAGATTGCTCATGTCTATTTGCCGAAGGCGGAAGGCCTGCCGCAGGAACCGTTGATGCTAGGGCTCGTGAGCGGCCGCGATTTCGCGGCTTTGAAAGGTCTGGTGGAGACTTTATTGCGTGAATTAAACCCGGAAATTGCGATGCGATACGAAGCATCCAAAGTTGAGATCTTTGACATCAACCGCTCGGCAACGATCCAAAATGGCGAAACAATGATTGGACACCTTGGCCAAATTTCCGCAGCGGGCAAGAAGATGTTTGGGCTACGCCAAAACACGACGGTCGTTGAACTGGATCTTTCGTTTCTCGCCACCCAAGTGGTCGACGTGCGACGTCACCAGGCCATCAGCGAATTTCCTGCGGTCAAACGGGACTTCAATTTCATCCTGGCCGAATCGACGCCGTGGGTGGATTTGGAAAAGACGGTGCGGGATCATGCTGGTCCACTGCTGGAATCGATTCAATTTCGTGAAACCTTTCGCGATGAAAAACGAGATGGTGCGGGCAAGAAACGAATTTTGCTTTCCCTGCAATTACGTAGCAAGGAAAACACTTTGAGCGGCCCTCAAGTGGAATCGGTTTGCGACGCCGTCGTTCAGGCCTGCCAATCGTCCTTGGGCGCAACGCTCGCATCGTAGTTTGACAGGCTCGCCCCATGCCCACAAAACTGGTTTACCTGACGGCTGGTGCGGGCGGCATGTATTGCGGAAGTTGCCTGCACGATAATGCGCTGGCAAAAGCAATCATCCGCCAAGGCTGGGAAGTACTTCTCGTTCCCTTCTATACGCCGATTCGAACCGATGAGGACGACATCAGCATCGACCAAGTTTTTTTCGGCGGCATCAACGTTTATCTGCAGCAGAAAATCCCGCTGTTTCGCCTGCTCCCCAAATGGCTGGACTCGTTTCTCGACAACCCCAAGCTGATTCGCCGAGTTACCGCGCGGGCAATTGAAACGAATGCCGCCGTTTTAGGCTCGCTGGCGCTGTCCATGTTGCAAGGTGTTGAAGGGAATCAGCGCAAAGAGGTGCGCCGCGTCGTCGATTGGTTGGTAGATACGATCAAGCCCGATGTTGTCCTTGTGTCAAACTTGCTTACGGCGGGATTTGTGCCTGAACTGAAGCGCCGGTCGAAAATTCCGGTAATCATTACGCTGCAAGGCGATGACGTATTCCTGAACTCGCTTCCAGAGCACGACCGAAGACTTTGTCTTGAGCAAATCCAGAAAAACAATGCCTTCGTCGATGGCTTCATCGTCCACAGTGCTGCGTTTCGAGATTACATGGCGGACTATTTTCGAATTGCGCCAGAACGGATTGAGGTTACTCCGCTGGGAATCGACACCAAAGATTTCATCAATTTGACACCGAAAAGAAACGCAATCGACTCGCACCAAAGAACGATTGGATACCTGGCACGACTCGCCCCGGAAAAAGGTTTGCAGCATCTGATGGATGCTTTCATCGAACTTCAACAGGATTCTGAATTTTCGGACGTCCAATTGCAGGTAGCGGGCTGGCTAAGCCCCGAATGTCAATCGTTCGCGGACACTCAATGGAAAAAGCTGGAACAGGCGGGTCTTTCGGCGAAGTACAAATACCTGGGGGTTGTGGATCGGCAGCAAAAACTGGAGTTTCTTCAATCTACGGATGTCTTTTGCGTTCCGGTGGAACACGTTGAACCCAAGGGGCTGTTTGCCCTGGAGGCGATTGCAACGGGCACTCCCGTGGTCTTGCCAAGACGCGGCGCACTGGATGAAATCATAACAGCTTCGGGCGGCGGACTACTTTACGACCCAGCCCAACCGGGTCAATTGGTTGACCATTTGAAACAATTGCTACGCGATCCTGTCCAGCGGTCAGCCTTGGGCAACGCCGGTCGAGCATTCGTGCTCAACCATCGCAACGAATTAAGCATGGCAACTGAAACCATGCGAGTTATCGGGAAATTTCTGGCCGCCAAAAAATTCTGATCCGCATGGCGCATTGCCCCGATGTAAGAAGCGACGCCAATGGAAGCGACCTCGCGAATTCGATTAGTCCCCCGAGCAAAACTACGACATCTATTCTCCCCCCGCCCCCGCGGCTTTGTGCGGGGGAGAGGGGCCGGGGGCTCATCGTACCACACCTCTTTTTTGGTTTTGAATTTTTGAGCCGGGGCCGAAGGCTTGGTAGGCGGTTGCTAGGTCGTGCATTCGCTGGAGACCGATCCAGAGTGTTTGGTAACCGGGTTCAGTTTTCTTGCGGTTGACGTATCCGCCGAGCGACGAAACCTTGCGAATGAACTCGTTGAGCGTTGGCGTTTTCTCGGGAGCCTTGCCATCGACCACGATGCAGATCGACATCCATTCGGACTCTTCAAACAGCACGTTGCAATCCAGTTCCGGCACTTCGCGTCCCAGATGAACCAACAAGTGGATTCGCCAGGCGGCAATCAGGTAAACCGCAATCGCGTTGAGCTCACGGTCAAGCGTCTCGAACTGACGCTCTTCTACGCGACAGCCCGACTTCAGCACTTTGAAAAAATTTTCGATTGGCCAGCGGCAGCAATAGTAATCAATGATCGTCAAGACTTCGTCGAGGCTGGCGATCGGCAATGTCGTCAGCAGCAACCACTGGACCGCAGGCTGACCAGCGGGCGGATTGAGTTCTTCGGCCAGCACAACATTCAGCGTCACCGGCGGTAGCGTGCGATCCGGTCGCTCCGGTGGCCGCAACGATACTTCACAAGCTTTGATGACCAAATTTGCTGAGCGTGCGATTCGCGACGCGCCTCGTTTGCTAGTATCGACTTTGGTCTTGGCCGTTCGCTCACTGACCTCGACGGTAGTTGTGTGAATGACTTCGCTGGCGCGAACGGTGTCGAGCAGTTTCTGCTGAGGTATGTCGGTTGCCCGATCCTGGCAGGCTCGAATCAGAATCTCCAGCGGACGACCATGCGAAGTTTCGCGTGGCTCCGACAACAACTCGTAAATATCCGATTCGCTGTCGCAAACTAAAACGCATTGAGTGTCTGAACACATCTCGGCGACTCTGCGTGCTTCGCGTTGGCCTTCGATCCAGCGGTGACTTTCTTTGTCGTCGATCGGGACGGTCTCAAGATGTTTGGATTTTTCTTTCGCGGTGCGCGTGGTGTCGATCGCGTCGCGAGCCCAGGACTTCTGCCAAACAGTACCAAGATTGAGCCTTTCCGGAGTGAACGCGACCAACGGGTGCAGGTAAGCACCGCGACGTGAATCCGCTGACAACGGACCAGCTCCAGCAACTTGTTGCTTGGGCCGAGTCAACTCAAGCTCGGTTGTGTCTTGCACCAACAGGCAGACTTTCTGCTGCATGATCCGCTTGAGTGCCCGCTCTCGATGCGTGGAAAGAATCCGTTCGGGAGTCACCTCGTCGTTGTCAAAAAAACGATAAGCGGCTTCCATTTCAGCGCGGCTTTCCAGAGATGCCGGAATGCTCAAGCTGGGACGTTCCCCGAATTTCGTTCCGATGCTGGTCAGACGTTTCGTCAAACGCTCATCTCCAAAGTTGCAGCCAGAAAACTCCAACTCAAGCGACACTTCCATAATCATTGGCTCCTTAAAGAAAACAGGAACCGATACGATGCAACAAGACAAAAGTTCAATCGCTAGCAAATTTCAAACTTTGTGTGGTACGATGAGGGGCGGGGGTCTCTAATCGCCAATATCAAAGTGGCCGCTAGAGATTTCGTCAGCTAGCCGCTTTGAGGACCACTGGTCGCTCTCGTCCAAATCAATGTGGAAGATCTAGCGATTGAAGCCGACCGAAAAACCTAAGCCGCGGAAGCCGAGGTCGCCAAGAGGTGCGTTCGGTGTACCCGCGTTCAGCCAAGTCTGGTTGGTGTAGGCGACACGTGCGTAGTAGCTTCGGTTCTCGGCGTACTCGTATTTGTATTGCACTCCGGTCATGATCTCAAGGATCGATACCATTTCGTCGGCATTGTTGCGACGGGTAATGAAAGTATTGGAATCGTTAACAAACTGGCTGCGATTGCCGAGCACCAATGACCCGGAGGCGGAGCCAAACATCTCGAGCTTCGTATGGCCCACTGGGCGGTAATATTCCAAACCAAAATGTGGACCAAACCCGCCGAACTTGGTGTTGCTGGTCAAAAACTCCAGGGAATTGCCGCCGCTATCGAAGAGATTGGTACGCAATTCCTGAGCGATGCTGACGTTTCGAAAACCGAGCATCCCATTCACGCGAGAGATCGGCAGCTTCATTTCCTTGAAGACCGTGAACTGAAATGAGTGCACCTCAATCGCTTGCCCCACGGACAAACGATGGCCGGGTGAAGAAGCGGAAATCGAAACGGGTTGGCTCAGGCCGATCACTTCGACGCTACTCGTTCCTGTAAGAGCACCGTTGCTTACAAATTCGATCGGCCGCGAGTTATGGTCGAATTGGAAGTACTGAAACTCAGCACCCGGCCCGTACTTGGATTCGAAGCCCGCGCGAAATCTGGGAGCAGTTCGAAAGGCATGGTCGGCCTGAAATGATTCGGCAAACGAAGCTGACTGTGTTGTGAGTACAGCGTTGTTATTAAAACTTGGACGCATTAGCCAAGTCTCTGCCATTCCAAAAAACCTACCGGTTTTGATGATTTCGCTCATCGGCGGATATTGCTGTTTCTTGTTCTCGAAATCGAACGACTGGCCGTTGTTAATAGGCATGCCTCGATTCATCGGGCCATATTCACGAAAGCCCCGTTCTTCTAACGATTGCGGGCGATGAAACTGGGGCTGAACGCTTTGAGACGTCGGCTCCTGATCGTCTGTATTCGCCGAAGGAAATGAATTTAGAACCGCTGGATCGATGATGTGTTGATAAAGCGAACTCGATGATTTCTTTTGGGCTGACTTTCCTGTGGAAGCCGGAGAGAAGAAGCCTTGTGAATTTGAGGCTGGAGGCGGAGCAATTTTTGGAGCTACTCGAGGCGCAAGCGGATTGCTGGACGTAACCTGTGCGTTGTTTTTCCAATACGTGGGCTCTTCGCCCCAGTGAGGTGGCGACATGCTGCGAGCTTCCGACGAATCGCTGTTCCGCGTATCGCCAGTGAATTGGCGTGGAGTTGAACTGCCTGAGGGAACGCCGTAGTTCTGCGGTGCGGCCATCCCTGATGCTGCTAAAACAAACAAGCCACAAATGGCCAAGCAGACTAAGGCAACACGTCTCATGAGCAGGCTCCCCTCGAATCGGCATTTCGATTTTGAGCCACGCATAATGAATTGACACCGAGTGTGCAGAAACGAAACTTAGTAATCGTTTCCTTCGGCACAATCTACGGGCTCAGTAAAATCTAGTGCGACTGCGAACGACTTACTTTTGCTAAATCCCCTGCTCCTCTATTTTTCCGAAACTTCTGTATCGGAATTATCGGTCGTAACTGCTAGCGGCAACGGTGTCGCAAAAAGAAAACATCTGCATCCGAATTGCAGTGTTTTGGCGACGTTTAGCGATTTTTGAGAAGGCTTTGGGCTGATAAATCTCAGACGACTCTAGTAACGGAAGTGCCGGATCGGCTCACCGCGGGTTTCAATCTCGGTCATGGCGTCGATCCCGATATCCAAATGGGTCTCAGCCCAAGTACTCGTGACAAATCGATCAGAAACTTCAGTTTTCACGCCGTCTGGTGTGATGGGCACATCGGAAACCAGCAGCAAAGCCCCTCGTGAGATGGTGTTGTAGTGACCCACGATAAAGATCGTCGCGGTTTCCATATCGATTCCAATACAAGTCATCTTGATCAGTCGTTCGCGGAATTTCTCATCATGCTCCCATAATCGGCGATTGGTGGTATAGACCACACCAGTTCGATATTCCAAATTCCTTTCCACCAGTCGGTCCGAAACGAATTTGTGCAATTTGAAACTTGGCAGCGCGGGAACTTCGGGCGGATAGTAATCGAGACTTGTGCCCTCCCCTCGAATTGCGGCGATCGGCAAAATAAAGTGGCCGATTTCGGTCGTTTTCTTAAGGCCTCCGCACTTGCCCAGAAACAGGACGCCCTTGGGGTTGCGGGCCGACAACAAGTCCATGATGGTGGCCGCATTTGCCGACCCAATTCCAAAATTAACGATGGTCAAACCATGTGAATTCGTGGCTGCCTGCATGGGCCGGCCGAGACCATGAACCTCGCAATCAAATTTGTTGGCAAAACCTGTGACATAGTCATGGAAATTCGTCAGCAGGATGTAATCGCCAAATTGATCGATAGGCATGCCGGTGTAGCGCGGCAGCCAGTTTTTGGCGATATCGAGACGCGTCAAGGTTTTTGGTTGTTCAGACATGCGTCAATTCCTATTTCGTTTAACCCATCAGCCCCCAGCGAATCATCTCGCTGAGTTTGGGCATTTTCCCTTGCCACAAAATCCCAACTCGAAAAATCCGACCGGCCACCACGATGATCAAAGCAGTCGACAGTAACAAAAGTACCAGCGCAGTAACCAATTCCCAAACGGGAATGGTTTGATTGGTTGCTAATCTCAAAATCATCGTCGTGCCTGTCGAGGGTGGGAAAAAGGACATTCCCCGCGCAAGCGGCCCCAACGGATCACGAATGATCAACAGCCAGACGAACATCGGCAACATCATCACCATCCAAACCGGCAGCAGTAAAGATTGAGCTTCCTTCAATTGCGAAACACTGGCTCCGATGGCCATGAAAATCGCGGCATAAAACAAAACGCTCAAAACCTGGAAAACCAAAAACCAGGGCAAGAGTTGCAGCGGGATCAGGTCTGTCCACCCGCGTTGCGAAGCGACGAAGTACGAGCCGACCATATAAAACAAAAAAATGGTCAAGGAGCCGCTGACGGTCCCCAATAACTTTCCGACCATCAGTTGTGTCGGACTTACGCTGCCGAGCAGGACCTCAGCGATCCGTTGCGATTTTTCCTCTAAAACAGTCTCCAGCAGTGGTTGTGCCGCCATGAAAATGACCATGAAC
>JBEBGH010000493.1:0-3052 GCA_040081565.1 Pirellulaceae bacterium
CATGACACGTTCGTCAAGGCAATGAATGGTGCCACAGAGATGAGTTTGTGAATCATTCGGAGGATGCCAGCCAAACGCTCCGTCTCCCTCGCAATATCCGCCGGTTTCCGATTCGATTCGTTGGCGAACGTCGTCGAACGTTTGCGGGAAAGGGTCTCGGAGATCGGTAGGCAGCAACTGAATGGCATTGACCGAGTGGCCGAAAATATTGGCTGCACGGCCTTCCGTCGCTGAACGGCCGTTTAGCGAGTGAATGAAAAAATGCCAAGGTTCCGCCATTGGGTCTCCAATTGAATTTAACCGCTGTCACATTCACCGCTCCAGAATCGGCGGTTTAACTTTCGAGGCTGCTGGGGATTACTTTGGCAACTCCAGATTTCCTCGGAGCCAGGCTTCATAGTCCGAAGAAATTTGCGTGATTGGCATCGCGATGATCTGGGGCACTTCGTAGGAATGCAAACTTTTGATTCGCGCAGCAACCGTTGTAAACAGGACCCCCGCGGTTTTGATTGACAACTCGTACTCCTCCGAATGTTCCAATTGCTCGTTCCATCGATAATGGCTGTCGATGGGGCCAGAAATCTGAGCGCAACCACACAATCGCTCAGCAACCAGAGTCTTTGCAATCACCGCCAAAGTTTCTTTTTTGTCGGCGGTTGTTTTGATGACGATCCACTGTTCCATGTCAGCCACTCCAAATCGTGCAACCTCAGCTTGCCTATCTTAAATCTTTTGGGGCTTGGCGTAGAGGATGGCATTCCTTTTTTGTCGCCAACGAAACGTAAGCTCGGCGTTTTAGGGTTCCCTTGATGTATGGCAACACGACCGAATCCGATTGGCAAACAGAATAGCACTTTTTCTCTATTCGTACTTCCGTTTATTGCAATCAGCGTTACCATTGAGTTGGAAATTTCAGCCAGGATTGCGACGATAACCGCCGTTTGGATTTTTTAGATGCTCAACAAAATTATCGACGGCCGGACCGATTTGGTTTTTGAGTTTTTGCATCAAGGAAATTCTGTCGACGCGATCGACTCTGATGGGATTTCGCTGATTCAATGGTGTGCCTATTACGGAGACGTGAGTGCAATCCGCCTGTTGATGTCCAAAGGCGCTCGATTGGAAACGCTGGGGGACAACCTGGACTTGACCGGTGCCGCGTTCCACGGCCACTGGCAACTCACTCAGTTTTTGATCGAGCAGGGGGCCGATGCCTCAATGCCTTCCAGCGACAACGGTGAGACCGCGTTGCATGCGGCGTGCACGGCAGCCAGCCGACCAGCCTATCAGTACATCGTCGAAATTCTTTTGGCAAACGGAGCTGATCCGAACTGGCCGACGATCCCAGGAATGGAGACTGGAATGTTCATGCGGGATGCCACGACGCACGGCGAAACACCACTGCATCGCGCCGCTGCATTCGGCGGGCCGGAGTTGATCACAATGCTATTGAATGCCGGTGCCAAAGTCGAAAGTCGTGACGTGCATGGCGAAACGCCGCTGGCTTGGGCCAGCTGGCATCAACGGCCTGCGTCGGTTTTAAAATTGTTGTGTTACGGCGACCATCACATTTCCGACTCGCATGTAAGTCTGTACACGCGCGATCACGGGATGGGTTGGGGCGGCTTGGAAAAAAGCCTGCGCGGCAAACCCCATTTGTAGGTTTATCGCCAGTTCCGAATGGTTCTGGTGTCGAGAGCTATTTTTTCTCGTCAGATTTGTCGGTGTTGCCGTTCACGGCATCGTTGTACCGTTCGACGATTTCTTTGTAACGTGCGGGCAGCTTTTCTTTGATGCCGGCGTTGGCCGGGTCGCGATCCATGCCGCGGAGGCGGCTCCAAGGACTGGCGTTGCCCGTATCGAAAGATTTTTCGACAAATTTACCGTTAGGGTTGCTGCTATTTCCACCCGATTGGCTTTTGCTTTCTTTCGGATCGTTCTTGGCCTGTTTTTCGCCTTGGCTCTCTTTCGGGTTCGGGCAGTTCTTCTTGCTATTGCAACTGCTGCACTCTTTCTTTTCCTGTTCTTGAATCAACTTGGCCAGCATCTTCACCACGTTGTTCTGCTCCTCTTGGGTCTTGTCGCCGGATTCCACAATCTTCAGACGACGACGGGAGTAGTCCATGCGGTGATAGACATCTTCCATTTTCCCAGGATTGATATTCTGCAGATCTTGAATTTGTCGCCAGGCGCTGACGCGAAGGCGTTCCGGCGCGTCAGGATTGGTTTGGAGAAATTCCATTAAAGCGGCAACCGCTTTTTCGTTTTCCAACATCCCGGCGAGACTTTGGCCGATGTAATATTGAACCACTGCGGTTTGGGTTGAATTTTCGGCAAGGCTCGATTGCAGAGAAGTCAATAACGGCATGGCTTCTTCAAATCGTTCATGGTTCATCAGCGTGCGAGCCAAATAGAACGAGGCGTCAGCCGCCAGGAATTTGTCTTCCGAAGTCACGAAGGGACTTAGCTTTTGAACTGCAAGTTCGATGTTGTCATCGTCTGAAGCGGCGATGCCCGCGGAGTAGTCGGGGTACATTGCCTTGAGAGCGGAAGTAATTGCTTCGGATGGATTCGATTCCTGACGGACCGTAGCCAAAACCGATTCGGTCGCCTGGTGTTTGGAGTTCTTTACGTGATCGACGAACGCATCGACAACCGACTTGTCGTCCGCAATCGAAACACAAGCCAACATCCCACAGATTGCGAACGACCAAACTGCCGCCAAAATATTCAACCGTTGCATAACGTTCCTCGACATTTCGTGTAGTGTTTCGCAGGTGGGACGTGGAATGTATTCTTCAACAAATTTTATCGTACGCCTAGTTCATTTATCGACGATTTCGCCAGCACAATTCGACAAAACCGTTCGGCTCAGGGGGTTTGATCCGATTGTTCAGCCGACATGATGCGTTCCGCCATTTCCAGAAGCTGGGCTTGGCGTTCGGCCATACTCTTTACTTCTTTGCCGAGATCGGCGTCCAATTCTCGTGAAAACTTGATCGAGTCAAACTGCTTGGTACGACGGTTTAGCCGCATTTGGGCAGCTCTTAAC
>JBEBGH010000166.1:0-11430 GCA_040081565.1 Pirellulaceae bacterium
TCCCGGTTTCGCTGCGACGACTTCGGGTTCGACTTCAAAGGTCTTCATCAGATTCTCCGCCACCATCCCGCCGCGTATCAGCTGGTTGATGACTTCACTCATTTTCCGCGCGGGATCGCTGGCACCCGCCAGCATCGTGAAGAACAACAGGAGTTGCCCCGGCGACAACGGCCGATCGCAGATCTTCAAGTAGTTGAAAAGATGTGTTTCCTGATTCAACACCAAATAGGCCCCCGCCAGTATCGACAGAGCGACGGCGATAATGCCCAACATTTCGGTTATTGGACGGAGCAAGGAATCGTAAAAAGAAATCTTCAGGGAAATGCGATAGAGGCTTTCTGCGTTGCCCTTGAATCGCTTGCGTTCGGAAGGCTCGCGATTGAATATCCGTACGGTTTTGATTGCACCGAAAGTTTCAATGAGTGTTTGGAAGACATGCGACATGCCCTCCATTTCCCGTTGGGTCGAGCGTTTCATTCGCTTCGATAGCGATCGAATCACCGCCGCACCCGCAGGAACGGTAACAAGCGAAATCAACAACAGTGGGAAGGATATCCAGGCAGCCATCGCGAGGCAGGCGATCATTTTCAAGGGCTCACGGATCATCCGCCCGTAAAATGCCTGCAGGCCGGCACTGATCATCATCATGTTGTGGGACAGATGTGTCATCATGTTGGAGGTGCCCAGCGTATCAATCCTGCGCTGGTCCATCTCCAAGGCCTTGCGATAGTAAATTCGGCGCAAGTCTGAAACCGTTCGATTCGAAACCCGCGCGACCAGCAAGGTACTGATGACCAGCAGGATCCCCTTCAGCAGGGATGTCATCAGCAGCCAAGCCAAGGCGATTAGAAGCGTCTGAAACGGTGATGTTGGAGCGTAGCGGTTGATCCACGGCTCGGCCCACTCGTACCAGGCTAGCGCCTCTTGTTCGGCTTCGATTCGTCTGCCATTGCGGTCGATTCGCGTTTGCAAACTGACGCGGTCGCGTCCAGTCGCCACAGCCTTCTCCGACTCGAGCCTTGCCATGTCGCTCGTCATATCGGTCAAGGTCTTGTTGGCCTTGGCAATTTCTTCAGCAACCCAACTCTGGCCGGTTTTTCCATCCAGCACAATTTCGACAACTGGGTAAACGGTTCCGATGCTGGCACCCCACAGGACGGCGATCAGCATCGAAGCTAGCACCGCACCAGCGACCGACCACTTATAACGTAGGGCGAACCAGACAACTTTCAAAAACGGCTTCATTTATTCTTTCTGTGAAAACGCGAACGGGGATGTTCGCGGAAGGTTTGACTACTGTCAATATCGACCGGCAGGGACGAGTGTCTCGAACCGCGGAAAGTGCCATCAACTGGCAGGGCCGTTGGCCCGAAAATGGAATTCGTCGGTGCAAAGTTCACGCGTCTGCCATCGTCTGGTTTCATCCCGACAAGCTGCCCGTCGACCTCCATTTCGAATTTTGTGAAAGGGGCCGAGTCGAAAACCGCCGATTTCGGTATATCGATGGCCACTCGATACTGGCGCGAGGCACCTTCCTCTTGTTCGAATTGGAACCTAAGCAGCTTTGCGAGCAGCGATCAATTCACGGCGGAGAAAAACCGAGTTCTTTTGTTCCAGCCGACCGGTAACAGGGTCGCGCCAACCCTCCATTTCATCGACGACGTCGAATCCCAGTTGGTCCATGAAGTCCAGCATTTCGCGGTAGGTTTTGGCTTGTGGATGCTCACGTTCAAGCGTCAACTCCAGAATCACAGCGTCAACGTTGTCACGAATAAATTCCAAGCCACCGTTGAGCACCAGATGCTCGGCATTTCGCACGTCGACCTTCAGTAGCGTTCGACCCGTTAGATTCTTGAGGCGGGCCAATTCGTCTAAAGTCAGCACGTTGACTTTTGTGGCTTCGGCCTTGGGAGTCTTCTCACCAACCTTCAAAAGCGAAGAGCCATAGAAATCGTTGGTAACCAGAATTTCGGTCTCTCCGCATTTGTCACTGAGGGCTGCCTCGACCAATTCGAACGATTTCAACGAGCGTTGGTAGTAATCTCGAGACTGTTGGTCGTAGCGGGACATCATCGGGTCAACGAGAACGAACTTAGCGGCAGGATAAATGGTTGCTGCTGTCCAGGACCAAACTCCGGTTGAGGCACCGACATCGACAATGACTTCGGGCGTAAATCCCTGGGTCTTGATACGGTTGAGCAGTTGCCAAATATCACGAAAGGACCAGTCAATGTTCTTCGGAGGTTCTGGATCAAAGAAGCGACTGAATTCGCCTGGCTTGGCCGGGAATAGATGTTCGAAACGATTGTCGACGGCTACGCCTTTTTCCAAAGACGTCCAAATCCACTCTTCCACCGATTCCGCCGCGAACGATTGAGCGATTTCGAAAGCACTGCGGCGAATGGAAACTTGGTTTTCGGTCTGCCCAATCCATTTCACTGCGTCGCAAAGTTCCTGTCCGTTGTAGCCCACCGTTTTTCCTAAGCCGAAACGAGTAATGAACTTTGAGGCGGCGGTTTGGTCACTGCCCAAGACGATCATCGGCAATTGGGCAGTTGCGATGATGAAAGGGATTCGACAGGGCAAGCTCAATCGAGCAATGCTCTCCCTTTCGCCCATACCGTTTAGTTCACTAGATGGCATGATCGCAAATGGGCGACATCGCAGCTCGTCCACCAAATCCTGATCCCACAATGGCTCGTGAAGAAAGATTCCGTCGTCAGCCAGGTCCTTCAGCGATTCCTTCAGCCAGACCGCCTCCGGATTGTTGCTGTACCAGTCGACTTTCAATCCGCTTTCACGAATGGTCGTGCGCAACCGATCCAGCCAGTTCTTATCCCAAATATTGCCGATCAGAATTCCGCGAGACGTTTCATTCGAACTCGATTCACCTGAGCGGATTCTGGAATATTTACGAATCAGCGAATTGACTTTGCTGATCCATGTTGGCTTAGGCTGATCCGATTGGAGTCGCGGAGCAATTGGATCCGTGGCGATCAAGTGATCGGGAACAATTGGCGGCAATAACCAAACCCGCTTTCCGAACCGTTGCTCGTACGCCTGCTTCATTTCCGGAGAAATGGCCAGAACCAAACTTGATTTCTCAATTGCCTCGGCGGCAACATCAATTTGAATTGCGTTGCTGAACAGACAGTTGTCGTCCATCACATGCAGGCAAATTTTGGTCTTGAACAGGTCATTGAGCGCCAAGGCGATCAACAGATCGCTTTCAAAATGCGGAACGACATAAGCCTCTTTCGGCGGTGAGCTGCAAAACCAGCTGAAAACCTGATCGTAAATTTCTGCCCGACTCATCGATTGTCTGGGCAGATAATGGTGAATGCGCGATGAGATCCGATCGTCGTTGTAGCAGCTGATCGAGTTGACGGTAGCAACCTCTCTGAAGTCTTTAATCAGGTACTTGATGAGCAGACCCGTGCCGTGCCGCGAATTAATTTCACAGGGTGCCACCACCGCTCGATCGCAACTGGGGGTTTCAGCCCGTTCTTTGGCTTCGACAGTTGAAGTTGTAACCTCGGGCATCCGCACCTGCCAAATTGGAATCGTTGGTTCCAAATTTGACGCGCCAAACCAACTCCGAGTGCGTTTGGTCGGATGACTTGGTTTTCTTGGACGAGAATTGATACTAATTGTTTGAGCGGCGGTTTCCGAACGGACTTCAAAGACATGGATCGAACAAACTGGCATTCCCAGCAATCGTCGACCATTTTCTCCGTTGAGCGGCCTGCAGCTGATCGATAAACGCTGTTCTTGCCGAGCGTTGCACATCGATTTTTCAACATCAAATTGGACTTTCCCGTTTCTGGTGGTAATTGTAGTCAGGGAAATCAGGTGGTCGTTCCAATGAAGTTGAAAACGGAAGTCCACCTCAGCGCCCCGTAAACAACCGGTGTCTATCTCAACACGATAGTCGCCCGCGGCCAAAGCAACGCGTACCATTGAAACAGGTTCGGACCAACGAAAGGTCTGCCCCGCGTGTTGCTCTAACTCGTGGAAGTTGATTAATCGACCATCGGTCGGTTTGTTGCAATGCAAGGCAAATACCTCGCGTTGAATCTCCGATGTCGCAGCCGAGTCGTGATCCGTTAACTTATTGGGCGATTCCATTACAGCGGTTTTCCGAGAAATAATTGGCGTTTCGAAGTAATGAGAGAACACGCTGACTCTCAGACATTGACCGACGCTCCTGTCACGGCGCGCAGTAATCAACGCCCCTCTATTCGTAACTTCGGTAACAGTTTCTGTAATCGTTAAAGATTATGTAATTGAATGGACGAGATTGCTGAAATTCGGGACGCCGAAAAACTGCTAGCAAAAGAATTTCTCAAGGCAAGCTTTGCAGGCAGTACAGAACGAATGACTTGAATCGTGCAGCCGCCTGCGTAACTAGGCAACACGGCGAGCAATGGCGGAGGCAGGTCTCTTCGGTGCGTTCAACAGATTCAGGATAATGTCACATGCTCGCGCGGTAGCGCCCTGCTGAGCTTGGACAACGGCGAACGCGCGGTGACCCATTTCTTCCCGCCATTGAGCGTCCACAATCGCACGTTCCAGGAACGCTTCGAAGTCTTGTTGATTATGCACAACGCATGCCGCATCGCGAGACAGCAGCATGGCAACAATGTCGCGAAAATTTTCGGTCCGAGGGCCGAAGGAGATCACTGCTCGGTTGGCAGCTGGCTCGATCATGTTCTGCCCCCCCCTTTTTCCCATGCTTCCGCCGACGTAAGCGATTTTCGAAAGGCTCCACCAGCCAGCCAGTTCGCCGACTGCATCCACGACGATGATGGGTTGTCCTCGCAGGGCATCAGAGGCAAATTCGTTCAATTGGCTGCGGCACACAAAGTGCTCCGAATGCGATGTCAGGATGGCGCGCAGCGAATCAACGTTTTGCATGTGTCGCGGGACGATCACCAGTCGCAACTGCGGGTACCTGGGTTTCAGAGCCCGATAGGCTTGAGCCACCATCACGTCTTCTTCGGGTTGTGTGCTACCTGCCACAAATACAATCTCGGAATCTTCCAGCTGGAACGCGTTTTTCAAGTTCCTCCCCAGTTCAGCATGCTGGGGATTGAAGGCTCCATCGAATTTAATATTCCCGCAGATTTGAATACTCTCGGGATAGGCGCCCAAAGACAAAAACCGATTAGCATACTCCGGAGATTGCGCGGCGATCTTGGTTACCGAACGAAGCATGGATCGAGCCACGAAACTAATCCGTTGATATCCTCGAAAACTTCGCTCGCTCAAGCGTCCATTGACGACAATCACGGGGATATTTTTTTTCGCTGCCGCCCGAAGCAGATTTGGCCATAATTCCAACTCGGCCAAAACAATGACTTTTGGCTGCAGACGTTGCAACGTCCTCTTTACCGACCAAGTGAAGTCGAAAGGGCAAAAGAAAACTCTGTGATTCACGAATCGTTTTTGGGCCACATCAAACCCGGATTCCGTCGTCGTCGAAATCACCAGTTGCAATCGCGAATCGCGCCGCAGTAGTTCCTCGACAATCGGTCCCAACAATTGGACCTCGCCAACGCTGACCGCATGCAGCCAAATGCAGGTGCGGGTAGGGTCAGCAGGAGGCACTCTACCGTACAGGCGCTGTGACCAGCCACGCCGGTTTTTCTTGAGCCAGACAAATCGGTAGACGAGCCAAGGGGTGCTCACCACCAAAGCTGACAAGTAAGCGAAATTGATCAGCCACGGCACCACAGAAATCCTTTTCCTTCCACATCCTGATCGAGTTGTCGATTGGGTTGGTTTCTAGCCGGCCTCTTCCACCCGCATGCAACAAGCCTTGTATTTTTTCCCGCTACCGCAATGGCATGGGTCGTTCCGTCCCAGCTTTTGTCCTCGATTCCGGATCGGTTCGACCTTGCGGTCAGGCTGTTGATGCGAGTTTTCAATGGCCTGCTGTTGCTGTCTGCCGATTTCGGTATTTGCTGCTGGGGGAGCCTGGCTAAGCGAAGGTGCCGATTCATGGATTGCTTTGGTTTCGACGAACGTGCGACTGATAGTCGGGTCGCTTGTCTGCTCCATACGGAAGACGATGTCGGTAACTTGTTCGCCGATTGAATTCCACAGGTTTTCGAAGAGCCGCATTCCCTCGCGTTTGTATTCGACCTTGGGATCAAGCTGCGCCATTCCGCGCTGGCTAACCGCACTTCGCAAGTAATCCATGGCGAGCAAATGGTCTTTCCAGGCATTGTCGACCACTTCCAACAAGACCATCCGCTCCATGCGCCGCATTTCCGGATGGTAGTAGTCCTCGACAATTGACTCCAGCTTTTGTTTGAGCTCATCCTGTTCGAGCCGATCGATTTCCTGGATCGGCAGTTCCGAGTTCGTTTTACTTTTGAACCACTCCGCCAATGGAGAGACCGCACCGTTGGCATTTCGCAACGGTAAATTGCCATTCTCGGCCAGTCGCTCGACCTGTGTTTTCAGTTCCTCGATTGCCTGTTGCGCCTCGGCTTGGCGCGATTTACTCTTGTGAACCAAGAGATCGCGGATTTCGTCACGCTGCTTGCTGGTAAAGTCTTCGACTTCGATTTGTGTACCGAACCTCGCTGAAGCCCACGAGGCCAAGCCCTCCCGATCCATTTGAGCTTGAGCAGCTGTGGAGCGATCAAACTGGTTGATGCCGGCAAGAACCGGATACTCTGCTTCCTTGGCGTCATAGCGCCGATAAGCCTGCTCGATGACGAATTCTTTCAGGTCGTCGATGGACGTAAATTTCTTCAGCTCACCAAGGTCGAAGACAACGCCGAATTTGGATTGAATCCAAGCCTTGGCTACTCGCAAGAAATAGTCTTCGTCGAGCATGGGTGCGCCTTCGGACAAGTCCGTTCGCTGGATTGCTTCGCGCACTCGCCCAATCAGAATTTCGTCGACACGATCACGCCCGGCTGCCTTCAAATCGCTTTCTCGCAAGTTGACCTGCCAACGGGAATTCGCATTGCGGGTCAACGCACCCCAATTCCAATCCGTTTCATCCTCACTGACTGGGAGATTTTCATCGATCGAACTCATGATTTCGGTTTCGGCCAGGCGTTCGGCTTCTTCATGAGCCACCTTGTCGGCTTCGGCAAAATTCATCTTGCGAAACATCTTGCCGTCGAGCACGATCGACAACTTGTTGCTGGCGAAGCTGGCAAACGACTCGATGCCGTAATCCTTGGATAGAATACCGCCTAAGCTCGTCTCGACTTGATCGCGGATCATATCCACGACCATTTCCCGGCAACTCGCCCCGTCCAGAATTCGTTGACGGAACTTGTAGATACGTTTCCGTTGCTCGTCCATGACTTCGTCGTATTCCAGCAGGTTCTTGCGAACCTCGAAGTAGGATTCCTCACGTTTTTTCTGGGCGCTGTCAATGCGACGGGAAACCATCGTACTTTCGATTGGCATGTCGTCCTTGAGTCCACCCAACTCGAGCATCCGGCGCACAAACGGACCAGCGAAAATGCGGATCAAGTCGTCGTCAAAGCTCAAGTAGAAACGACTGCTGCCCGGATCTCCCTGGCGTCCGCAACGACCGCGCAACTGCAAGTCGATACGACGGGAATCATGCCGTTCCGTTCCCACGACATGCAAACCGCCCAAGCGTTTGACCTCATCGCCGCCCTCTTTCATCTTGTGTTCGAGAGCAATCTGTTCAACCAGGGCTGTCCACTCATCGTGCGGCACGTCCAGTCGTGTTTCGTACTTGTCCTGGAGCTGTGCCCAGGCCATCGTTTCCGGATTACCGCCCAAAACAATGTCGGTACCGCGACCGGCCATATTGGTGGCGATGGTCACTGAGCCACGACGCCCGGCCTGCGCGACGATTTCCGCCTCGCGTTTGTGATTCTTGGCGTTCAACACTTCATGTTTAATCCCGCGACGGTCGAGCATTCCGGAAAGCAATTCGCTCTTCTCAATCGAAACCGTACCAACCAGTACCGGACGACCACGCTCCTGAACCACTTCAACCTTGTTCAACGGGAAGGTTTCTTTCGAACCATCCTCGGAGCTCGCAATCGTAACTTCATTGTCATTCTTGTCTTTAATCGCACCCGTGAAAACGTCGCCGTTTTTCAAGCGAACCATGTCCCACTTATGGAAGGCCTCGACCTCGTCGGCGACTGCTTTCCATTTGAATTTTTCTGTACTAAAGATGACATCGGGAAACTCATGCCGTTGCATTTTTCGGTTAGTGGGAATCGCTACGACGTTGAGCTTGTAGATTTTCCAAAACTCCTCGGATTCGGTCATGGCCGTACCGGTCATCCCGCAAATCTTTTCGTAAAGTTTGAAGTAGTTTTGCAGCGTAATCGTCGCTAACGTTTGCGTCTCTTCCTTGATTTTGACGCCTTCTTTGGCTTCGACCGCCTGATGCAAGCCATCGCTCCACTGGCGACCGTCCATCAGGCGACCCGTAAACTCGTCGACGATGATTACTTTTCCATCTTTCACGACGTAATTGACGTCGCGTTTGTACAGGAAGTGAGCCTTCAGCGCATTGTCGATCAGATGCGGCCAATCCATGTTTCCGGCCGTATAGAAACTCTCGACACCCGCTAATTTTTCAGCAACACGGACGCCGGAATCCGTCAACGTCACCGTGTGATCCTTCTCATTGACGACAAAGTGCTCGTCCTTCTGTAGCGTTCTGGCAATCCGCTCTGCATCCGCATAACGATGCACATCCTGGTGGGCGGGCCCGGAGATGATCAGTGGCGTTCGCGCCTCGTCGATCAAAATGTTGTCGACTTCGTCGATAATCGCAAAATTCAACTTGCCTTGAGCTTGTTGGTAGGACTTGGGGAAACGATCATCGCCGCGCGCCGCCGGCTTCATGTTATCCCGCAAGTAATCAAAGCCAAACTCGTTGTTGGTTCCATAGGTAATGTCGCAAGCATAAGCCTCTTGACGCATGCGAGTTCCAACCGGACCATTCATGTCACTCTGGATCGCGCCAACTGTGAGCCCCAAACCCATGTACAGGGGAGCCATCCACTCCATGTCGCGCCGAGCCAAATAGTCGTTCACCGTTACCACGTGAACACCCTTGCCCGGGATTGCATTTAAATAGGCCGGAAGTGTGGCGACCAAGGTTTTACCTTCACCGGTAACCATTTCAGCCGCAGCACCACTGTGCAAAACCATTCCGCCTATGAGTTGGACATCGTAATGGCGCATCCCCAGAAATCGCTTCCCGCCCTCGCGACCAACCGCAAATGCCTCAATCAAAATGTCGTCAAGAGTTTCCCCTTCGGCCAAACGTTCACGGAAACGGTTGGTTTCCTCCCGCAGTTGCACGTCGGTATATTTTTCGTATTTACTCTCCAGCGCATTAATTGCGTCGACTTTTGGCTGCAAGCTTTTGACGTATCGAGCATTCGATGACCCGAATATTCCAGTCAACGCTTGCCCAAAGGCACGTCCTAATCCCCCACCAAAAAAAGTGAGGAAGTCCCAAAGCCTTTCCAAAAATTTTTCCATTGCGAGTTTTCTAATAAAAGTAAGATGGCTGATGCCAATTTGGCAGCACCACCGCGAGTCGACGACACGCGAAATCCAAAAATCGTCTAAAGCCAAAAAATGCTGGTATTTATCAAGTTATAGCTGATGGCTTTCAGGGTCAACGGAGATAGAGTGCTGGCAAAATAGACCAATTTGACAGGAATCGCGCAAAACGAACCGAAAGTCGCAATTAGCATGCCGCACTGCGCGGTTTCACCTATTTTCACATGGTTGCCGCATTCCAACTTTGACCGTATTTTGAAGGGAGAATCCGACAGGCGACAGGATTCGTCCGTTTTTCTTCCGCAAAAGTAAGCGATTTCTGTCGGTTCCCAAGTCTCACTGCAGGGCTTTAGCTTTGGCCAAACAACCGCGAAGTATCGATATCACTGGCCAAATGATCTTGCTTGGGACGGGAACAAGTGTGGGCGTGCCGGCTCTCGGCTGCAATTGTCCGGTATGCGTGGGGCAACTGCCGCGAAACATTCGTACCCGCTGTAGCGCGATTCTAGGATTCGCCCAAGGCAATCTCCTGATTGACACCTCACCGGACTTGCGCACCCAGTTCTTGCGCGAAGGGCTGGGTGTTGCTCATGCGGTGCTGTACACCCATGAACACTCCGATCACGTGATGGGGTTTGACGATCTGCGCCTGTTCCAGTTTTATTTGGGGACTCCTGTTCCGGTTTATTGCCAACCTCACGTAGCCAAATGCCTTCGAAGAGTTTTTGACTACGCGTTCTCCGACGAAGAACAAACCCATGCTGGAGCAGTGCCCGCGGTTGATATTCGCGAAATTGGCACCGAGCCATTCCAAGCCTTGGGGCAAAAAGTGATCCCGATTCCGATGGAGCATGGCCCAAAGTTCGGCGTTCTGGGCTTCCGCGTCGGCAACGTCGCTTACTGCACAGATGTAAGTGCAATTCCAGACTCCAGTCGCAAACTATTGGAAGGCCTGGACACTCTCGTCCTGGATGCACTCCGTCCAGCCGCGCATCCCACTCACCTCAACGTCGAGCAGGCAATTGAGATCGCTCAAGAATTGAAACCCGGCAAGACGTATTTCACGCATTGCGCTTGCCACCTGGATTACTACGAAGTCAATTCGCAGCTACCTCCCGGAATCGAACTCGGATACGACGGCCTGCGAATTCCGTTGACCTGACGCAACGAGCGCCTGGCGTAATTGGTCTTCATTCCAGTTTGCCTCGCGGCCCAACTGCAGCAAAAAGACCCCGAGGAATTCAGCTCGCTGCCGGGCCAACTCCCGCCCGGCACGGGTCTGCATCTGGTCCGGCAACAAAAACAATTTCTTGAAGAAATGATCGACCGCGTATTTTGTGTCATTCAGTTCTCGGCCAACGGCAATGGGTTCCAGCGGCTCGTACAATTCGCCTCGCACCGCTCCAGCCGTCATCAGGCAACGGGCCAGTCCGATGGCTCCCAACGCCTCCAAGCGGTCTGCATCCTGAACGATTTTTGCTTCAATAGTCTGAGGTGCGATTCCCGCAGAAAAACTATGCGCGGCAATCGAGTGCTCAATGGCCGCAATCAACTCCAAGGGGTATTGTATGGTGCTCAAGAATTCGCGAGCCTTGGTTGCCGCCAATCGCGACGCCTGACTCCGCAACGGTGAATCCTTGGCAACAATGACGCAATCATGCAGCCAGGCGGCCGGCAAAACAACATCGCTGTTCGAATTCTCATTTCGGCACAACAATTCTGCGTTATTCACGACACGACGAACGTGCGCGATTCCGTGTGCACCATCGGCACTTGCCAGCTGTTCAGTAACAAACGCCTCGATCGGCTGTCTCCATCGTTGATTCCAATTCGAATTATCATTCCGATCCGTCATGCTTAATCCAGTAACAATAAAAATGGGCCACCGAAAAT
>JBEBGH010000494.1:0-3036 GCA_040081565.1 Pirellulaceae bacterium
GGCTATCGATCGTGTGGATCGAGTTCGAGTGGGGCACCGACATCTATCGCGACCGCCAAATCGTATTTGAAAAGTTGCAACTGGCACGTGAGCGATTACCGCAAAATGTGAATCCGGTTTTGGCGCCTATCTCGTCTTTGATGGGTGAGATCATGCTGATCGGTTTGCGATCGACCAAGGAGGGACTGACGCCCGAGCAACAATTCGAACAGTCGATGGAAATCAGAACGCTCGCGGAGTTTACGATTCGCAATCGCCTGTTGGCCATCGAAGGTGTTTCGCAAATCAGCGTGATGGGTGGCGTTCTCAAACAATTTCAAATCACGACCTCTCCTGCCATGCTCGCCAGCAGCGACGTCACTTTGGATGACTTGCTCGAAGCCGCAGAAAAATCCAACACGATCGCGGGGGGTGGCGTTTTGATTCGCGAACCAACCGAGTCGTTGATTCGCATCACCGGACAAAGTCTGACGCTGGAAGATATCGAAAACACCACTGTGAAATGGCGCGACCCGCGACCTGTCCTCATCAAGGACGTCGCCAACGTTCGCCTCGGCGGGCCAGTCAAACGGGGTGAAGGGAGCGTCCGGATCAAACAAGACGGAAAAATCATCGGCGGCCCGGCAGTGGTTTTGTCGGTGCAAAAACAGCCCGATGAAAACACGCTGGTCCTTGATCCGCTGGTCCGCAAAGCGCTCGACGAACTGCAAGCCGAAATGCCGCCCGACATCAAAATCGAGCAAAACATCTTTCACCAGGCGGACTTTATCCGTGCAGCGATTAATAACGTCAAAGAAGCCATTCGCGACGGAACCATCTGGGTTGTCATCATCCTGTTTATCTTCTTGTGGAACTTTCGCACCAGCGTGATCACGCTGACGGCCATTCCCTTGTCGTTGCTGATGACCATTTTGGTATTCCGCTGGTTTGGCATCACGCTGAATACGATGACACTCGGAGGCTTGGCCGTTGCGATCGGTGAACTGGTTGACGATTCGATTGTCGATATCGAAAACATCTTTCGCCGCCTCAAGGAAAATCGTCAAAAGGAGCATCCGGAGAATCCGCTACGGGTCATCTACCTGGCTTCCAGTGAAGTCCGTAATTCGATTGTCTACGCCACAATGATCGTGGTGGTCGTCGTCGTGCCTTTGTTTTCGCTGTCCGGACTGGAAGGCCGTATGTTCGCGCCGCTCGGAATCGCCTATTTGACAACGCTGGTTTGTTCGCTGGTGGTGTCGCTGACGGTAACGCCGGCCATGGCTTCGATCTTATTGCCCAACGCCCGCTTCATGGCAGAAGAAAAAGACTCATTGTTGGTGCGTTGGCTGAAGGCCATCGATACCCGCCTGTTGAAAATGACACTGCGTCGGCCGATTCCAATTTTGCTGTTCACGGTTCTCGGGGCGGTTGGAGCAAACTGGTTTGTGTGGAATACCGGTTCCGAGTTCTTGCCTGAATTCAACGAAGGCACGTTGACCATCAATTTGCAGACGGAGCCTGGTACGAGCTTGGCCGAAAGTAGTCGAGTGGCCCGCAACGCCGAAGACCTGATCCTGGAGGTGCCCGAGGTTCTCTCGGTTGCCCGGCGAACAGGTCGAGCAGAACTTGATGAACATGCGGAGGGTGTCAACTCGTCCGACATTGAAGTGTTGTTGGCTCCGCACATGGTACAGAAACCCGGAATCCTGTTCGCGTTTTTGCGCGCGATCCCCGGGCTTCATCATTTGGGAATGGAATATCGAGGACGCTCTCGCGAAGAGGCCACCGACGATATCCGCGACCGCATCACGAATCTGCCAAGCGTCAAGTTGAACATTGGTCAACCGATTTCGCATCGTCTCGACCACATCATGTCGGGGATCCGCGCTCAGATTGCCGTCAAGGTCATCGGGAACGACCTACGGGAACTACGCAATGCGGCTCATGAAATCCAGGATGTGATGTTTGAAGTTCCAGGCGTGGTTGACTTGCAAATGGAACCCCAAGTCGAGATCCCTCAGTTGCGATTGCGAGTGAAACGGGAAGAAGCGGCGCGTTATGGCTTGAACCCCGGCGACGTAACGCGAATGCTGGAAACCGCCTACCGCGGCACAGTGGTTTCCGAGCTGCTGGACGAAGACCGTTGGCATGGGCTGGTCGTTTGGTTTGACGAAGCCTCGCGCAACGATCCGCAAGTGATCAATCAGACGATTCTGGACACGCCCTCGGGTCGCAAGGTCGCGCTCGGCCAGGTTGCGGAGGTGCTGCAAACCACCGGACCCAATACGCTTAATCGTGAAAACGCAGAACGCCGCATCGCCGTCTTTTGTAATGTGAGCGGGCGTGATTTGGGGAATGTGGCATCGGACATCAACTCACGCTTGGAGCCGATTCGCCAAAGGCTTCGCGAACTTCCCGGCAGCTATCGTGTGGAATTAGGCGGTCAATTTGAGGCCCAACAGCAGGCCGCTTGGAGACTATTGATCCTCAGTTGCTTGGCGATTGTCGTCGTGTTGTTTCTGCTTTGGAAATGCCTTGGTTCGATTGCAGCCGCGCTTCAGGTTTTGTTGGTGAACCTGCCGCTGGCCGCCTTGGGCTCAGTCGTGTTCTTGCTAATCCTGAATCCACCCGACTGGAATGCAATGGCGGGACTTGCGTTTTGGGATTGGCCACGAGCCTGGGCCAACGCCACGACTCTTTCGTTGGCACACTGGATTGGATTCATCACGTTGATCGGGATTGTCAGTCGTAATGGAATCATGATGATCTCGCATTACTTGCATTTGATGAAAGAAGAAGGGATGGAGTTTGGCGAGGCCCTCGTAATTCGCGGCAGTCTGGAGCGATTGGCCCCGGTAATGATGACGGCGCTGACGACGATCATCGGCTTGATCCCGCTCGCGCTCGGGGCGGGTGAAACGGGTAAAGAAATTCTGCATCCGCTCGCCATCGTTGTGATCGGCGGCTTACTCACCTCAACGTTGCTCGATCAAATCGTCACTCCCGCCGTTTTCTACTACTTCGGCAAAAAATTCGGCCCGGGAATCTACAATA
>JBEBGH010000167.1:0-11344 GCA_040081565.1 Pirellulaceae bacterium
TTCATCAATCCAAGTCCGAATTTCGCCAATTGGTCGGTCATCGAAGGCAAATTGGTCGATAAACGCCTCATATTCCTCGCTGGCGGGGTCCATTCCCAAATTCGCTGCAGGGAAGATTTTCTCGGTTAACAGCGCACGGTACTCGGTAAGCGTAATATCTTTGGGTAAATCATTGGCCCGAACAAACGTCTCGTGTCGGTCACCTGGCATCTTTTCGTACAGGGTCCAAGAACCCGCTTCTGCGATCTTGGTGGGGTCGACCACAAACACCGGAGTCAACTCCAGTTGTTTATCTTGCACGTTGGTGACTTTGACCGTTCCCAAAAAGGTCGTTGCGATTGGAACCACGACAGCGTTGCCTTCGACGTTTAAATCAACGTCCGCATCCTTGAATGCATACAACAGGGTGTTCTTCAGCGCGGAGGTATCGCTCGCCGCCGAATTCGCTTCTCCGGAAAAGCTGAAAGTTCGTACACCCTCGCCGCCGTCTACGGAACCGTTCTTCCAAACGCGTCCTCGCCCCGTCGTTTCCAATTTGTAATCGGCTTCGTAACGATATAGTGATTTTTCGGAATAGGTGGGGGATTTTTCTTCGCCGTATAGCGCGCGAGCGTATTTGGCTTTATTTTCGTCCAACGACTTTTCGGATTCTTCGAATTCAACCAACGCGGCTCGGCGCAACGTGTGGACTTTTGCGGTCGCAGACACGGCTGCCACACCCGCAATGAAGCTCAGAATCAGAAACACACTAAACGTCCAATGCCATTGCTTCCACGACAAAATCGTGAACGTAACGATCAGGACGAAGAGTAACCCGATGATGAGGTAACCGATATAGTCCATGGATACTATGCGCTCGCAAATGAGGCTGGAAAATTACCAAAAGCCGTCGGCCAAACGGTTTTGAATCTGCTGGTATAACGCCATCTCAATGATAATTTGGGCAGTTTTGGGCGTCAAGTTTTTGATCGTCGCCACAAGATGCCAGCATTCAGACCAATTCCCAGAGTCGCCAAGAATAACGCCTCAGGGATTATTTCTTAAGTAAAGATCGGGAAAACCCCGAAAATCAACAAAGTCCGAAAAACCGGCGTTGGCGGAGTGATTGACACAACCGACAAGCCGTAATCGTCTCGAATCTGGGTTGCCTTTCCCGCAATTGGCAGCCAAGACTCGCATTTGGAGAACAAAGTGACCCAACTCCTCTCCCGAAACGTTACTGCGCGCGCCTTGATCTGTGCGTTGCTGACCTCGTTAATAATCGTCAATGGCTGCCACCGTGGCTACTACCGCCGTATGGCTGACGCTGAGGCGAAAAAGTTGGTGGAAGAAAAAAACAACGACCCGCGTTGGTCGAGCCCGACGGCGAACATTGAGGTTGATCCGCAAAGCCGCATGTTCGATCCGTTTTCCAAGGATCACCCGCCGCTGCCTCCGGACGATCCCGCATCCGGTGAACTGATGACGCGAGTGGATGGTCGCAAGGGTTACCCGCATTGGCACGCCAACGGCGATACCTGTTTCGTCGAAAGCCCCGAGTGGCGCGGCTACTTGCCGATGGATTCGCAAGGTCGGGTCATTATCAACATCGATACGGCAATCGAGCTATCGCTCGTCCATTCGCCAAGCCTCCAGCGGCAGCGTGAAGATCTCTATCTGTCCGCGCTGGATGTTTCCCTGGAGCGATTTGGTTTTGACTCGCAGTTATTCGCGGGGTTCAATTCGTTTTATTCGGTAGAGCGCGGCGGCTCGGCGCTCTCAACCGGATTTGGCTCTCGCAGTGATGGCTTTAATTACCGTAAGCTCGGAATCACCGGAGCCAATTTCGCAGTCGGTTTGGCCAACACCGTTCTCTGGACTTTTGGCGGACCGTCGCAAACACAAACCGGAAACGGTCTGATCAATTTCGCGATCACCCAACCGCTGTTGCGCGGTGCTGGTCGCGATCGAATCATGGAATCGCTCACCCAATCGGAACGCGATCTGTTGGGAAACGTCCGCACCATGGAACGATTCCGCCAGGGATTTTATCTGGAAGTTGTCACCGGACGCCAAGCAGGTCCCGGACCTGCCAATACTCAAGCAGGCGGCATCCTGGGACTGTTGGAGAACCAACAACAAATTCGTTATGCCGAGTTCAATGTGATTCAACAAAGCAACTCACTGGTTCGATTGCGCGAGCTGTTTTCTGCCGACCAAATCAACTCATTGCAAGTACAACAGACCGAAATCACCTTATATTCAGCCCAGCAGCAATTGATCAACCGAAAAGTGAACTATCAGAATACGCTCGATCGCTTCAAGATCACTTTGGGATTACCGCCCGATTTAGATGTTGTGGTTAAAGATGATTTCTTGGATCAGTTTATTTTGATTAGCGATGAACTTCTGGGAATTCAACTGGGAATCAGCTCCCTGCGGCTCGAATACGGCACAGAGGCTGCGCCAATTGACAGCAAACTGTTGAAACTGAAGGAAGATCATCTCGAGGCGCTGAAAACCAACCCGAATGCAGTCCTGGTGTTGCCGGAAACTCTCCAGGAAGATCTGAAGAAACTTCGTCCCTTTATCGAATCGGGAAACGAAACTCTGCAACAGGTGCGGTCAAAGATTGTTTCCCAAATCGAGGCAGATTTTGCCAAACTCGCGACGGTTCGGCCGAAGCGAATCGCTTATCTGGCCAAGATGCGAGAGCAGATGGCATCGGGTGAGATTCCCGCGGATATCGAAGTAAACATCGTCGCGGCCGAATCAATTGTTGAAGTCGACGCCTTGAAACAACGTCTGGCCGACGCGCTCAAGAGTCTGGACGATATTGAAACCAAGTTCGACGCCATCCTGGAACGCATCAATGCGGCCGACCAAATCCTGGCCGATCCAGATCGCGTTCTCGCCTTGAACCGAATTACCGAGGAAATTGTCAGCAACGCCGCCAGCCAGCTGACAGCGCTCAATTCCAAAATGGCCGATCTGTCACTGATTCAAGTGCTTGCGCGGAGCAATTCCATTGAGTTGATTGATATCGATCTCAGTCCCGAAGAAGCTACCGAAATTGCCCGCTGTTTTCGTTTGGATTGGATGAACGCCCGGGCCGGTCTGGTGGATGCCTGGCGTCGAATTGAATTCGTGGCTGATCAATTGGAATCACAATTTGATTTGATCTTTGACGGAGACATGGGCAGCTCCAGTCCCAATAACCCATTCAAAATCAATTACAAAACAGGGACCTTGCGCGCGGGTTTTCGATTTGACAGCCCAATCGTCCGCCTCTCGGAACGAAACGCTTATCAAACGGCCTTGATCAACTATCAACGTGCCCGCCGCAGCTTCTACCAGTTTGAAGACGAGGTGAAACGAAACCTTCGTCTCGAATTGCGTACAGTCAATCAGCAAAAGACCAGCTTCGAGTTGCAACGACGGTTGCTGCAGGTATCGGTGCAAAACTTGGAGCAATCGAACCTGGTTTTGGAGCAGCCACCTCGATTCCAAGCTGGTGGGGCGCGAACCCAAGGCCTTGGTGCCACAACCGCCCGTGACTTAACAGGTGCGATCAACCAATTGAATCAAGCGCAGGGAAATTTCCTAAACAGTTGGTTGAGTTATGAAGTTCTCCGGCGCAGCTTGGATTACGATTTGGGAACCATCCAAGTCGACCAAACCGGACGTTGGATTGATCCGCAAATCATCGATCGCGAGATCGGCTATCGAACCGCTGCATTAATGGGACTCGACCCCAGCTGTCTGGACTGCAACATGCCTCCGGAATTCTCAGGGGCGCGATCGAATCCTGAAGCCATCGACGATTCGCAATCGCCTGCGCTGCCGCCCTAAAATGCTCCAGCTCCTTCGGCTATTCAAACGCCCGTCGGCAAGACGCAAATCCAGACACGACCCGAAAGTCAAGTTCGGTTTGCGACCCTGCCGCCCCCAAATGATCCGCCTCAACGTTAGCCTTTAGGCGGCATTAAAATGCCACTGGGTTAAGCCCAGATGGTTCGCCGTGGGGCGTCGTCCAACCATGGCGATGACCGCAAGCCGGACAATTTCCTAATGGGGAAGCTCTCGTTTGCGGATACAACGTATCCAACTATGGGTCTGTCCGTTCTGTGGGTCTGGCCGTAGTGACGGACTCGTCCTAAGATTTCTTCCTACAGTTCGTTAGCGGAGACAAGGTAGAAACAAGCATGGGGATCGAGAGCCGGGGTTACTACCGAGATTCGTTCGAATACCAACGACCCTGGAGCGGCGGCTCGGGGCGGACGATGGTCGTGACGTTGATCATCATCAATGTTGCGATCTTCGCGCTCGACATCTTTACCCCGCGAGTCACACCTGATGGGAGCCTCATACCCGGAGCGGCGTCCGAAAATTCAGGGCATTGGCTCAGTCATTTCCTTTCGCTCAAGTCCGAGATCTTTCAACGACCTTGGCAGTTTTTCAACTTGCTGACCTACGGTTTCGCACACTCGCCGCTCGATGGCCCCGGTGGTCCGATGCATTTGGTCTTCAACATGTTGTCGCTTTACTTTCTCGGCTTCGCCGTTGAATCGCTGTATGGACGCAAAGAATTTCTGCGCATCTATTTGACGGCGGTGGTCGTCTCCGGATTAGCATTCTTGTTGAGTGCACTCGTATTGGGGTCGAACCGGAGTTGCGTCGGAGCCAGCGGCGCGGTTACGACGGTGGTGACTTTGTTTATCTTGAATTTTCCCCGCCAGAAATTGGCCTTGTTTGGAGTGCTTGAAATTCCGGCGTGGGTGCTGGGTGTGATCTTGATTGTCACAGACCTGTTGCGGGCATTGAATCCCGCTTCGCGAATTGCGGTCGAGACGCACCTGATGGGAGCCGCGTTTGCGGCTGCCTATTTTTACGGCAAATGGAATTTTGGAAATCTCATTGCGCGCTCGACTGATCGCCGCCCGCGTTTGGAAGTCCATGATCCTGATGTCGAAGATGCCGCAGTCGACACGAAATGGGAACGCTTGCAAGCCGAAGGCGATCGGCTGTTAGAAAAAATCAAACGCGATGGTCAAGACAGCCTGACCTGGAGCGAACGCCGCACACTCAAGAAATACAGCCACGAGCTTCGTCAGCGAAGAAAATAATTGGTTGCCAAAATTCCCTTGGCCCTTCTTTTTAAAACATCGTTTGTCGGAAAACGAGTGTTCGCGGCGCGATCGAATTGTTGATTGTCGGCGTCTGGCAAGTTATGATTGGCCGCAGGTATTCGTTGTCTTGGCGGCGAACCAATTGATTTCGTTTTGACAGTCCATTAAAGGAATCGCTCAGCGTGAATCTCGTTACTCGATCGATGAGAGTTGGCTTGTGTGCAATTGCCTTGCTGCTCAGTTTGTTGCCGCTCAACCTTCTGGGGCAAATCCCGACATTGACGGAAAAGGAAGCTGACGCGTTTTTTGTCGAGAGCGTCAAACCCATCCTGCAGAAACACTGCTGGAGTTGCCACGCAGATGACCCAGAGGATATTGGGGGCGAATTGGCACTCACCTCGCGTGACGCAATGATCAAGGGGGGCGAAAGTGGCCCGGCAGTGAATTTGCAGGATCACTTGGCCAGCCTGCTGGTCAAGGCGATCAATTACGACGTCCTGGAAATGCCCCCCGACGAAAAACTCTCCAAAGAAGATATCGCCACTTTGACGAAATGGGTGGCGTTAGGCATTCCTTGGCCGGCCGGCGAAGAACGCGCCGCTCCAGCCGCTCACGAAAAGAAAGAAATCGTGACGGAAGAAGCCAAACGCTGGTGGGCGTTCCAGATCCCACAACGTCCAACTCTGCCGACGGTCAAGAACCCCGCCTGGTGCCGTAACGATATCGACCGTTTCATCCTCAAGCAGCTGGAGGACAAAGCGTTTTCGCCAGCCCGCGAGGCCTCCAAGGAAACCTTGATCCGCCGCGCTTACTATGACCTCATCGGCTTGCCTCCAACTCCGGAAGAAGTCGAAACTTTTGTTAACAGCAAAGATCCTCAGGCCTACGAGAAGTTAGTGGACCATTTGTTGGCTTCGCCGCATTACGGAGAAAAATGGGCGCGGCATTGGCTCGATCTGGTCCGTTACGCCGAATCGAATAGCTTCGAACGCGACGGAACAAAGCCATTCGTCTGGCGCTATCGCGACTACGTGATTCAATCGCTTAACGCCGACAAGCCATACGACAAATTCCTGGTCGAGCAATTGGCGGGTGACGAGCTACCTAACGCCGACGCGGATGCAATCATCGCGACCGGTTACTATCGCTTGGGCCAATGGGATGATGAGCCAGCGGATCCCGAGCAAGCTCGCTTTGACAGTCAAGATGATATCCTGGCGACAACCAGTCAGACGATGTTGGGTTTAACCGTCAACTGTGCGCGGTGTCACGATCATAAAATCGATCCGATCACGGCCAAAGACTATTACCAGATGTTGTCGTTCTTCAGGAACATTCGGCACTATGGAATTCGCGGTCACGATACCGTGCTGGATGCTTCTACGGTGACGATCGACAAAGCTGAATTTGCTGAGGCCAACATTGAACTCAACAAGGAAATTGATTCGCTTTCCAAGAAGATCGGTGCAATCGAGGAAAAGGGCAAAAAAGACTTCATCCCCGTAGAGCACGAGGAATTCCGCAATCCCGAACGCCGCCCCGATTTGATGAAGAAGCGAGTCGGTACGTTGTTGACCCAAGAAGAATTCGACGAATACCAAAGCCTGCGCAAGGCTATTCGCGAAACACGCCGCAAGTTGGAGGATCAAAAACTGCAGATTCTGTGCGTGAAGGAGCAGGGACCCAAGGCCCCGCAATCCCACGTCATGATCCGCGGCAACGCCCATGTCACCGGCGAAGCAGTTGAGCCGGGATTCCTGTCGGTGTTGTCGCCGCCGCAGCCTGAAATTGAATCGCTGGATAAATCATCGGGCCGCCGTCTCGCCCTCGCGAAATGGATCGCCAGTCCGCAGAACCCCATGACGGCTCGCGTGATGGCCAATCGAATTTGGCAATATCACTTTGGCCGTGGCATCGTCCGCACCTCCAGCGATTTTGGCTTCCAAGGGTCCAAGCCGACCCACCCGGAACTTTTGGATTGGCTCGCGACGGAATTCATGAACAACAGCTGGCGACTGAAGCCACTGCATCGTCAGATGATGCTTTCTTCGACCTATCGTATGTCCAGTGAATTCAACGAGGCGTACGCCGACAAAGACCCGGAGAACGAATTGTTCTGGCGTTTCAACATGCGTCGCTTGCAGGCCGAAGAGATTCGCGACTCGATTCTGTTCGTCAACGGACAATTGAACCACAAGAAAATGTTCGGCCGCAGTATGTATCCCGACTTGCCGAAAGAAGTCTTGGCCGGACAGTCGATTCCCGGCGACAACTGGGAGCGTTCGTCGCCCGAAGACCAGAACCGTCGCAGCATTTACATTCACGTGAAGCGCAGTCTGCGAGTACCGATTCTTTCGAACTACGACGCGCCCGACCCAGACTTCACCTGCCCGGTGCGATTTACAACCACACAGCCAACCCAGGCGTTGGGCATGATCAACAGCGATTTCATGCATCAACAGGCGGCTTTTTTTGCTGCATCGTTGGGCGATTTGGATAATCGCGAGTTGGCAGACATCGTCCGTCAATCGTTGCTACGAGTCATCCAGCGGGAACCCAAACCGGCCGCGGTCGAGCAAGGTGTCGCTTTGATCGAATCGTGGATTAACGATGAGAAGTTGACGCGAGCAGATGCTGTGAAAAACTATTGTTTGTTGTGTCTGAACCTCAACGAATTTGTTTACTTGGACTAACGGTCAGGAATCCCAACGATGAACGAAAGAACTACTAACTTTTGCGGAAGAACGCGACGGGAATTCCTGTGGCAGTCGGGTGCGGGGTTTACGGGCTGTGCGATGGCCGGCTTGCTCGACCCTAGCTTTTTTCTATCGGATGACGAAAAAACGGTCGACAAGCAATGGAAGAATCCGTTGGCTGCAAAGGAGCCCCATTTCCCCGGCAAGGCCAAGGCCGTCATTTTTCTATACATGTACGGTGGGCCAAGTCATATCGACACGTTCGACTACAAGCCGACGATGTACGGGATGGATAATAAAACGATCGAAGTCAAAACTTTCGGTCGTGGTGGGCATCGCAACCAAGGCCGCATTGTCGAACCACGTTGGAAATTCAAACAGTACGGAGAGTGCGGAAAATGGGTTTCCGATCTGTTTCCGAATCTGGGGACTTGCGTCGACGACATCGCCTTCGTTCACAGCATGACTGCCGACTCGCCGATCCACGGTTCGGCAATGTTCCAAATGAACTCGGGCAAAATCCAGAGCGGCAGTCCCTGCCTGGGCTCTTGGGTGAATTTTGGGTTGGGCAGTGTCAATGAAAATTTGCCGGGCTTTGTCGTTATGCTCGATGACAAGGGCGGCCCGATCAGCGGACCGAAGAACTGGAGCAGCGGTTACATGCCGGCGACCTATCAAGGCTGCGTGGTGCGCTCGCAAGGCACGGCAATTCTCGATCTCAATCGGCATCAATCAATGTCCGATGGGGTCCAGCGTCGACTCCTGGATTCGTTGTGCAAATACAACGAGGCACACGAAGCCGAAAATCGCGGCAACAGTGAACTTGCCGCCCGCATCGCCAGCTACGAGTTGGCCTATAAGATGCAAAGCACTGCGCCAGAGGCCGTCGACCTCGCTCAGGAAACTGCCGAAACGCAGAAGCTGTACGGGCTCGACAATCCCAAGACTGAGTACTTCGGTCGACAATGCTTGATGGCGCGGCGTCTGGTCGAACGCGGCGTTCGCTTTGTTCAAGTTTATTCCGGCGGTGCTCACAACGACGACAACTGGGATGCTCACGGCGACCTCGTGATGAACCATGAGTTGCATGCCGGCGAGACTGACCAACCGATCACGGCGCTGATCAAAGATTTGAAACAACGCGGCATGCTCGACGAAACGCTCATTGTTTGGGGCGGCGAGTTTGGACGGCAACCAACTGCGGAATATGAAAAAGGCACCGGCCGCGATCACAACGCCTATGGCTTTACGATGTGGGCAGCGGGTGGCGGAATCAAGGGTGGAATCAGTTTCGGCAAAACCGACGAGTTAGGCGCGACTGCCGTGGAAGACAAGTTGCACGTGAAGAGAATTCACGCCACCATCCTGCATCAACTTGGCTTGGACCCGAATCGATTAAGTTACTTCTATGGTGGTCTTGACCAAAAACTGGTTGGCGTCGAAGAGGTACAACCGATTCGTGAGATCATGGCTTGATCTTGTTGCGGTTGCCAACGGATGTTGATTTTTTTCAACAACTGTTGTGAATGGGCATGGCCCGTTGGTGGTTTGCTTCCGAAATAGGCGGCTTTTCGCAGGGTTTCCGCAGTGGCATGGTCTTTGCAATCTTGGCCAGGGACTTAACCCAGTCCTGCTATTCGGAGACCGCCATGATGACCTTCGCCAAGCTCGAAACCCAAAAACTGCTGCAATCTTATGTTGAAGCGGATGAACGATTGATTCGTTTCCAAACCGCGCAACGCCGCTGGAACAATATCGTGTATACCGTTTGGATTGCGATCATTGCGACCAGCGCCGCCACCATGTATTTCACCCAACACGAATGGCTGCCAGTGCTACGCAATGTCTTGCGGGCCATCAGCTAATCTCCGCTGCGAGCTTGACTAATTTGCATCGCGCCGAGTTCGGGTGATTACAATGCACATTGCGTACAGAGCCCCGAGCTCTGTTCACAGTAAATTCAAGAGCCGATTGAGGCAATCGTTAACAGTCACATGCCTGTGACTAATTAATCCTGCAAGGCAAACAGTTCATGTCGAAATTATTTAACGCAATCGTCCTGTTTTTCATCCTGGGCACTTCGTTTTGTGATGGCGCGCCAATCCAAACAAGCGAGTCAGGTCCCGCGTACAAGGTTGATTTGTCCCAATCTCTGACGCATTACGCCACGATCATCATGGAAGCCGACTCAACGGGTCCAGAAACGCAATTGATGATGGCAACATGGACCCCCGGTTCCTATCTCGTGCGCGAATACGCCCGACACGTCGACCACATTTCTGCTACGGATGCAGACGGTAAGTCCTTGCCGCTGGAAAAAATCAGCAAGAACCGTTGGTCGGTTAAAACCGGCGATGCCAAACGATTCAAACTCAATTATCGGCTGTATTGCAATGAAGCATCGGTACGCACGAATTCTCTGGGAGTCAGTTATGCGGTGCTGGTAGGCGCAGCGACGTTCATCACCGTCCCTGAGCAGTTGGATCGCTCGCATCGCGTTTCGCTGACGTTGCCAAAAGGCTGGACAGAATCAAAATCCGCGATGTTGCCGGCTGGTGAAGAACCAAATAGCTACTCCGCGGCAAACTTCGACGAACTTGTTGATAGCCCCATCGTCGCCGGTAACGTGGTGACGTATCCCTTTGAAGTCGCCGGGGTTAAGCACTACCTGGTAAACGTGAATCAGACCGAGGGCTGGGACGGAGAAAAAGCGGTTGCAGATCTGGGCAAAATTGTGGCAGAACATCACAAGGTCTGGGGAGTTGTGCCATACGATCGGTATTACTTCCTTAACGTTTTCTCCGGAACGGGTGGCGGACTGGAGCATGACAACTGCTGCCTGATGATGTCGAGCAAATTCGATGTCCGTGAAGAGGCAAGGTACAAGAGTTGGCTGGGCCTGTGCAGCCATGAGTTCTTTCACACCTGGAACGTCCGTCGACTCCGCCCCAAAGCTCTGGTGAAATACAACTACGAGGCGGAAACTTACACACCCTCGCTCTGGATTGCAGAAGGGCTCACCAGTTATTACGAGGACTTGCTCGTTGCCCGCGCCGGGCTGCTGAATCAGGAAGAGGCGATCAAGAACCTTGCCGGGCAAATTGGTGGTGTCCAAAGGACGGAAGGCCGGCTGGTCCAAAGCCTGCGGGACTCCTCGCACGATGCCTGGATCAAATTTTATCGGCCCGCGCCCAACACTGGCGACACCCAAATCAGTTATTACACCAAGGGCGCGGTAGTTGGATTTCTGCTCGACATGAAAATTCGCAGTGCCTCGCACGGAGCCAAAAGCCTCGATGATGTGTTGCGGGTGTTTTACGAAAAATTTGCGACGACAGGCTACGAGCCACAGGACTTCCGTAGCCTTTGCAACGAAGCAGCTGGAGAAGATCTCACTGAATGGTTTCGAATCGCGGTCGATTCAACTGAGGAACTCGACTATCAAACGGCAGCCGACTGGCTCGGTTTAAAGATCGGTGATTTTCGGCCGGCAAACTTTGTCGAAGAGGAACAGAAATCGCCCACCGACGATGCCAAAGC
>JBEBGH010000495.1:0-3020 GCA_040081565.1 Pirellulaceae bacterium
CCCTTGTGGAGGGGACATCGCTTGTGAGTCTTATCGGAGAATTCGCCTAGGTTTCTCTACCGTCAAAAGCTATAATCCCGAGCCCACAAGAAACGAAACCACGCAGATTGTGCAGTGTTTCCATTTAGGCGATGGGTAAATAACAAGGAAGTGAAAACGGCATGAAGGTAATCGAGCAGTTGCAGCGCCTCACGGCATTAGCCGAGAAGATGGGTTACGAAATCCGATACGAGAACTTGGGTGGGGTTGGCGGAGGGCGTTGCGAATTTGGCAATCGTCGCTGCCTGTTTGTAGATTTGTCGTTCAATCCTCTTGAGCAATTGGATCAGATTCGTGGGGCTCTCGCCGAAGATCCCTCGCTGCCTACGGGCAAGCTCCCGCCGCTGATTTTGCAGGATTTGGGCCTGCCATTTGGCAACAATACAACCGTGTAGTCCCACAGTACCACGCCAGGCACAAACGCGGTGGCTAACAGAATTCTGGCTTCATTCCCTACGCGCAACTTTTTTAAGTTGAGTTAAGATATCTTTCCTCGTGACTAATCGCCATTGCGAATCACCGAAGAGGAAAGCCAAATGTCTGAAAAACCGTCGAGCGACGCTCCCGGATTCGAGCCGTACATTCCTGCCTCCAATCGCTCAGTCCCCGAATTTACGGTTCGTGCGATTTTGCTTGGCAGCATTTTTGGTGTGCTGTTTGGGGCGGCAACGGTGTATCTCGCGCTCAAGGCCGGGCTCACCGTTTCGGCTTCAATTCCGATTGCCGTTTTGGCGATTTCGATTGGCAAACGGTTATTGCGGACGTCCATTCTGGAAAACAACATCATCCAGACCTGCGGGTCGGCTGGCGAAAGTGTGGCGGCGGGTGTCGTCTTTATCTTGCCTGCGTTCATTTTCCTCAGTGATGGAATCGGTCTCGATTATTTTCGCTACTGGACGATTTTGATGATCGCCATTTTCGGCGGGATCCTTGGCACGTTGATGATGATTCCGTTGCGGCGACCGCTTATCGTGAAGGAACACGGTTCTTTGCCCTACCCCGAAGGAACAGCTTGCGCTCAAGTCCTGATTGCTGGTGAAAAAGGTGGTAACTTTGCGGTGACCGCCTACTTGGGATTGGGCTTCGCGTTTGTCTATGCCGCCCTCCAAAAAGTTTTTCATGTCATTGCGGAAACTCCCTCTTATGTGACTGCGGCAACCAATAAGTATCTTCCTTCGGCGCAGGTTGGTGGAGAAATTACTCCCGAGTACCTGGGGGTCGGTTACATCATTGGTCCGAAGATTGGCGGAATCCTGGTGGCGGGTGGCGTGTTGGCCTGGATTGCGCTGATTCCCTTGCTCGCGACTGTAGTGCCAGCGGACACCATTGCCGCGCAACTTATCAAACTTGGATTTGACCTGAATGATTTTGGTTGGAACGCAGAGGCGCACACCTTTGGGAATCTCTCCGGCGCGATTTACCGAGCCTATATTCGTCAGATTGGCGCGGGGGCTGTAGCCGCTGCTGGTTTTATTACGTTACTGAAAACCATGCCAACCATTGTTGCTTCGTTCAAAGAGGCGTTGATTTCCCTCTCCTCACGCGATCGTGGTTCGCGACTGCGAACGGAAGACGATCTATCGATCATGGTTGTTGTTTTGGGAAGTCTCGGACTCATTGCCTTGATGGTCATGTTGCCAAATGTTCCTGGTGAAACGATCACTCAAAAATTGCTGATCGGTTCGCTAGTCGTTGTTTTCGGCTTTATTTTTGTCACGGTTGCCAGCCGAATTGTGGGCTTGATTGGCTCGTCCAATAGTCCGATTTCCGGCATGACGATCGCCACGATTATGGGTACTGCGTTGGTGTTCATTGGTGCAGGATTCACAGGCAAAATTTATGAGCCGATGGTTCTCGTGGTTGGCAGCATGATTTGCATCTCGGCTGCGAACGCCGGAGCAACGAGTCAAGATTTGAAAACTGGATTCCTGGTTGGCGCGACGCCCCGCTATCAGCAAATTGCCTTGTTCATTGGGGTCATTGTTTCATCGTTTGTGATTGGACTAACTGTTTGGCTATTGGATACTCCGACAGGTGAAATGAAAGCGTCAGGTATCACCCATGCCATTGGCACGCCGACCTTTCCCGCCCCGCAGGCGACGCTGATGGCGACCCTGGTGAAAGGGCTCATGTCAAACAACCTCGACTGGCAGTATGTGTTAGTGGGTTCATTCATTGCGGTGACGATGGAACTTTGCGGAGTCAAAGCACTTTCCTTTGCGGTCGGTCTCTACCTGCCATTGTCAACGACATTGCCGATTTTCATTGGTGGTGCGGTTCGCGGCTTATCCGACAAAGTCCGTGGCGTTAGTGGCGGAGGCAAACACAGCTCGGCAGAAGACGAACTCGGCAAAGGCAATCTCTTCGCAACGGGACTCGTTGCGGGTGGAGCTTTGGCAGGCGTCATTGTTGCGATGTTGATTGTGGGAATTGAAAAGAAGGACGAAAGCACTCTGGAAAGAGAAAAGGAAACGCGTGCGGCAGCCAACCAAGTTGTGCCGGAACAGGCAGCTCTGGCTGAGGAAATTAAGACAAAGCTTTGGAAACCAAAGTTAGAAGCCCTGAGCTTTGAAAAGAATTGGGAGCAGCGCGCGGCTAAACAGCTTGAGGTGCAACATCCCGAAATGACCGCTGACCAGATAGAAGCAATGGCCCATTCACAGACAACGCCACAATTCAATTTGCTGGGTGTGGGATTATTCGCATTGATGGCGCTCGTGTTGTTTTTGATATCGCTCCGGAAGTGACCTTGGGACGGCTGAAGATTTTTCAAGCAGCGGCTCGTCGTCATTAAGTCCGTTGAAATAGCCGCGAAATTGCAGCTTGGATTGCATTTTGGCTGTAGATTTTCACGTGAACCAAATAATTACGGGATCCTGTCCGTCTGAGATCGAGGAGTGGGGCGAATCTCACAAAAATCTTTCAAAACAAGGTAAACGTATGAAAACGTTACGAATGATGCCGATGGCTTTGGGTTTCTT
>JBEBGH010000496.1:0-3016 GCA_040081565.1 Pirellulaceae bacterium
GTTCCGTTGGGGTTGGCCAGAATCCCGTTGGCCAGCGCGGCGTTGATGCTGACCATCAGGTTCGGGTCGGCTGCATCGATCTCGTCGAGGAGGAATACTCCACCGTTTTCGAAGACTTCAATAAACCGGCTGGGTTGGTACTGCCAGCTGCCGTCGGCTTGGGGCAGGATTCGGCCGAGCAGGTGGGATTCGGTAACCCCCTGGCTGAGGCTGATGAATCCAAACTCAAGGCCGAGGGCTTGGGAAAGGTTCTTGGCGAGGGTTGTCTTGCCGGACCCTGCGGGGCCAACCATCAGGACGTTTTGATGTCCCTCGCCGATCAGGCTGAGGACTTCTTCGAGCTGGTGGTGGGCCGTGTCGATCTGGTTCCGCTGACCGTCGGGAAGCCGGACCTCGATGGGCCGGGGCAGCTGGGCTGCTTTAACTTCCGCCTCGACGATCTCGCGGACTTTCGTCTCGTCGATCGATTCGGCGGGCAAGTGGTTGTGGATGGCTCCCGCCAGAAGGCGGAAGATTTGGACTTCGGTTTGTTGCTCGGCTGTGGCCGGTGTAGAATCTTGCTGTGACATTCGACTTGTCCTCGTGTGTTACCGGGGCCATCGAGTTCTAAGCTCGGTGGTCCCATTTTCATTTCGGTGCATCCCTGTGATGCGCCTCTCTGCCGGTAACTATAGGCACGGCGAAGCGCGGTCGATCACTGCGAATTTGCTGGACAAAAAGAATCAGCAAGAATCACAAAAAAGAGGTGCTCGACAGGCATTCGAGCGTGCTGGGAGTGATTCGAACGAGCGCCGAGACGTGCCGAGTGTGGCTCGAATCATTCGGCTAAGATTCAAAGAGAAAATTTGCAAGTCGAGCAGACATTTCCCAAGTGTCCGTTCCGACCTAAGTGGCCAATTTCGCGCTTGCCTGGTTGAGCTGAACGGGTCAATCAGGCGAGGAGCGACGGAGAGCTGAAAGCGATCCGAATTTCTGCCCAGCGCGGACGCCCTTTTGGAAATGAGAGTTGGGTAGAATCAACAGCCAACCCCGACCCAGTCCTT
The DNA here is from genome assembly GCA_040081565.1 of Pirellulaceae bacterium. Classification (GTDB taxonomy): domain Bacteria; phylum Planctomycetota; class Planctomycetia; order Pirellulales; family Pirellulaceae; genus BJ22. The sequence continues at coordinate 1,044 of JBEBGH010000496.1, forward strand.
ACCCCTTTGCTTTGAATTACTCAAGCGAAGATGGTGAAACGTATTTGGAGGAACCAGTGGTAAGTAAGTACTTTTTGTTTATTTGGTTGCTTGGTCTTTCCTTTCTCTTAGTTATCCAAGAAAGCCACCGACTTGACAAACTGTCAGCTTTTAAAGTTGACATATTGACAACACAAGATGCAACAATTTGGGAAAATGAACTTAGAAAAATGGTAGAGTCCACCATTCTCAGAAACAATCAAAAATTAACCCAAATTCGAACGGTGTTTGACAATGGCGGGTCACCTTTGCAGCGCACTACAGGATTAAAGTGCGGCGATTTTGGAAGGTGGACTTGGGCTCGAAGGTATTCAGATGATGAGCTTAGTTTCGTAGACATCTTTAAAGGCTCAAGTGTTGTTGGATTGTTTGTGTCAAGCGAGCTTCCTTTTGGAAATTTCGAGTACATCTGTGACTCATCGAACAAAGATATTCTCACAAAATTCGCCAATTCTTCAGTTGAATTCAAGATTGTCGACTCAGTTGATCGAAACGAATTTGGGAAAACGTTGCCTTGGGAAACCAAAGACTGCTTAATGCCACTGGAACTCAGTGTTGAGGCAATACAGATTAAGGCAAAAGAAGTCCAATCTTTTTCAAGGAATAATATCGTCGTTTTCCGAAAATACGTTTCTGAAGTGAAAGACAGTCTCGTTGCTTCATGGTACGATTTTTTTGATAGAAACCAGCAACGCAACGCTGTTTTTCTAGTTTTGCGAAATGGTTCAAAAGTTTTGCTGATCAAGTCTAAGACTACTCGGTTTTCGCTGCTTGACGTTGACAGCGATGGTGTTTTTGATTTGCTGGAATTTACTTATGACCGACTAAACAAGGAGGTCGAAACGCTCCAATTTTTCGATGACAAGATTGACGTACTTAGTGAAGAATTGCGAGAAGACCTTTCCAGTTCGACAAATTATTTGTTACGTGAGATTGTTGAAAAGTTGCCGAAGGACAAATAGCAGGACAATCTTTACCCACCCTAAACCGTGACGGGAGCTGTTTTAGCGGATTGGATTGCGTTGCAAATGTCTTGGTTTCTTCCAAACCTTCGCCCTTCCGGCAGCGGCAGGTTGAATTCGAATTTCAGTGCACTCTCCACCGTCTCGCGTGGCAGCTCGATCGACTTCTTGCCGACGACGGCGAATGAGCTGGCACGGATCTCGTCCTTGAGCGGACCGTCGTGATCGATGATCTCGAACTTGGGACCGATGAACCGTCGGCACAGCTCCTTCACTTGCTCCAGTGAATGGAACTTTTGGTAAAGCCAGATCCCGCGCTGATACATGGCAGTGATTCCATCCTTGTCGAGAAACCATACGTCGCGGGTCTTGCCCGTGCTGGTCCGGCGTTTTTTGGTCAGCCGATCCGAGAACGAACGGGAGCGACCAGAGAACACCATCGTGCCTCCCAGTTTGCAAAACGCATTGACGGTCGTCAGCACGGCGTTCTCGGCTTCAACCGACGTCACTGAATTCAGCACGCTGTCGCAAACCACCATGTCGAACGGGCCGTTGTCGCGGAGTTCTTTGCAAAGCTGCGTGATGTGCCGCTGCACCAGGCTGATGTTGAGATCGTCGGAGCCGGGCTTCCGCAGGTAGAACTCAAGGCCCATGATCCGGTGGCCCTCGGCCTTCAGCTTCTTCACGTAGTCCATCTGGCCCGCGCCGAAGTCGAGGACCCGCATTCCGGGCTTAAGCCGAGGGATCACGACCGATTCGTAACAGCGGCTATGGATCTGACGTTTGTCTTCCGACTTGCTCCGCAGGCGTTTCATCTGAGCGAACGTCTGAGCCCACATCTGCTCGGGGAGGTGGGAATAGCTGAACTCTCCGTACTGATGGCCCAGGTATCTTAGAACGCTGACGCCTTTGTCTTGGGGAACCACGGCGACCCGCAGCGGCTTACGGAGATTGTGGCAGGCCAACGCGTAG
>JBEBGH010000168.1:0-11305 GCA_040081565.1 Pirellulaceae bacterium
GCGATGAATTCGGTCATGGGACCGTTACTTGAAAATCCTCCATCGATTTGGTTTTTGTTGGGGCTGTTCGCATTGGTCCCTGCCGTGCTCGAAGAAATTGCGTTTCGCGGCTTTATTTTGAGCGGGGCGCAGGCTGTCAAAAATCAATGGCTGGCGATTCTTATCACGAGCTTCTTTTTCGGGGCCGCTCATGCAGTGTTTCAACAATCGCTCATGACCTTTTTTGTCGGCATGGTCCTGGGATTCCTCGCGGTGCGAACCGGCAGCCTGCTGCCTTGTATCGCCTACCATGCCGTCCACAATTCAATGACGGTGCTCAGTGCGAAACTTGCCGAGCATGGATTACCCAGCCAATTTACTTGGCTTGCTCAAGTCAATGAGTCGGGCGTGATTGAGTACTATGCATTGCCTGGTCTGATGATGACGGTCATTGGTATCTCATTGCTGTTCTGGGTCTGGCAGACGACCTCGGTCGGTATGGAGTCAAAAGACAATTTGGTCCGGTTGCGAATCGCCTTTGGACGTTTGTTTGGCATGAAGCAAGACCTTGCTTGACTTGGGCAAACAGCGATAATCGTCGTCCATGAAACAGCAACGCGAAATACTCGCGGCGTGGGTGCTGCCTATTTGCGGGCCTCCTCTCAAAAACGCCATGATCCGTCTCCGCGGCGATAAAATCCTTGAGATTGGCAGCGCGTCCCAAGTTCCTCAACTTGATCAGCGTTTTGTGGTTTTGCCAGGACTTGTGAACGCGCACTCGCATCTCGAATTCAGTGATCTGGAAATGCCCCTTGGCCGACCAGACAGCAGTTTTACACAATGGGTTACGGAAGTCATTCAATATCGCCTGCTGCAAGATAAACTAGCCGATCGCCAGCAGCGAAAGGATGCGGCGATTGGTCGTGGAATCGACGAGTCGTTCGAGCATGGCGTCAAGTTGATCGGCGAGATCGCCACGCGACCTTGGGCCTCGCCAGCTTATGACAACGATGACGTGAGAGTGGTTGTTCAGCTCGAGCAACTCGGATTCGCCGCAAGCCAAGCGGAGGAGAGATTTGCGGAGGTGGATGCGGCAAGGTCGAAAATGGCAAAGGTGTTTGAGGAAGTTGGTTTAAGCCCTCATGCGCCTTATTCCGTCAGTCCCCAGTTGCTGGCGAAAATAATTGTCAGCGCGATTGAAAGCAAATCGGTAGTTTCCATGCATCTCGCAGAGTCCAAGGAAGAGATGCAGTTTTTGGAAACTCGTTCGGGACCATTTGCGAAGTTGCTGGAGCGATTAAATTTGCTGGGGCCTGAATGGCAATTGGCAAACATTGATTTTTGTCTGCGTGAATTGAGTGAATGCCCGCGAGGCTTGGTCATTCATGCAAACTACTTGAGCGAAAGACAGTTAGATTTTCTTGCCAGCTACCCGAACCTGAGTGTCGTCTATTGCCCGAGAACACATGATTATTTTGGACATCGGGAGATTCCGGTCGATGGAATGATCCAACGGGGGATTCGAATCGCGGTCGGCACCGACTCTCGCGCCAGTAATCCCGATCTCGACCTGCTTGAAGAGTTGCGCTCGATTCGCCGAAAATTTGCCCACTTAAGTAGCGGAGAAATTCTTCGGATGGGAACGCTGGCTGGCGCCGAGGCCCTGGGACTGGACAGGCAGTTTGGTTCCTTGGAACTGGGTAAAGCGCCTGGTGTATTGGCAGTTGAATTCCATGAGCCGGTCGTTGAAAATCCGGAATTTGCAATCCTTGCCAAGCCGATCAAGCGTCGTTTTTTGCTGGATCGACCAAATCCCGTGGCTGTTAGCTGGCGGGCAGCCGGTGGCAAAAGATAACAGCCGGGCCGCGCGGTGTGGGAGTTACGATCGCAGTCACCTTACGGCCACCACGCGCGCGAATTCGCTTGAGTTGTTCATACGTTTCCTGTTCAACGGCGCGTTTCTTCCATTCGATTTCTCCGTAGTCGTTTTGCCGAACCAACTCCGCGATTTTTTCCAAATAGAGAGGCGCGGCAACCTCAACCCTGAACGTCGCCAGCAGGCTGGAATTGATCAGGCGGTCTCCGGTCAGATAGGCTGCCCCCTGCCCTACCCGATGTAAGCCGTAATCGCGAGCCAGTCCACTGATCATCCGTGCGGCGATCACAGCAGCGTGGGGTTCATAAACATACTGGCCCAATTGATCGGCAGTGGGAGCTGGGCGAAATTGTGCGTCGTTGGCGAATGTCAACCGCTCAATGCCACGTCCAGTAATTACCGTGCAGGTTGCGGATCCTCGCGGATATTCGGGATGATTCAACCAAATCAACTGCTGTTTTGCCTCCCGCCGTTCTCCGACCCATTCGCGATGGACCATTTCCCGCAAGTCATGCGGCAGGTTTGAGGCTGGAGCCACCTTGATGGCGGTCAATCGGCGGCCGATTCCAGAAAGTACTTCATCAAAAGATGGGGAGAAGTCATTTGGCAGGACCGTTCGCCCCGCAACTCGACGGTCAGGATCGAAGTGCAGGCAATCGTAATCGGCGATATCGAAATCCGCGAAACTCTGATTCACGACTTTGAATTTCGGAATCTCATAAACAGTCAGATTGTGTTCGGCCATCTTGCACATGAGATTCTGCTGGTCAACAGCGGCGAGTTCATGGGACCTGCCAATGCCAATCGAATCGCCACCAATCCCACAGCAGATATCCGCGATTTTCTGGTCCCGCGGAAATCGGGATGCCTTGTACAATGCGAGCCGTTCGGATGAGGCTTGTTCTAACGAAGTCTTCGTGAACAGCATTTTTTCGGCACGGGAGAATTTGGTCCGTGCACGCAATTGGAGGGTACCCAATTCAACCGCCATGGCGGCTTCCGCCGGCGAGATACCCTTTCGCAGACGTTTGAGAATCCGCAAGATATTTTCGTTAGCCAGTAATTGTTCGCGGACGATTGCGGCACACTCCTGGGCACGCTTCGTCAACAACCACTCAATCTTGCTCACGCGAGTTCTCGAAAACCTATCGATCGACTTTTACCGAAACTATGATACCAACCGGCACGCCACACTTCCATCTGTCTCGGAACAACATGCAGCTGAGTTGCAAACCCCTAGCTATTGCACCCTTTGTCTGGCAATTACAATTCATGATCGTGCAGCCAGATACAGCCTTTGCATTTTTCTCGTCGCAAGACATTGAGTAGCGAATGTCGGACTCGTTGTGGGAAGAACTCGTTGCGTTTTTAAAGCTGTCCCAGGCATTCCAGCAACGAAAAATGATCCCTGATCGCGACCGAGCGTTCGTTTTGGCAGGCTGCTGTGCTGCGCTTTGTAATTTCAGTTCGATTAGTGCCTATTGCCGAAGTCAGATTTTGCAAAACAATCGCGGGCACATGGTTTCGAAATGGCCAGACTTGAAAACAGCGATGGAAAATACTGCGTTTCAGGTTTTTCTGAAGCAACTGGCCCGGCGTCTGCCACTGGAACGAGTCGAGGCCCAACTGCTTGAACTGGGTTACTGCAACAGCCTTACTCTGGCGGAGTTTCCTTCCGAAGAAGAATTTCTCGCACGGTTGTTGGACCTGGATCCGACTTGGTTAGAAGACAATTTCTCTTAATCTGGCTGGCGGCAATCCGCGGCACGCCTATTCGCGCGATTCTAAACGTTAGGAATAAACGTTTCGATCGTTATCTCGCTTTCGTCACCGTCCGCAAATCCCACAAGGTTCTCGTTTCGCCAATTGGGTTTGCCGAAACTGAACTAGGACGGGCCCGAACGCAAATGCAGTGACGAAAAATCATGGTAACCAAGAATTTTCTGTGGCCGGCTTTACTGGCAGGTGTAATTGGAATTCCCTACATGGCGAGCCAGGATCACGGTTCGTCGGAATGGGAATTGCAACCGGCATTGACGAACACCGACCAGCAGTCGCAATATTTTACCCAACCGAATTATCAAAACCCAACGGCCTCAGGCTATCTGCAAACGAGTGCCACTGGCATCCCCGCTGTGCCGTTAAATCTGGATGGTCAAGCTAATGTAATTCTTCCCGGCGATGCGAATTCGCCCGACTTGAATGCAATGCCTTTGGCATTTGTACCGGTTGCAAATTTTGCCGAAGTGATCCGGTTGGACGCCAATTCCACATGGGTGAAATCGCGATGGGATCGAATCTCGGTTTTTGCAACCGGCGACGGACTCACCGCCTTTCGTTGTGATTTGGTCACGGGAATGAATCAAGGTGACCTGCATGGCTGCCTTACCTATTTTTTTGATCGTCAAGACAAAGTAGCCAAGATTTCCTTCCGCGGATGGTGTGGTGATCCCTCACCCATCAAGAATTTCGCAATCACTTCGTGGAACCTTGAGCCCAAGGACGGAAAATCAAGCTCCGTATTTGTTGCACGGAGCTGGCGGGTCACACGTGGTGCACTGATCTTGCAGAATGCGCCGATCATTCGCCGCGATCAGCCGCATGAACAAGTTGCTGTTTTCTTTGAAGTTGCGGCGCCCGATTTTCGAGACGGAATAAGCCGCGAAATGTGCGAAGCAATTGAATTAGTCAATTGATTTGCCGCGGATCTTGCCGTCTTCTCTCAACATCCACACGTCAATTCCCCTGTTCTGTCAGGAAAACGTCGCACCTGTTCCTGGGTCTATCATTGACGGTCGGTTGCGTCAACAATTTATCCACGTCGAACTTGTTTGTTTGCGCAAAATGGAAACAAAGGAGACGTCAAAAAAATCTTTTTTGTCCTACTTGACTGAAGAATTGAACGGAAAATTGCCCTCGATTTTTCCAGGATTTCGAAGCGGCTTTATTTTTATCAAAGACGGTTTGACACGAGTGCTAGCGACCATAGAATCATGATCCGTCGACGAGCCTGCTGGGAAGCAGCGTAAGTCGAAAAGTGCTCGATGCGAAAATCGAAAATGCGTTTTGTTTTTGCGAACGATGCCCTAAACAAGAGCGCCTCGAGCATAAGCCGTATCGTAGGAGATTGATCAGGAAGTGGCCGTCTCAGTTCCCCTTAAACACCGTTCGACTTCGCCAGCAGCACAGATTCTGGCAAGGATTGCGTCAGAGGTTGGCGAGAGTCTTTTCGCGCTCTGGTTCTCGGGCGACGACTGTATTCGTGTGGAGGGAAACGCTGTACACGTTCTGGCTGATTCGGATTTTGAATCGCGACGAATTCAAAAGGGCTACGCCAGTTTAATCCGGCGCATTTCAACGGACGTTCTTAGCACTCCTGTTCATTTGGAATTCGCCGTTCGTGAAGGCACGCGTGACGCGGTTGCCGAGGCTGTACCGAGACCGAGATTGAGCGTCGAACGGGTTGAACGAACGGTGGACCCGGTTTCATTGATCTTTCAACCGAAAAAAGCCGGACCGGCGGAGGAGCCGCGCGTTCCATCGACCGTCGAAAGAACCTATGTTCGCCCCCGACACCAGCTGAAGGAATTCGCCTTTGGAACCGAGAATGAATTTGTCCGCGCGGCGGTGAAGCAGGTTGTGCAGTGCCCTGGCCAATATTCGCCGCTCTTTCTCTTCGGCGAATCAGGGTCGGGAAAAACCCACTTGCTCGAGGGGTTGACCAGTGAATTGCGCGCAATGAATCGCAATGGCAGTTGCATCTATGTCACTGCCGAACAGTTCACAAGTTCCTTCGTGCACTCTTTGCGAGGAGGCGGTCTTCCTAACTTCCGGCGCAAATATCGAGACGTCGAAGTTTTGGCGATCGATGACGTGCATTTCTTTGCCAATAAGCGGGCGACGATTCACGAACTGCAGTACACGATCGATCATTTGGTCCGAGCCGGCAAACAATTGATATTCTCCAGTGATCGGGCACCAATTGAATTGTCCGAACTGGGGAACGAGGTGTTGAATCGACTGAATAGTGGCTTGGTTTGCCCCTTACACTTTGCGGGTGAAGCAAGTCGTCTGGAAATCGTAAATCGGTTATGCCGTGAACGAAATTTGAATTGGCCCGCGGATGTGAGTTCCTTGATCGCAGCCAGAGTAACCCGGGACGGGCGAAAAATCAGCGGCGCGGTCAATCAAATCTGTGCCGCTGCTGCGGTTCGAAACTTGCCTATTGACCGCAACTTCGTGCAGGACCTGCTGGGTTCGGGAATACGGACCTCCGGCAGGCTGACCACGATCAATCAAATTGAAAAGGTGGTTGCCGATTTTTTTGGCGTCTCGCCGAACGACCTGCGTTCTGGTGCGAGAATCCAGAAAATTGGAAACGCGCGGATGGTTGCCATGTATTTTTGCCGCCGACACACGGCAGCAGCGCTTTCCGAAATCGGTGAGTATTTTGGCGGACGCAGTCACAGCACAGTGATTGCAGCCATACGCCGGATCGAAGCGATGGCAGAGGAGAATGCCGAAATTCTGATTTCGGCCGGTCGATTCCCCATCAAAGAAGTAATCGACTCGTTGGCTAACCGTTTGCGTTTAGCCTAAATCGCCCGCCGAGTTTTCCACGGAGCGACTTTTGTGGATGCGGCATCAACCTCGCATCCCTCTGTTAGCCAGCCAAAATCTGATAACAGATCCTGGCCCATCCGTTCGTTGTAAAGATCATGTTTTTGTCGAACAAAAGACTACCGCGGCTGCTTGGTTAATTGTGACAAAATTTCTAAAACTCGGTTTTGAGTCGCTACACTTTTTTGATCGTCAGAATCAACTGCGTAGGACTCATCTTTTCCTGTCGAAGACGGGGTCGACTTTAATTTGAACGGTACGATGTCCTGATTGGCGGAACTGTCTTCAGCGGCATTGAATCGCAACGTGAATTCGCAGACTTCCGAAATTCCCTCGTCTTCCTTGGCTGGCAATTCGCCACGGACGACGCGCACTTCTCGCGGAGCATCGATGCCGATTCGAACGGTGTTGCCTTTGATTTGAAGTACCGTGATGCGGACGTTTTCGCCGATCACAATTTCCTGTTGAATTTTTCGAGATAAGACAAGCATGGTGCACACTCCTTTGTTTCTCTGTTTCGTAAAACGATTTGCGGTTGCGGTAAGGATATACGCGATCCAACAAAAAAAGTTTTAAGAAAACTAAAGTTCGCCCCCAGAATTTCCGAAGGCGAAATTGCTAGCGATTGCCGTCTCCCAACAAGCTGCATTTTTCCCGGCATTCACGTGAGCAACCACGAGAGTTTGCTATCAACGTCCGTTGTTTCGAAGCGTCAGTTGGTCACGCAACTTGGCAGCCAGCTCATAATTTTCCGCTGCAATCGCTTCGGACAGTTTTTCGGAGAGGGTCTTTTCCACTTTGTATCGGGCCCGCAGGCTCTTTTGAAAATCCATGAGTTGAATGACCAATTCGTCGCCCTCGAATTGATCTTCTGCCTCATACTCGACGAAGAGCTGCCGAATCATTTCGAGGCCTTGATTCACCTCTTCGACTGCCAACTCAGCCGAGTTTTCCGCGTCACTTTCCAGAATTGCCAGAGCTTTAGCCTGGGTGCGATGGTAAAGCACGAACGGCCGATACTGCTCGTGGGAAATGGTCCAGTCTTCATCCGGTGAATGGAGTTTGCAAAAATCCATCAGTCCCAGCGTGTGGTTGGCATCATGGACTGCCTTCTCGAACTCATGCATGTGCAACCAGCAAACACGACGATGGTAATACTGAACGAACTCTCGATCGACTTCCGAACATTGCTCCTCAGACAGTTCAAATTTCTCCTCGTTCATTGCCCGCTGCTTTTGCAGGTACTCAAAATAAGTTGTCTCGCCGTGTGGCCGCTTTCCGTCCGGACGGCCTTTGATTTCCATTTGCAATAGTCCCATATCGAGACGCAGCTGCAACACGGAACGTTGACCGATATCGACGCTCCGCACGTTAATCGTGGTCGGGTCAAACGGCCAATGCTTTAAGATATGGTCAATGTCTTGTCGGTCTGACATGGTAATTTCTGGGGAAAATTGAAATCGTATCTCAATTAATTTTACCGTGGCGGTCAATCGAACTTCACGTTGGAACGCCGCATATTTTTCTTCTCACTTTTTTTCTTCTTATTGTCAAGGCGTCGGCGCTGGGAAGAGAAAGAAGGTTTCGTCTTCTTGCGGTTTTTTGGCACAATCGCCGCGAGCAGAATCATCTCGCGCAATTTCGTCAGACAGTCGGCAATATTGCGGCTCTGATCGCGGAAGCGATGGCTGGATACCTGGAATTTTCCGTCTTGGGAGAACCGCGATTTATTTTGAACCTTCAGTCGTTGCAGGACATCGCCGGGTAAGCCCGATGATTTGTCAGGATACCACGAAAGAGTTGCCTTGGAACTTACCTTATTCACATTTTGTCCACCCGGTCCGGGCGATCGCGAGAAGGTAAAGTCAAACTCGCCGATAGAAATGGAAATCTGATCGTTGACAAAAAGCAATTGCCGGTTCCTGACGTAGATGAAGGGGCTTCCAATGCGGAGTTCGCCATCGGACTCTGCCGGACCTCAATTATCGCCGGTGGTCAATTCCGAGCAATCGTACTTGCCGATTTGCCGCCTGTCGCCAGCCAAAAAGTGCAAATCATTCGGACGTGGAATCGACAATGACGGTCGCCTATTTTGTGACCTTCTGCGCCTGAGACTTCACTGAGCGATGAATCTCGCGGCAATAAGCCAAATATTCCCAAGACGCGTCGAGGACAAATTGATAGCCCAAATGTTGAACCTCGGTGCCGAAAATTTCTGCCTCGATCGGGCCGGTGTAGCCTGACATCGACAACAAGCGGATCCAAGACTGCAAGCCAAGGTCGCCACAGCCCGGCAGGCAGCGACTCTCCGTTGAGTTTATACCACCGCGACGATCCGCAATTTGAACCAATTGAATTCGGTCGACAAATTTGGCCAGGTTACCGACCAGTTTTGGGTCCGCGCCCGAATGGTAGAAATCGAGAACCATGCCGACCTGATTTGGCGAGTAATTTTCGATGGCAGCTAATGTCTCCATGACGCCGCTAAGCATCGACCATTGGCGTTGTTCAATTCCAACCATCGGCTCAACCGCCAAAGTCACGCCACAGGACTCAGCTACCGGCACCAGAATCCTCAGGGCGTCATCGAGCAATCGACGTGCATGTCTTGGCGTGTGTCGTGATTGCGAACCTGGATGGAGGATCAAGCATCGACCGCGGAGTTCGGCGGTCGCCTCGATGCCTTCGATCGCGTCGTCAATTGCCTGATGAAAAGAAAGGCCTTCCGCGCCAGTGAATCCACCAACCCAGCCTACGCTGGTGACGTTCATCTTCATTTCTTGAAGAAAGTCGGCGGCTTCCTGAATGCTGATGTCATCAATTTTTGACCGCCATAATCCGATTCCATCAAACCCTCTCTTTGCATATTGGATCACGTCTTTAAAGAAATCCCATTTCAGCGACGAGACTTGGTTGACGGAAAGGTTGTTCACCGGGTACGTCCTCAATTACTCTTCGGATGCGCCAACTACATGAGATGGCTCAAAGCGATTCAGTATGCCCGCTTTGCGGAAAACTGTAAACGCAAGTTTTTTTCAGAATCGTGACAGCGGTCCTGAAATGTTTTTTCTGCACGAGGAGCTCGAGAATTTCGTAACGACTTGTGGCGTCGAGATTTGCACAATCAGTCGCACCGGTTCTGAGAGGAGCTAATTTCAGAAAAGTGAAAATCGGACTGCCGTGTCACCGATGCTGCGTTGTACCTCGGCCGACCTCGAACGCATCATCGGCCTCTACTTTGGACCGCATCCCAAAGTGCACTCTTGGTAATGATGAGGAGCCAATTTATTCCGCAAATTGAGTGGATAGAAGTGAAAATGGGAACACTGGGGCGACTCGTTTTGGTTCGACCGCGCCTCTTTGCTAGCAAAAGAAAACGATTCCACGAAAAATGAAAAATTTTGCTTGATTCTCAGTTAAAGCTTGTAAAACTCAATCCAGAGTGCCGAATGCGGAGCCAGCGATTCGAGAAAATCCGAAAATCTAAAAAGCCAATTCCAGTGGACTGCGTAATAGTGGGCAAATAGTCAGGCAAGAAGGAGCTTTTATTATGGCCGAACCTGCGTTGCAACGCATCCGAGTTGATTATGACGACGCCGACGTCAAGACACGAGTCGCGAATTTTTTGAATAGCCGACATTTTGCCAACCTGCGGGGGTTGTCGGTTGAATGTCGTCATGGCGCGGTAACCGTCGCCGGAAATGTGGACTCGTTTTACGAAAAACAAGTGGCATTGAATTCTTGTCGCCGTGTCGCTGGCGTCTTGTCTCTGGTTGACCAAATCGAAGTCAACGAAGTGGAGGACATTCCCAATCGCTTTGAATGGGACACCTACCCGATTTTTGACGATCAATTTCGCACATAGAGGCCTGACCGGTTTAGGTTCCACGTGAGGCAAGTTCGTTTACCGCAATCGTTTCTGACGTGGTCCCATCTTTTGGACAGTCGTTTCGATCGCGCTGGCAACTTTGGTCTGCTCGTCGAGACTCTGGCTGGTTAGTTGGATTTCCTTTTCCAACCGGGATCGTAAATTTGCGGCAATTGATTCAATTGACGGATTTGTGTCGACGGTCTGTGCGACAAACAATTCCGTTCGTTTCTGGATCGCTTCTGCGATTGCGTTGGAGAATTTGTCGCCGATGTCCGAGCGAATTTCAATGGTCGGCTTTTCCCTTTCGCCAGTCAACTTGATCGTCAGTTCGTAGTCCTGGATCGAATTCAGTTGTTGATTTAGCAGATTGCGAACATCATTTCCCCCGGCCATTTCAGCCAATTGGTCGACGTGCAGGACGACACCAGTCTGACTCAAGTGAATGGTTCCTGAAATCGAATTTCCGCGAATCGAGACTTGGGCTGTGGCGCGTGACGCAGCACAGGAAAGGTTTGCCAAAAAAGCCCTTTCATTGCCAACCAACTTCGATTCGATATGGTAATTCGGGCATTGGATCTCAAAATCATCAGCCAGAGTTTGATTTCGGCGATCGAGGGTAGCTTTGACGGCGAAATGTTGTGAGCCTTGGGCGCGGAAAGTCAACTCGGCTGGAAGGTCCAGCAAGTTCGGTTGGGTCGAATAGTTTTTCATGGTCCCGGCCAACTCACAATGTTGACCGAAGACTTCCCCTGAACCCTCAAGATCCACGCTTTGAATAACGAACTGAGGTTTAGGAAGCTGTCCATGGAAAACCAGGTCACGGCCCATTGGTGCAATTGGCTGAAGGTTATGGGTTGTTTCCGGGAATACTCCGTGAAACCAGTCGATCCACTCGAGCAGGTACTTGGTTTGTTCAACTGCTATTTGGTCGAAGAGAATCTGCGTGACTAGTTGTTGGT
>JBEBGH010000169.1:0-11287 GCA_040081565.1 Pirellulaceae bacterium
ACAACGCATTGACCAAGCCCGCTTGGACTCCAGCTCCCGGAACGATCGGGACCATTTGGCAGATCCTCTACCCAATCATCTTGGTCAGTTTTGGATTTGTGTTCGTTCAAGCGTTTCGCGGCAAGGTCCCTTGGGTAGTCGCGCTTCCCTTCGCCATCAATCTCGTGGCCAATCTGATGTTCACCCCGATTCAGTTCGGAATGCGCAATCTTCCATTGGCTGCTCTCGACATTGCTGTCGTGTGGGTAACCATCGTGTGGTGCATCGTTGCCGTTTGGCACCATTATCGTTGGGTCGCCATCGCGCAAATTCCCTACGTCATTTGGGTCTCCATCGCGACCGTCTTGCAATTTTCGATTACCTGGATGAACTGGGGCAAATGAATTCAGGCAAAAATTTGGGGCTCTGATCGGCCGTTAAGAAGCCCACCCCTTTGGTTTTTTCTCTAAAACTGAATCGATGGTAAAAATTCGGCTGATGAGCGACAATAATGGAGCACGCTTGAGCAGGCCCCGGAGCAGCCGATCACACAGACTGGATTGCCGACATGTCACAACCGCCATTTCATCATTTGAGCCAAGCTCGGCAATCATTGGCCTGGCTGACAACGCTTTCAATCGTGTTCTTGGCAACAACTCTGCTTCCAACCGTACAGGCAATAGGACAAGAAGCATCTCCGCAACTCGCCGAAAAAGCTCGCCAAATTCTTCGAGATCGCTGCGGCGATTGCCACGGCGCTGAGTCCCGCGAATCCGGTTTGCGGCTCGACACTCGGCAGGGAATTGAACGAGGTGGCGATTTCGGACCAGTCATTCTGCCAGGCCAGCCAGAAAAAAGCGAACTACTACTTCGGGTGACGATAGACAACGAAGAAAAGGCGATGCCGCCCGACGGTGATCGACTTGACGCCGAAGAAATAGACATCCTCCGAAAATGGATTGCCGAGGGAGCCCCTTGGCCCGACTCTGCGGACCCCAGCGCCGAAGATCGCGACCCGCGGCTCGACCATTGGGCTTGGCAAGCCTTGAACTCCCCTCAACCCCCAACCGCAGTGCCCAAATTCGCTGATGCCAAACTCGAAACCGAACAGAACCCAATCGATCTATTCGTTCGGGCCAAGCTCGACGCGGAACACCTCTCCCCTTCCCCATTGGCCGATCGCCGCACCTTAATCCGCCGAATCTATTTCGATCTCCACGGCTTACCTCCGACTCCGGAAGAGATCGTCGCCTTCGTGTCTGATCGCGATCCCAAAGCCTACGAGAAACTCGTCGACCGCCTGCTCGCCTCGCCGCGTTACGGAGAGCGCTGGGCGCGGCATTGGTTGGACGTGGTGCACTACGGCGACACCCACGGCTACGACAAGGATCAACCTCGACCAAACGCTTGGCCCTATCGCGATTATGTGATCCGCGCGTTGAACGAGGACAAACCGTACGCGCGGTTCATCGAGGAACAAGTTGCCGGAGATGTGCTTTTTCCCGAGACGCGCGATGGGCAAGAAGCAATCGGGATGATCGCCGCCGGCCCCTGGGATCTGATCGGGCACCTCGAAGTCCCCGAAACCAAAACCGATGGCAAGATCGCCCGCCACCTCGACCGCGACGACATGGTCGCCAACACGATCGGCACCTTCAATAGCGTGACCGTCCACTGTGCTCAATGCCACCAGCACAAGTTCGACCCGATTACCCAAGAGGACTACTACTCACTGCAGGCTGTCTTCGCCGCAATCGACCGCGACGATCGGGAATACTCGACCGACCCGACGATTCAGCGGCAACTGACTGAAATGAAACAGCGGACGGGCAAGTTGCTTCAGAAGAAGGAACAACTGACCAAACAATTGCTCGAACAAGGGGGCGAGGAACTCGCTCAACTCGACAAGCGGATTGCCGAAGCAGGTAACAACGCAGCCACGGCCCAAGGCGGTTACCACAGCCAGATCGAATCGGCCCAGACGACTACGAAATGGGTCCAAGTCGACCTGGGCAGCCCACAAGAGATCGGCCAAGTGGTTCTGCACCCTTGCTATGACGATTTCAACGGAATCGGCGCTGGGTTCGGCTTTCCCGTTCGCTACCGGATCGAGGTCGCTGATGATCCAGAGTTTCAAAATGGTGTGACGCTGATCAGCGATCAAACGGCCAGCGACGTCGCCAATCCGGGAGTTGCCCCGCAAAGTCATCCCGCAAAAACCAAAGCCCAATACGTTCGGATCACGGCGACACAATTGGTATCCCGCGCAAACGATTTCATCTTTGCCCTGGCGGAAATCGAAGTGCTCGCTCCAAGCGGCGAAAATATCGCGCTGGGCAAAGTCGTCACATCGCTCGATTCGATCGAAGCTCCTCCGCGTTGGACTCGCAGCAATGCCGTCGACGGCAAGAGCCCGGCTAAAGCCAGCGTCGATCCAGAGCCGCTGAAGGTGGAACGCACGAAACTGCTGGCTGCTAAAGGCCTTACGGCACTGAGTGATCAGCTGAAGCAGTTGAACAGTGAATTGACCAAGGCTGAAGCCGAACGAATGTCGCTGCAGCCAATCGCCAAGGTCTACGCGGCGACGACCCACAAGCGTTTCGGTCAACCGCGTGCGATTCATCTGTTGGCCCGGGGAAATGTGTTGACTCCGATGCAGGAAGTGAAGCCCGGGTCGCTCGAGCTCCTTGAGATGCTCCCTAGCCGGTTTGAATTGCCCGGCGATCACAGCGAAGGCGATCGCCGAGTCGCACTTGCCCGCTGGCTGAGCGACTCCCGCAATCCGCTTACCTGGCGCAGCATCGTCAATCGCGTTTGGCAGTACCACTTCGGCCAAGGCATCGTGGCGACACCAAACGATTTCGGACTGATGGGCACCGCTCCTACTCATCCTGAATTGCTCGACTGGTTGGCAATTTCGTTGCGCGACGGAGGCGGCTCGCTCAAGGAATTGCATAAGCTGATTGTCTGCAGTGCGACCTATCGCCAATCGAGTGCCCCGCGAGCCGATTGCCTGGCAGTCGATTCCGACAACCGCTTTCTCTGGCGACAGACACCTCGACGGCTGGAAGCGGAAGCCGTTCGCGATGCCGTGCTGTCGGTATCCGGTACGCTTGATCTAAAGATGGGGGGACCCGGTTGGCAAGATTTTGTGATTGAGCACCCCGAGCACTCGCCGCACTATGAATACGAGCTGGCCAACCCGGAAGATCGATCGCATTGGCGGCGAAGTGTCTATCGCTTCATTGTTCGCAGCCAGACCCAACCGTTTATGACCGTTCTCGATTGCGCAGACCCCTCGATGCGAGTTGATCGCCGGAATCAAAGCATCTCAGCGTTGCAAGCCCTTGCCCTCCTCAACAACGGATTGATGTTGGTACAGGCGAAAGAGTTTGCGGGACGAGTTAGTCGCGAAGCGGGCGAAGATTTATCGGCCCAAGTCGTTCGAGCTTATCAATTGGCGTTCGGTCGCGAGCCCGACGACGCGGAGCGTGAAGCGCTTGTTGCTCTCGGCAAAACACACGGCTTGGAAAATGTCTGTCGTACTTTGTTTAACCTGAACGAATTTGTCTGGATCGATTAAGGAAGCATTGTCAATGAACGACTGCGGCATGGGTTCGCCCTTTCATCGAACGAACTTGCGAAGCGAGACGCGTCAGTCGGCGTCGCTGCTGACGCGCCGCGATTGGCTGACGCGTTCGGGCGGTGGGTTGGGAGGCATCGCGCTCGCGTCGATGATGGCTGGGCAAGCTCAAGCAGACGACCGCAAGCATCCCGCCCTGGTCTATCCCCCGAAAATCAAACGGGTCGTGCAGTTGTTCATGGCCGGTGCCGCGAGCCATCTCGATCTGTTCGATTACAAACCGGCGCTGGTCAAACATCACGGCGAGAAGAGTGACTTTGGGGAGCATGTCGAGGCTTTTCAAGACGGGCTGGGGCCGTGGCTCAAGCCGATTTGGGATTTCAAGCCGTACGGTGAGTCGGGCAAACTTTTGTCAGACGTCGTCGCGCCGCTAGGTGAGGTCGCTGACCGATTAGCTTTCATTCATAACATGGTCAGCGGCTCAGGCGTGCACTCGGCGGCGACGCTGCAGCAGACAACCGGTTTTTTACTTCCCGGATTCCCCGGAGCAGGCTGTTGGATCAGCTACGCTCTTGGGTCACTCAACGACAATCTGCCGACCTACGTCGTGTTGCCGGACCATCGGGGTTACGCTTCCAACGGCGTGAAGAATTGGGATGCCGGTTTTCTGCCAGCGCAGTATAGCGGGACGGTGATCCAGCCCTTGAATGCGCAGCCGCTGGCGGATTTGCGTCCGCACGCGATCGGAACGTTTGCGACAACCGCCGCTGATGCGGAGGTGAGGGCCACACTTGCTGCGCTCAACCAGCGGCATCGGAACGAGCGCCCCGGCGACCAGCAACTTGACGCGCGGATCAAAAGCTACGAACTCGCCGCGCGGATGCAGTTGGCAGCTCCGGAGGCCCTCGCGCTGACCGATGAACCGGAACACATTCTGCGGATGTACGGAGTCCAACCCGGGCGCACCGATTGGCCGACCGAAATCAACGTCGAGGAAGAAACGCATTTGTTTGGTTTGCGCTGTCTCACGGCGCGGCGATTACTGGAGCGAGGCGTCCGCTTTGTCCAGGTCTGGAGCGGCAATGACAATGGCTTCCCGCGGCGGAATTGGGACTCGCATGAAGATGTGAAGCGCGATCACGGCCCGCTCGCTGGCGGGATGGCTCATGGAGCCGCGGCGCTGATCAAAGACCTTGAGCAGCGCGGGATGCTGGACGACACCTTAGTGATCTGGACAACTGAATTCGGGCGAATGCCCAGCTCGCAGGGCGGAACGGGCCGAGATCATAATCCTTTCGTGTTTACCAACTGGCTCTGTGGTGGCGGGATCAAGGCTGGCATTACTCATGGCGAAAGCGATCAGTGGGGTTACAAGCCGCTCGATCGAGATCACCCGACGCTCGTCCATGACGTCCATGCCACGGTACTCAAACTCCTCGGCATCGAACACACCCAACTCACCTGGCGCCACAACGGCATCGACCGCCGTCTCACCGACGTCCACGGAAACGTCATCGACGCGATCCTGAGCTAGCCAGAAAAACTATCGACACCCCGCTCGGAAAATGGGGAATTCTTCTGATCGAAAGGTGCTCCAAGTGCCGGTCATTTCTGAATGGTGTCGTTCGCGAGGAATTGACTGACAAGTGACTCGTCCATCCACGGATACTTCGCAACGATTTTTTGTTCAGGCGAGATAATAAACAGCGGACCGGGGAGCTGGCTGTACAACTTACGACTCACGTCGTGCATTGGGTCGACCAGCACCGTGAGGTTCAGTGAAAAGTCTTGCTTTAATCGCCGGGCAAGTTCCGTGCGTTCGGCGAGAGTTGATGGCTGCGAAATGTCGCGAAATCCCATTCGACCGGCGTGGGGCTCGCGCTGAACCAGCACGATGAACACAACATCTTGGCGATCTGCAAATTTCTCATGTAATTGCCGCAACCCGGCGGCACCTCGCCGAAACGGAGGTCACGTGTATCCGGCCTTGGTCAAAACCACGGTCTTGCCAGAAAAGCTGGAAAGCTTCACCAGCCGTTCATCGAGGTCATACATTTCCAAGTCCGGCGCAGTTGATCCAATTCTGGGATACTCGGCGGCAAAGGTCGAAGCGTCATACAGACTCATTGGCCGTTTTTCCATCTGCGGCGCTTGTCCGAACATCGGCGCGCAGATCGTCATGAACAAAAATAAAAGGAAAATCTTTTTGTTAGCCATTTGTTTACCTTTCCTCTTTTGTATCGACTTTTTTTGGTTCGGCATCAACCGCGACTCGAAAGCCGATGTCATCGGCCATCACTTCCGAGCTCTGCCGCATCCGGAAACTATTTCTTAAATACATTCCATCCAAGACAAACGATCCGCCCCGCAATGGATGCGAATAAATTTTGGCGTTACCTTCTTTTCCTTCGGCAGTATTGGTTGCCGCAACCCATTCGAACACATTCCCTGTCATATCCGAAGTGCCAAAACCATTGAAACCAAATCTCCCGACCCGGGCAATACGGCCACTTTCTTGATTTGCCGCGGTCGGTTCGTAGGTATTGCCGTAGCAGAAAGTGTACGATTGAGGGCCGCGAGCAGCTTTTTCCCATTCGACTTCGGATGGCAGGCGATGTTTTTGGCCAGTTACTTTTGTGCGCCAGTCACAATAGGCGACGGCCCCAGCATAGGTCACGGTAACGACCGGAAAATCTTTTTGACTCGCCACGAATTTGTCATTTTCTTTGCGAATCAAACACATCTGGTTATCCAAATCGATCCATTTGGCTCCGTCTATTTCCGCGGCATTCAGAAACTCTGCGTACTCCTCGTTCGTAACTTCACGTTGTCCGATCCAGAAACCTGGAACCTCGACGATGCGAACAGGCCGTTCATCGGGTTGGCCCACACCCAGCAGGTCACCGATCAGCGCGGGCCCAGTAGGAATCCAGCTAAGGCTCAGGTAAGAAATAACTTCGGTTTTTTGGTTGGTTTGAATTGGTAGTTGAATTGGCCGAGATTTTCGTCGCGGATGATCGAGGGACTGGTCAAATAGTCTGCGGAGGCTTTTTCTTTGGCGGGATAGACGATTCGGGAAAGTTCGCTGATTACCCGCAGGCCGGTTCTTGTCATCGTTCGGGCAATGGCTTCACGAATGACTTCAACGCTGGTCAGCAGCAACGATTTCAGTGAGCGGGCGATGTGACAAAAAACGCGGTGATCGATTGGGTTGTACTTGGAGCAATAGGGTGGGATGTGGCTGACGCGAATGATTCGTTGTAACCGGTCGGCGAGCCCCTGAAGCTGTTCGCGAAACAGAGTCACACGATATCCGTTGCTTCCACCACAATCGGCCAGCAGCAGAATCGGCGTATTGGGTTTGTGTTTCCATTGGCCAAGACGAAACCACCAGCGGCGAACCGCATCGACAGCCAGGCGTCCGGTATCGGTTCCCTCGGCCAGATACATCAATGCCTCGTTTTGACCCAGATCGTAAACTCCATAGGGAATCACTTTGCCCCAACTCGAACTGGGGAAGTCGTGATCCCAGGCGACCGGCTTGCCGTTGGTCCAGGCTCGTCCGGATCGGAAGAAATTCCCCAGCAATTCCTTCTTTTTGGTGTCGATGCTCAGCACCGGCCAGCCCTTGGCAAGAAACGCTTCGCGATACGCAAACATGGTTTCAAACTGCTCGTTGCGATGCTCGCTGTTTCCCATTGGCTGACTCTTGGATATTTGCCGACAACCCAAATGAAGTTCGTGTTTCAACATTTGTTTGACCGTTTGGCGGCTCACCGGATGGCCACGGTCGGTCAACTCCTGGGCCAGTTCGGTGGGGGTGCGATTGGTCCACTTGATCTCGGGATCAACGGGAGAACCGGCCACATGATTTTCAAGGGCTTGCTCAAGCAGTGGCACCAGCTCAGGATCTGCCGAGCTAGCTGTTTTTCGGCCCCCCTTTTTTTCGGACGCGACCGGTTGCCGAATCATCGGGCAACTGTTCAACATCATCGCGGCCAACGGAAACTGTATCCGGATCACACTCAAACAGACTGGCAATATAGGCGACTCCGCCATGACCCAGTTTCTCGGCTTCCACCGCCGCATACCGGCGTCGATCCTTCTCCGAAAGCGAACGATAAAAATTCACCATGTGCCGTTCAATTTTTTCTGCGTACGTTTGCATCACTTACCTCCTGGAATCCTCCTGGAATGATACAATCATACACAATTCAAATACCGAACTTATTGTTCACGCGGCCCTAAGTCCTGTTCGCGGTTCCTGTGGTTTGCCGATTTCGACCAACAATTCGGGCGGTCGACTATCGTCGCGCTGTGCCGCCTTCAATGCAGTTGCAATAGCCGGAACGGGCAGTTGGAAGGGCAGGCCTCGTTGAGGACGGTCGGTTTGAGAAAGCCAATACACACCTGACTCAACCGAAAACGATTCTTCTTTTGTTCCGTGCAATTTCAGAACTTCGACAGGTACTCCGGCTTCCTCTCGGTACAAGGTCATCGGGAATCGGTCTGGATTGCTAATCCGTACTTTGACCATAACTCGCGGAACAAGAACTTCTCGATCCTGCCCGTGACTTGGCATCCCAATGCAAATGCACATCATCGCCGTCACGATTGCCAACGCCACTTGCCGCAGGTTCATTTTCAAGGCCCCTGTGTTAACTCTAATGGTAATTGAAAATCCGATCAATCTTTCATGGTGCTGACCCAAGTAAGCCAGCAGCCAAAACCGAACTCAATTGCGGCGATCGCGTAAGGAACGACATTTGCGGTTGGCATGCGATAAAAGATGGAGCCAACACCAACCAGGCACATAATTCCCCCAAGTATCCAATTGGTCCAGTCGCCGTAGGCGGTGCGAAAGCCAAAATAGTGTGCACCGACGGCAATCGCGGACAAAGGAAAAACAAACTCCGGGCGGTGGGGCATCAGCAGCCATGCTGCCAAGAATCCTCCGATCATTGGAAAAATAGTTTCAATTACCGTCAGGCCGCCAGGGTTCTGTTTGGAAGCTGGCTTGCGACGCAATATACCGTGGACAACCAACGATCCAATCGGGAAGATCAGCATCCCTCCAAAAAACAAAACCCCGAATCCGATCAGCACGCCTTTGGCCGACGCTACGATTCCTGCAACCAACCAAACCACTCCCGACACAATCGCACCAGGCCCACCCCGCAAGTACGCTCTACGAAGTTCTGACTGAGCGGTTTCAATATCCAATTTTTGTTCCTATTTCAAATTGCATTCAACGGTTAGCTGTCGCGGCACTACCACAATAATTATGAGGGATTCCACCTAGAAATGCGAACCCGCGATTTGCCCATTTGTTTATTAGCTCACTAGACAAGACTTTTCCGAAACGAACCGGATGAAACACTACAACAAGACCACCGTTCTCAGGGCATGCAACCGGAATTGGTTTTCGTTAGAATGGAAGGCCCATCGACTGTATTCCCGCAGCAGATTGAAAATTCCCTACCGGCGCGAGCAATGGCCAAGAAAAAGGCAGCAGAGAAAAAGAGCGCGGCGAATATCGGTTTTGAGGCCAAACTCTGGCTGGCCGCCGACAAACTCCGTAACAACATTGATGCGGCTGAGTACAAGCATGTTGTACTCGGGCTGATCTTCCTTAAATACATCTCCGATAGTTTTGAAGAACATCGTCAGAAGCTGGTGGAGGGCAAAGGCGACTATAAGGGGGCAAATCCCGAAGACGCCGACGAGTACAAAGCCGAAAACGTCTTTTGGGTGCCCAAAGAAGCCCGCTGGACGCATCTCCAGGCCAACGCGAAACAGGCGACGATTGGCAAGCTAGTCGACGATGCGATGGTCGCCATCGAGCGCGACAATCCTCGGCTCAAAGGCGTTCTACCGAAAGACTACGCCCGACCGGCGCTCGATAAACATCGGCTGGGCGAATTAATCGACCTGATTGCCACCATCACGCTGACCGCAGCCAGCGAGGGCGAGAAGACTCACCGCTCCGTCGATTTGCTCGGCCGTGTCTATGAGTACTTCCTCACCCGTTTTGCCAGCGCAGAGGGCAAGAACGGTGGCCAGTTCTATACGCCGTCTTGCGTCGTGCGCTGTCTCGTCGAAATGTTGGCCCCGTACAAAGGCCGCATCTATGACCCGTGCTGTGGGTCCGGCGGGATGTTCGTGCAGTCGGAAAAGTTTGTTGAGGCCCATGGAGGTAAACTGGGCGACATCGCCATCTACGGTCAGGAGTCCAACGCCACCACCCGCCGCCTTGCCGTCATGAACCTCGCGATTCGTGGCATCGAAGCCGACTTTGGCCCGGAACACGCCGACACTTTCCGTCGCGACCTGCAGCCCGATCTGCGAGCCGACTACGTCCTCGCCAATCCACCCTTCAACGATTCCGATTGGTTTCGCAAGGATGATGATGTCCGATGGCAGTATGGAGTCCCGCCCAAAGGCAACGCCAACTTCGCCTGGGTGCAGCACTTCATCCACCACCTCGCCCCGCATGGCATGGCCGGTTTTGTTCTGGCCAACGGTAGCATGTCGTCGAACCAATCCGGTGAAGGCGACATTAGAAAGGCCCTCATCGAGGCCGACCTGGTGGACTGCATGGTCGCCCTCCCCGGCCAGCTCTTCTACAGCACACAGATCCCCGTCTGCCTCTGGTTCCTCGCGAAAAACAAAGCCGCCGACGCCAAACGCGGCTTCCGCGACCGCCGCAAGCAAACCCTCTTCATCGACGCCCGCAAACTCGGCACCCTCATCGACCGCGTCCACCGCGAGCTGACCGACGCCGACCTGGAGAAAATCACCAGCACCTATCACGCATGGCGCAGTGCGGACAATGGCTCACAGAGACACGGAGACACAGAGAAAGCCAAATCAAAGAATTCCCTCCGTGCCTCTGTGACTCTGTGTGAGTATTCCGATTTGGCCGGTTTCTGCTTTTCAGCCACGACGGCGCAAATCGCGTCCCACGGCCATGTGTTGACCCCCGGCCGCTACGTCGGCGCCGAGGAAGTCGAAGACGACGGCGACCCCTTCGAGGAAAAAATGCCGCGCCTCGTCGCCGAACTTCACGCCCAGTTCGCCGAGTCCGCGAAACTGGAGCAGGCGATCAAAGCAAACCTGAGGGGGCTGGGTTATGGCGGGTGAATGGAAAAAGGAAAGTCTCTCCGCTTTGTGTTCGGAGATTGCCGACTGCCCACACTCGACACCGCTCTGGACAGACAGCGGTGCACTTGTCCTGCGCAGCCAGAACATCAGGAACGGACGCCTCGACCTCAGCGCCAAGAGTTACACCGACGAGGCACACTTTGAGCAAAGAAGTCGTCGCGCCCGACTTCGAGGCGGCGACCTCGTAATCACGCGGGAAGCTCCGATGGGCGAGGTCTGCCTCATCCCCGATGGTCTTCGCTGCTGCCTCGGCCAACGCATGGTCATGCTTCGGCCAGACCCGAAGAAGTGCGACTCACGTTTCCTTCTCTATTCGATTCAGTCGCGTGCCGTGCAGGATGAAATCAAAGTCAACGAAGGGACTGGTTCGACCGTGAGCAATCTGCGGATTCCGCTGCTTGAGGCGCTTCCAATTCCCCACCCACCCCTCGCCGAGCAAAAAGCCATCGCGGCGGTGCTTGGGGCGCTGGACGACAAGATCGAGTTGAACCGGCGGATGAACGCGACGCTGGAGGCGATGGCGCGGGCGCTGTTCCAGAGCTGGTTCGTGGATTTCGACCC